>NZ_CAFI01000432.1 GCF_000239775.1 Bradyrhizobium sp. ORS 375
CTCGGGAGGAGTTTTCGTGTCGAGCTGATAGCCAAGCGCGCCTATTTGATGTAGCCGGCGCGCTTCATCTCGCGTTCGGTGGCGGACTGCGCCGCAGCCAACGCCGCATCGACCGTCATCGAGCCGGCAAGCGCCGCCGAGAACTGCTGGCCGACCGCGGTGCCGATGCCCTGGAATTCCGGGATGGCGGCGTATTGCACGCCGACATACGGCACCGGCTTCACCGTCGGATGGCTCGGATCAGCCGCATCGATCGAGGCGAGCGTGATCTTCGCGAACGGTGCGACCTTCAGATAGTCCTCGTTCTTGTACAGCGAGGTGCGCGTGCCCGGCGGCACGTTGGCCCAGCCTTCCTTCGAGGCGACGAGCTTGGTGTAGTCCTTGCTGGTCGCCCAGGCGATGAACTTCTCGGCCGCATCGGTCTTCTTGGAGCCGGCGGGGATCGCGAGATTCCAGGCCCACAGCCAGTTGGCGTTCTTGCCGAGGCCGGTGTTCGGCGCCAGCGCGAAGCCGACCTTGTCGGCGACCTTGGACTCCTTCGGATTGGTCACGAACGAGGCCGCCACGGTGGCGTCGATCCACATCGCGCATTTGCCGGAGTTGAACAGCGCGAGGTTCTCGTTGAAGCCGTTGGAGCTGGCGCCGGGAGGGCCGGCCTCCTTCATCAGGTCGACATAGGTCGACAGTGTCTTCTTCCATTCCGGCGTGTTGAACTGCGGCTGCCATTTCTCGTCGAACCAGCGCGCGCCGAACGAGTTCGACATCGCGGTCAGGAACGCCATGTTCTCGCCCCAGCCGGCCTTGCCGCGCAGGCAGATGCCGAACGTGCCGGCCTGCTTGTCGGTGAGCTTCTTGGCGGCGTCGATGACGAAGTCCCAGGTCGGGCTCTCCGGCATCTTCAGCCCGGCCTTGTCGAACAGGTCGGTGCGGTACATCACCATCGAACTCTCGCCGTAGAACGGCGCGGCATAGAGCTTGCCGTCGACGGACACGGCGTCCTTGATCTTCGGCAGGATGTCGTTCGCGTCATAGTCGGCGCCGAGCTTGTCGAGCGGCACCAGCCAGTTCTTCTTCGCCCAGATCGGCACCTCGTAGGTGCCGATGGTGAGGATGTCGAACTGGCCGCCCTTGGTGGCGATGTCGGTGGTGACGCGCTGGCGGAGCACGTTCTCTTCCAGGGTGACCCATTTCACCTGGATGTCGGGATTGGCCTTGGTGAATTCGCCGGTCAGGCCCTGCATCCGGATCATGTCGCCATTGTTGACGGTGGCGATGGTCAGGGTGGTCTCGGCCGACGCGGGCATCGTGGTCAGCAGCGTGGCGGCGCCCATCAGGGCGGCAAGCGTGCGCGTGCGAGTGAAGATGGTCTTCACGGTCTCCTCCCTTCCCGTGTCTTTTGAACATATGCTCACGGGCTGAGCTGATGTTCACAACAACAGTCAGGCTTTGTCAAGCATACGACGGCGCGCACAGGTTGTGCGACGCGGGAGGCGATCTCTCAAATATTAAACGCGCTGCTGAAGATCGCGTCTCTCACCACGCCCGTCGTTCCGGGGCGCGCGCCAGCGCGAGCCCGGAACCCATACCCACAGGGAGGGGTTCGGGGCACGCTCAGGGTGGACATCTCGTCTCCAAACCCTCGCTTGGGGTTATGGATTCCGGGCTCATCCGCGCTACGCGCGAATGCCCCGGAATGACGAGAGGAGAGAGTTGGGCGACTTCAAGCCAGCACGGCGCGCGCGGTGGCTTCGTCAGTGATCAGGCCATTGATCAGCCGGCCCGTCAGCGCCGCACGGATGGCCGCGATCTTCGCCGGGCCCAGCGCCGCCGCGATGGTCATCGCGCGCGCCGGGACATCCGGCGCGATGCTCGTCAGGCGGCGGTTGATGCCGCCGTCGATCACCCGGCCCTTGGCGTCATAGGCCCAGCCGGTGATCTCGCCGATGGCGCCGAGCCGCATCATCTCGGTGAGTTCGTCGCGGGTGACGAAGCCGTCGACATGCATCTGCGCCTTCTGGTCCATCTGGCCGATGCCGACCAGCTTGAGATCGGCCTTGTCGGCGACCGCCTTGACCTTGGCGATGGCATCGAGCCGGACCATACGGTCGCGCTCGTCCTCGCTGCCCATCAGGAACGGCAGCGGCATCGGATAATGCCGCGCGCCGGTGCGGTCGGCGAGCCGGCCGACGGTGTCGAAGAAGCTGGCCGAGCCATCGGCCAGAATGTTGCCCACCAGCGAGACGATCTGATGCTCCGGACGATCGATCGGCGTGACGCGCTCGACCGCGGCGCGCACCGCGCGCCCGGTGCCGAGTGCGATGATGACCGGCGTCTCCGCGCGAAGCGTTGTCTCGAGCAAGTTCGCACAACGCTCGGCAATGCCTGCGGCGCCCGTCGGCGCGGCCGGATCGGTCGGCACCACCTCGCAATGCACAAGCGCGAAGCGCTCCTTGAGCTGGGCGGCGAGAGCCATGCAGGAGGCGATCGGATGCTCGAGCCGGAAGGTGATGAGCCGCTCGGCGAGGCACAACGACACCAGCCGCTGCGCCGAGGCGCGCGACACCTGCAGCATCCGCGCGATCTCGTCCTGGGTGTGGCCCGCGATGAAATACAGCCAGCCGGCGCGGGCGGCGTCGTCGAGACGTGATTTGTCGCTGTCGCTGGCCGCCATGACGCCGCGCGGTCTCCATCCCCATTCGTCCGCCGCGCGCCGAGGCCGAGCGTGACACGCATTATGGCACGGCCCTCCCGGCAACGGGAACCGGCGCCCGCCGCCATCCCCAGGCGCGCCCGCCAGAGTGCTGGCAAGCAGATCATATGCTCCGATGATGAGCAATAGCTCGTCCGTCGCTCGGCTGCCCGCTGGTGAGACCTCCTTAACGTGCGGCTGCGACGCTCCCAGCATGAAGAGTCACGGTCCCCTCTGGCTATTCGCCGCGTTTGCCGTCGTCGTGCTGGCGGCGGGCCTCCCCTATTGGCGGCTGTCCTATGACGAGCTCAACAGGGGACAGTTCGCCGTCGCCCCGGGGGCGTTGCTGCTCGGCCTGTTGTCGTTGGTCCTGGTGCTGGCCGATGCCGCTCCGGTGCGCCGTATCGTTCAGGTCATGTCGTTCTGCGCGCCCACGATCGCCGCCGTCTCGATTGCGAGGCACACCGCCATCGACCCCACCTCGCACAATCTCTGGCCGCTCGAATTGGCGTTCGCGGGGATCGCCGGCGCAGTCATCGTCATTCCCGCCGTTGTCCTGGGCCTGTCGGTGCGGTGGGCGCTGGCCCGGCTCGGCCCGCGCTGACGCCGACAGCTCGGAACCTCGCCAGAAGCACATCGGCTGCGCATTCGTCAGCGATGCAGCGGGGCACCCGGCTGCCTAGCTGAATCAGCATGGCCCGTCCCCCGATCGTCACGCCCCGCCGCCCTGCGCCTGTCTTCGTCTGCCGCAAATGCCTGAAACGCATCGACGACGCGAAGGGCATCAAGACCGCGATCAAGCGCGAGAGCAAGCTCGCCGCCCCGTCCAGCCGCAAGTCGCCGCGCGTCATCATGACGAGCTGCTTCGGCCTCTGCCCCAAGCGCGCGGTCGTGGTCACCGGCGGCGTCCGCGCCGCGCGCGGAGACTACGTTCTCGTCGCCACAGCCGACGAAGTCGCAGGCGCGCTGGCCTGCCTGCGCGACGATCAGACCAGGTCCTCCTGAAGATCGTCGTCGTCATCTTCGCGGGCGAGACATTCGACCGTCCGCTGGGCGATGTTGCGCATCAGCCCGATCTCCGTGAGATCATGGCCGTCGAGAAGGGCGCGCGCGACCACCGCGAGGTCGGCCCAGCTGAGCCACTCGCCTTCCCGCCCCTCGCGCATCCATAGCGCGGTCAGGACGAACAGCTCCGCCCAGCGCGTCCGCTGCGCCCCGATCGCCCCGTCGTTCTGCAGCAGCTTGACGGGAAGCTTCTCGCGGGCACGCCGGCTAGCACTCTTCACCTTCTGCTCCAGTTCGGCATCGTCCTCGAACCAGGAGTCTTCGATGCCGTCGAGCTCGGCGATATCACCGCTGTCCGCCAGCGCCTGCGCGACGTCGTCCGGATCGCGCAGATCGTCCGGCAATTCGGCAATGAGCGCGTCGAGGGCCGCGCGACAGTCGATCCGCTCCGGCTGCCACGCGGCGCCGCCGATCGTCTCCGCGACTTCCAGGAGCCCGGCGGGCGGCACCTCGCCGGCCTTGATGGTGAGAGCGAGATGATGCGCGATCATGCGGTCGATGAAGGCGCGGCTGACGTCCAGCAGCGGGCCGTGCGTCGCTACCTCTCCGACCAGCTTCTTGGCCGTCGGAATCGACTGCGGCGGGCTGGTCATGGCCTCGGTGATCCCGTCGCGGGTGAAGATGGTCGATATCCGCTTCGTCTTGCGGTCGAGGGGCGAGACTGCGAGCAGCAGCTGCGCGCCGGAGCCGTCGATCGGGCTGGACTTGAGCTCATCGACCGCCCCCTTGTCCCAGGGGGCACAGTCCACGCCGGCCGCGCGCGCCTTCTGGATGATCGCATCGATGGCCGCGCGCTCGCGCTCCGGCCGCCAATTGCGCATCGCGATCACTCGCCGGAGATCGACCGGGGACAAGGTGGGGGCCTGCTCAGCGAGCACCGTCGCGGCTTCCTTGCGCACCGCCGCGCTGCCGTTCTGCAGGAACAGCACCGCAGCCGCGCGTGCATCCGGCTGCTCTTGATGCGCGAGATGGGTGATCACGGCGACCTTGGCTTCATCAGGAAGAAGGTGGGCACCCTGCGCGAACGAGGAGACCATCTCGAACGGGTCGCCGTCGCAGGCCTCGAGCATCTCATCAAGCACCAGGCCGATATCGCCCGGCAGCACGTCGTCCTCATCCTCGTCGACGAGCTCCGCCGAAGCCTTGGTGAGCTCGGGAGATGCGGCGACGCCTGCCTGCTGCAGCGCACCGCCGAGATAGGCCAGCAGCGTGCCCTCAATGTCGCCGGCTTCGACGCGGGCGGCGAGATCGGACTGAAAGCGCGCGATGAGGTCGGCGGCGTCCTTGACGCCGCGCTTGGCGCGCTCGTTCAGGCCCGCGAGCAGCATCTGCAGCAGGAACAGATAGGCAATGCCGAGCGCCTCGTCGTCGCCGGCCGGCGGCATGTGACGGCACACGCCCTCGGCCGCCGCGAAGATCTCGGTGGCGTTGGCGAGCAGGAAGCGTTCGAGCTCCGGCGTCGGCTGCGGCAGCCGGCCCTTGGCAAAGCCGGCCGCGAGCTTTTTGGCGTGGTGGTCGAGACCAGCCGGTTGGGTGCCAGATTTGGGCATGACGGAACTCCCTCAAGCTCGCGAATTTACCGCGGAAACAGGCCGGCCGGAATCGACCTCCACAGCAATCCACCGTGATCATGCCGCGGCTGAGGCCGACCGCCGGCCCCCTCCAGCACTGAGCCATGGTGAACGAGACCTTGCTCCGAACGCTCGGATCTCGCCGCGAGCCTTCACGCTTGCTTCGTAAGCTCTGCGTTTAGCTGCGCCCCATGAGTCCGATCGCCACCATCGCCGTCTCCGGCATGAAGGCCGCCTCGCAGCGGCTCGAGGTGTCCGCCTCGAACGTTGCCAATGCGATGAGCACCGGCGCGCTGCCGAACGCCGACGGCACGTTGCCGGCGGGAGCGCCGAAGGCCTATGATCCGCTGACGCTGGTGCAGAGCGACGTCGCTGGCGGCGGCACCCAGGCGACGATCGCCAAGGCGAGCCAGGGGACGTCGGCGAGCTACCAGCCCTCGGCGCCTTTTGCCAACAAGGACGGCCTTGTCGCCGCGCCCAATGTGGATCTCGCTCAGGAGATGATCAGCCAGCTGGTCGCCAAATACAGCTTCGCCGCCAATGCGCGCGTGCTGAAGGCGAGCGACGAGATGAGCCGGACCGTGATCGACATGAAGGTCTGAGCTGTCAGGCTCCGCGCCTCCGCTACCGGCAGATCATCTCACGCATCCGTGATGACCTGCTGAAATCCGCTTCTCGCCGCCCGGCGTAGCCGAGAGGTGAGCAACCCGGCCGACATCTCCCACCTCTCCCGCCTGACGGCACTGCTGCGCGCCGCGCTGGCCGCGCCTGAAGGCGCGCGGCGCATTGCCATCGCGCTGATGTCCGGCTTCGTCTGCCACACCCTCTTCGCCCTCGCGGTGCTGGCGATGATCGGCGCGATGTTCTTCGGCATGAGCGAAAGCGTCGGCCGCGTGCCCTGGCCCTGGGCCGTCGCCACGAATGCGGCCCTGCTGGTGCAGTTTCCGCTGCTGCATTCGCTTCTGCTCGGCCGGGGACGGCGCTGGCTGATGCGGCTCGGCCGGCATGGCGCGACGCTCGCCACCACGCATTACGCGATCATCGCCTCGCTCCAGCTGTTGTGCCTGTTCGCGCTGTGGACGCCGAGCGGGGTGATCTGGTGGCGCGCGCAGGGTGCAGCCTTCGTCGTGCTCTGTCTCGCCTATGCGAGCACCTGGCTGCTGCTGATCAAGGCGAGCTGGGACGCCGGCGTGGAGGTGCAGTCCGGCGCACTCGGCTGGCTGTCGCTCGCCGCCGATCGCGCGCCGCGCTTTCCGGACATGCCCCAGCGCGGCCTGTTCGCGATCATCCGCCAGCCGATCTATCTGTCGTTCGCGCTGTCCTTGTGGACCGTGCCGGTGTGGACGCCGGACCAGCTCGCGGTGGCTTCGGTGCTGACGGCCTATTGCCTGCTGGCGCCGCGCTTCAAGGAACAGCGCTTCACGCAGATCTACGGCGCGCGGTTTGAAACCTATCGCGCGCGGGTGCCTTACATCCTGCCGCGCCGGCCGGCACGCTCGGAGCCCAGGTCGTGATCAACGCGATGATCAACGCCGCCGCCCTGCTTGCGACCGCGCTCTTGTTCGGCGGCATGACGCTGTTCGCGTTCGGCTTCGCGCCATTCCTGTTCAGCGCGCTGCCGGCCGACACGACGCGGACGCTGATCCGCCGCGCCTTCCCGCACTTTTATCTGTTCGTGATCGCCGCGGCGGCGGCGGCGGGCCTGCTCGCGCTCAGCGGCGACGCGCTCGCCGGGACAGCCCTGGCCGCGATCGCGCTGACGGCCGTGCTCGCGCGACAGGTCCTGATGCCGGCCATCAACCGCGCCACCGATGCGGGCGACACGCGCCGCTTCGCCCGCCTTCATGGCGCCTCGGTCGTGCTCACCTTGATCCATATCGTGCTGAGCGCCGCCGTGCTGCTGCGCCTCGCGCGGTGAGCAATCCAGCGGAGGAAGGACAGTCATGCTCTACAAGGATGCCGTGAAGCCCGCCTTCGCCGCGACCGCCGAAGGTCCCTCGACCATCGACCCCGCGGAGATCGCGCGGTTCTCGCGGCTCGCCGAGGAATGGTGGAAGCCGGACGGCGCGTTCAAGCTCGTCCACGCCTTCAACGCCGCGCGCGTGGGCTATCTCTGCGAGCGGCTGCCGGCGCTGGTCGGGCGCGATCCCGCGGCGAACCTGCCGCTGGCCGGGCTCGAGATCATCGACGTCGGCTGCGGCGCCGGCATCGTCACCGAACCGTTGTCGCGACTCGGCGCCAAGACGCTCGGCATCGACGCGGCCGAGCGCAACGTGCTGGTCGCCGCCGACCACGCCCGCAAGCAGCGCGCCGACGTCGCTTATCGCCATGCCGTGCCCGAGGAGCTCGTCGCCGAAGGCGCTCACGCCGATATCGTGCTGATACTGGAGGTGGTCGAGCACGTCGCCGATCTCGCCCGCTTCGTCGGCCACGTCGCCGACCTCGTGCGGCCCGGCGGCGTTCTCGTGATCGGCACCTTGAACCGCACGTCGACCTCGTTCGTGAAGGCGATCATCGGCGCGGAATACATCCTCGGCTGGCTGCCGCGCGGCACGCATGACTGGCGCCGCTTCGTCAAGCCCGCGGAGTTGCAGACGCTGCTCGCGCCGCTTCGGTTTTTGCCGGTGGAGACGGTGGCCGTCGAGCTCAACCCGCTGACGATGCGCTGGCGCATCGGCGGCCGGCCCTCGACCAACTATCTGCAGATCTATCGCCGCATGCCCTGATGGCGCGCGCCGTGCGCGACGCCGCCAGGCGCAGTGCCGGGAGGCGCGTCACGCCGGCTCCGGGGCGTCCTCTCTGCCGCCGGCATGCTGCTCGGCAGGCGCCAGGAAGCTGGCGAAGACGTAGCCGTCGAGCAGCCCGTCGCCTTCAAGGTCCACCCGCACCCAGGTCGGATCGTGACTGTCGGTCTCGACCACGGTGAGCTCGGTTCCGGCCGGCAGCGTCTTTTCGGAATCGAAGCTCGTCCCGGGCCCTCCGCGCAGCTTGAGACCGCCGCGCGCAATCACGACGTAGCGTCCGGTGGCGAGCGCATGGCTGGTCTCGACGCTGCGCGACAGCGTGACATAGTCGAAGATGCGCTCGCCGTAGAACTTCTCGCCGTCGAAAAACCCCTGCTTCAATCCCTTGGCCGGCTTGTAGCCGCCCGTGTTGTAGGCGATTGCGACCTTCGCGAAATCCTCATCCGTCAGGCTCGTCCGCGATTCGAAGTGGAGCGTCTTCAGCCCGCGCCGCAGCTCGCCGAGACATTGCGCGAGCGTGTCGGAGAAGGTCTCGTAGCGGCGCTGCAGGAAGTAGTCCGGATCGACCTCGAAGAACTGCAGGTCGCGCTGGAACACGCCGAAGCCGTGACAGAACTTCTTCGGGTTGGCGGCCGCATCCTTGTAACCCGGAATGAACGCCGCCATGTCGACGAGCGCCTTGCGCGCGATGTCGAACATCGCCTGGCCGTTCGGCGCGGCGACCAGTTGCTCCTTGTTGCGTGGAAAGGCCACCCGCCCCCCCTTGCCCGGCCCGCGGAAATCGATGGTGTCGCCGACGCACAGCGCCAGGACACGCGCGATCGGCAGATCCTTCTTGCGCAGCACGGACCAGATGTAGCCGGTTTCCTGGCAGGCGATCGCGACGATCATGTCGACGTCGAACGGCGTGCCCGGCAGCGCCGCCTGGATTTGGGTGCCAAACTGCCGCTTGAACCAACTGATATCGTCAGCTGTAACCACGAGACGCTCCATCAGCAACGAGAGGTTCAGACCAGAGAGACGTTGAATAGAAGAGACGTTCAGAGCAAACAGACGTGCGGCAACCGCTGTGCCGTCCGCAATCAGTTGTCGTCGGGGTGCGGCTCGGGCGCATCCTCGTGATGGCCGTCCAATCCGGCCGGCGCCAGGAAGGCGGCGAACACGTAGCCGTCGAGCAGCCCGTCGCCTTCCAGATCGACGCGGACCCACGCCGGGTCCACCATCGACCGCTCCACCACCGTCAGCTCGGTCCCGGCCGGCAGCGTTTTCTCCGAGCCGAAATTCGTGCCCGGGCCGCCGCGCAGCTTCAAGCCGTCGCGCGCGATCACGACGAAGCGGCCGGGCGCACCGGCGCCGGCTTGCGCCGGTTGCGCAGCCGCCGGCGCGGCCCATCCGGCGCGCGCCGCATCGCGCAGCCATTGCGGCGCGGTCGCGGAGCGGCCGCCGGCGCCCCAGGTGAGTTGCGAATGGTCGCTCGTCGAGACGCCGAAGCCGACATGGATGGTGCGGTTGCCCATGTAGCCGACGCCGGCGCCGATGCCGGTCGCGCCGGCCGCCGCCGCGGCGGTGACGAAGGTGAGGATGGCCTGCGGCGCGGATTGATCGGTGAAGGTCAGCGTCGTGCCGCCAGCGACGCATTGCACGTCAGCCGCACGGCCGTGGTCGTGACGCGTCGAGCCCGTGCGCCGCGCGCCGGGTCCCGGCGGATCCTGTCCGCCCGAATTGATCCTGATCGTATCGACGCCCGCCGCCTCGGCCGCGGCTTGCAGGACGCGCTTCAGCTCGTCCGAGATCGGCTGATTGCGAATGGCACCGGATGGAGGCCCTGTGAAATTGGTCATGAGCCGACCTCACCTCGATCAAAACCAACTGACAGCCCGCATCGACCGGGCCGGCGCAACTATCAATTCATCAAATCAATCGGCTGGAGCAGCTTGGATGTACCATGAGCGTCTCACAACCCTCGCAGGATGTCTACATGGCTGGCGTGCTGCAACGCAGAGATGTGGACGCCATGCAGAGAGCTCGCCGCGCGTTCGACATTGACCCGCCGTGCAGGAGCCACAACCCGATACCGACAGCCGGCGCGCGGCTCCCATCGAGCGATCACGCAGGCCCGACAGACATGGCGGCGGGCCACAACTAACAGTGCCCCATCATCCAGGGGCTGCAGCCGCTCACGCAGCGCGCTTCGAGGCGACGACGATCTCAGCGCGCGAGCACTGCGATCAGCCAATGGACCAGCGTGACGCCGCCGACCGGCGCGATCACCAGCAGCACCATGTTGAAGCCGAGCAGCGCGATCAGCACCTTCTCGCCCCGCGCCGAGAGCCGCCGCTTCGGACGCTCGGGCTTCGGATCATCAGGCCCATGAGCGGGCAGGTCGACGAACATGGGCGGCCTCCGAAAGACGCGCGGCGCACGCCGATCAATACCATCGATGAAGGGTCTTGGCTCAACCGTCTTGGCTGAACGGAGTCGCCTTGCGAACGGATCAGGCCCCTGGCTTCGGCAACCGACCTCGGGGACGCCGAAGCGACATCGATAATTTATCGTTTTACAATAATAAAATACTGCGATAAATAAATCCTCTCGAAGCAGATGAGAGGCAACACCGGCCGTGGCGCCATCGCAAGATGCGCGACGATGGGGGCCGTGACGACGCATGACCAGGACATCACGCGCAGGCGATAGCGACAGCCGCATCAGCTCCCGCCGCCGCACGCCTTCGGACCAGCCACGCTCTGGACGACGGCTGGTCGCATTCCAGGCACTCTCCGTCGCGATGGCGTTCCTGCTGACGGCGTGTGCCGCAGGGATCGACGAGATGCATCCGCCCTCTGCGGAGCAGCCGCTGCAGAACCTCGTGCAACGTCACCATATTTGCGGAGCCGCCATCGGCTTCCTCAAGTCGGGCAAGCTCGCGCGCACCGAGATGCTCGCCGGCTGCCCAGGCGCGGCGCCGCCATCGGCGCACAGCGTGTTTCAGGTGGCCTCGCTGAGCAAGCCGGTGTTCGCCTATGCGGTGCTGAAGCTCGTCGCCGCCGGCAAGCTCGATCTCGACGCGCCGGTGCTGTCCTATCTTCCCGACGGCTACGTCCATATCCCCCAGCCGTGGGATCCGGCTTCCGCGGGCGAGCGGGTCGACGCGCCCGGCCTGCACAAGGTGACCGTGCGCATGGCCCTGAACCACACCTCCGGCCTGCCCAACGCCGCCAGCGGCAAGCTCGAATTCGAATCCGAGCCGGGCACGAGGTGGGACTATTCCGGCGAGGGCTATATCCTGCTGCAGCGCGCAGCCGAGGCGGTCACCGGATGGCCGCTCGATCAGCTGATGGCCAAGCTGGTGTTCGAGCCGCTGCGCATGACCGACAGCAGCTACATCGGCCGCGCCGACGCGCAGACGATGCCGCCCGACGGACGCGCGCTCCCCTTCACGCGCCCGGTCGCCGCCTACTCGCTCAGCACCTCGCTGCAGGACTACACGACCTTCGTCGCGGCCGTGCTCGCCGACAAGCCGATGCTGGACACCATCACGAGGACACCCGTCACGGTCGACGCCAAGCTCGGCCTCAGCTGGGGCCTCGGCTGGGGCCTCGAACGTGGCAGCGACGGCCCCAATCTCTGGCACTGGGGCAACAACCCCGGCTACCGCGCCTTCGTCATGGCCTCGGTCAAGACCGGCGACGGCGTCGTCCTGCTCAGCAACAGCGAGAACGGACTGGCGCTGGCCGAAGCCGCGACGCAGCAGGCGCTGCCCGGCCGGCACGGCGTGTTCAGCTCCTATCTGATCCGCGAAGGCGCCGCGCATGTGAGCTGCAAGCTGGTTGCAGTGTGCTTCTAAGCACCAGGGCCCCTATGCCACCAACTCCGAGCCCCAGTCGGGCGATTCATTGTTGGGCGCGACCAGCTCCAAGGTGACCGTGACATCACGATGACGCTGCCCTCAATCGTGGAGTGCGGCCTCGCAGCCGTGAGGCGCGCTGCCGCCGCAACTCCCGCCTCAGATTTCAGCCGCAGGAATGATGGCGCTCATGAAGCGATATGTCGGATTCGCGAGATATCTCGGATCCTTCAGAATGATCGACATGAACTCGCGGTGTCCCGCGGTGCTTCGGCCGACAAGACATCCTGCGCTCGAATTGCCCATGTCCCCATGCGGCAGGTCGTAGCCCCAGTGCTGATGAACGCCGAAATCTGCTCCCGCCACCGGATAGTTGAAGTCGCGCTTGAATGTCTTCAGGGGGTCCCGATAGCCTTCGATGGTTCCGGCCTGAAGCAAAGCATCATGCGTGTGATACCAGCCCTTGATCCACGCTTTGTATTGACCGAATTTGATATGAAAGGCGCCGCCCGGGTTCATGGGCGTCAGTGTCCACTTCCTGCTCGGCTCGGTCGTCGCCTCCCAGAGCTTGCGGATGTACGGAACGCCCTGCTCGTCGACCGAGAAGACCACCCTGAGATCGTTGAAGACGTTGTTGCGATTGTCGTTGAGCGATCCGTCCGGGTCCATGCCTTCAATGTAGACGATGTTGAAGCACGTCGGATCACGGGCAATCCAGTAACCGTGAGAGATCATTGCCTTCGCGATGCGACCCGCGAGGTCGTCACCAGGCTTCAGCGGCATCGGTTCAGCCGCACGGAGCGCCTGATCCAGTTCGTCCGGCACCGCGGCCGCGGGATCCCAGGTGATGCCAGCACGCCCGGCGAACCTCTTCAAGGCCCATTTCGTCACCGGCCCGTATCCGCCATCCGCCGGAGGATCGAGCTGTCCGCACCTGATGAGGATGGTCTGAAGCCTCCGAACGCCCTCGATCGTGTCGAGGGAGATGGTTTGTTTCTTGCCAGGCGATGCGAGGATCTCGGGAACGGGCGGCGAGATGGCGGTCCTGACTTGCGCCAGCGCGATGTCTGGAAGATCGCCGGCCAACGACGTATCGCCTTTGGAGCGACCTAGACGGAGGCCGTACTCGATCTGCTCGTCAAGCAGCGGAGTCGGCCTGCCCGCCTCGTATTGAAACATGGCCTTGCCAAAGGCGCTGAGCACTCCGATGTCGTCGAGCGGCACTTTCTTGCGGGGCGAAAAGCCGGTCTTCCGCGTCACGAACTGAAGGTAGTTCGAATAATCCTGCCCGCCGCCGTACTTGGTTATGATCTTGCCGACGGTGTCAGCGCCGCTGACCGAATATCGTCGCAGCAATTCCCACCAGACGGCGACACCGAATTCGGGCGCCTCGAAGATCGTCGTCTTGTTGCCCGGAGTCGTCTCGACGGTGTCGACATAGCCAGGGTATTGGCGCTCCCACGCGGCGCCATTCACGGCTCCGGGATTGTTGCACCTGATCGAGACGGGGGTCGAGCGGTCGAACGGATTGGCGGAAAAATAGCCTCCAGGAACCAGCGAGCGATAATTGACCTTCATGTGCCCCTCGCACGAAGAAAATAAAATCAATTAAAAAATGCGCGTGAATGCTACATCTCCGACAGATTGCTTTCAAGCCTTCTGAGAACTGATTAGCAATTCGAGCGGTGATTTGTGACGAGCCGTCCCATGCAAGCTCGCATGAGCATCACGATCTCGGCGACGACTGGCTGACCTCGCCCCCGAACTGATGACGTCCGAACTGATGACGTCCGAACTGATCCAGTCGTCCCGGGTCTTTCTTCCTTCGTGCGTCGACTCCAAACCCCGCCAATTCCGGCGAACTCGCCGGGGACGAGATCACACGCAATCGCGGACGACGGGCGAACAAACTCCGCTTTCCCGCCAGCGCACCCGATCGATGCTGCAGCCTCCCGCGCGACCTCGACCACACGACGAAGATTCAAGCGGATTGACGGCAATTGTACAAGTTGATCTAATCGCCTCCAAGGGGAAACCCGCCAGGGTTTAGTTGGTTGGGGGGCACGCCATGCTTGGTCGCGGCGCGATACTTTGTGCTGTTTTGCTGGTTTCCGGTTGCTCGTCCGTTCAGGACACCGTCACTGCCAAGATCGATCAGGAGGCCATCTTCCAATACGGCTCCTACTGCGCTGCACCTCCAGACGCCCGACGGTCCGCATTGAGCTACGCGGAAACGGGCTTCGGCTACGTCGAGCAGCAATGCGGTGTCTTCTTCGACAATCTCGCGGCGCTGACGCAGAGCGGCCGCTTCTCCATCAAGGCCCTGAACGCGACGAATCTCGGCACGCAGAGCATCCTCCAGGCGGCCAAGGTGGCATCGTCGAACGTGACGCTGGTGGGCTCGGCTATCACGCTCACCGAGGCCGTCTTCAATGCCTTCGTCGAGCAGTACGCCTTCTCGCCCTACCTCTACAAGATCCGCGAGCTGACCTGGCAGGCGTTCGACAAGCACAGCCGGGACAATCAAGCGAAACTCGCGAGCCTCAACATTGCGGCTTCTCCGGATGCCTATTGCAGCGCCTATGTGCTCGTGCAGCAGCACGCAAGCATCTGCACATTGTCCTATATCCAGATGCTGTTCGACCAGCAGGTCGCCAACAGCACCAAAGTCGTCGATTCCAACGAAAAGGCCAAAGAGAAGGTCGTACCGGTCGCGCGAGGCGCTCAACCGCGGACCCTCTCGTTGGCGCCCGCGAGCGCCGCGCCACGCTTTTCGCCGCGGCCGCCCACCATCCTGCCGGCATCGCCGAGCTACTCCGTGCAGTAAGCCGGCACGACCGGACGCACCGGGCCATACATCGGAGTTGCGCAGAGTTGCGGTGACAGTGCTGTCACCGGAATTCCCGCGCTGCCGTCCGCCCGCGCGCATCTGGAGAACGATTGTCCTTGTCCATCAACCTCCCGCCGGATTGGCGCCTGTTTGCCCATCGCGTCTACGGCCGGTGGTGCAAAGCCAAGCCAAAGGATTACGCTCCGCTGATCCGCCCTACGCGCTGCTGCAGTAGCGACGCGTCACGCAGCGTGTGTCCCCCGACAATCGTCAGGTCAGCGCAAGATGTGCAACGGCATAGCGCCTTCTTACACGCGTCAAGGTTCACATGCGACCAATACGATCTTCCGGCCTGAACCAAAGGCGCCGGAGAAACGTCTCACAACCAAAGCGGGAGACACGCCTCGCTTCGTGCTGCAGCGCAAGACGAGCGGGGTTGGCACGAGCAAAAGTCTCACGCCGGCGTGCGCACGGTCTCGAACAAGGGGACCAATCCAGAAACGCGATTCTTGGAGATAACAGAATGTTTGCTCCGCTCGACGACATTCGGATCAAGTCAATCTATGGCGGCGATCTTCCCAAGCGCATGGCACGCTGCACGCCGGACATGCTAGGCGCCGTCCGGGCGGCTGCCGCAGACATCGAGGCTGCAGGTGGAAAGCTGATCCTGTCCGACATGTATCGATCGTACGACATGCAGTTGCAGGCGCATCTCGACTATGTGACCGGCAAAAAGACAGCCTTCAGTCCGCCGCCCGGCGGCAGCATGCATGAAGCCGGGCGCGCATTCGACCTCGATCTCGGCGCGCTCAAGATGAAGCTGTCGGACTTTTGGAAGATTGCAGCGAAGCACGGCCTCCATCCGGTCATCGACACGCCAAGTTCAGGCGCAGACGAGGCTTGGCACTTCGACTGCCGCGGCAGTCATGGCCTAGTGTACGACTATTACAAGGCCAGGAAGGGCGATAATTTCGCGAAGCCCTATATGGCCATGGCCGCAAGCGCCATCGTCTCCACCGGCGTGAAGGTGGACGTGCTCGGCCAAGACCCCGTCACCGGCTTCATTCAGTCGGGGCTGATCCGGCTGGGACAGACGATCGGCGACCTGGACGGCCGACTGGGCCCCAAAACGCGGACGGCGCTTGAGGCGCTGACGATCGATTCCACTGCGGACAATGCGATCGTGGCGACCGCGATCAATCGGCTGTTGCAGGCGGCGTTCCCGGCCGAGTATTTCGTATCCGCCGTGCATACGCTCGCGCTTGGCGACACGTCCCCGACCTTCTCGTTCAGGGTCGCGGAGAAGCGGCACTATGCGCCCAGCGCAGCCAATAGTGCAGTGCTCGGCGACATCGTCGGCATGCTGCGCAACGCAGATGTCATCCATCAGACGTTCGTTCTGCAGCCGGCTTTTCTCGGCATCCTCCCTAACAAATGTCTCTATTTGGATTCCGAGCTGCAGCTCGACACCGATGGCTGGCCCGACGGCAAGGGCAAAGGCGACAAGTACTGGCAGGCGACTACGTCGTTGAAATATGCGGACGGCACCTCGCTTAATGCGAACACGGTTCCCTACGTCGTTTTGCCGCTACCGAAGACATGGGCAAGCAGTCGCGGTATCCATCTCGGTGACTACGCGGCAGTGATCTACAAGGGCAAGTTGACTTTTGCGGTGTTCGGCGACGAGGGTCCTGAGAACCGCATCGGCGAGGGCTCGATCCAGCTGCTGCGGGGGCTCGGTGAAGAGCGGATCAGACCGAATGGCCGGGTCGAAAACTCCGGCGCCGGCCCCGGGATCATCACCATCGTCTTTCCCGGCTCCGGAGATCTGGCGCATCGCACAGACGAAGCGACGCTGCTCGCTGCCATCCACTCCGAAGGCGAGCGACTGTTTTCGACGTTGGCCGGCTTGCAGCCCGTGAGCTGACGGCGCTTTGCGGCCGCGCCGGTCGCTATCGACCGGCGCCGCCCGAAGCAGGAGGTGACAGCTACAGGGCGGCAGCGCCGGCGCGGACCGCGTTCCATGAGTTAGCCGCGCTACGCGTCCACGGCTGTGCAAAGCCAAGCCCTGCGACTTGAATAGAATTGGCTCGCTTAGGATCCTGGTCATGAAGTACGGCCGCGAAATCAGGAGCGCCCCCCACAACGAGCCCCGGGCTCGCGCGGACGATTAAGTCCACCAGCTCCGGAACGGAGCTAATTAGTCCCCTCAGCGTGAGTCAACATTTGATCGGTGACACCTTGCCAGATCCCTGGCTCTGAGGTCGACGGAGACCTCCTGAGTATGCGTCTCGAACGGTCCACGTTGTGGCCCTGCACAAACTGCCCGTCGTGCTGATTCCCCTTGCGCCGTCGGGCAAATCACCTCCACATTTTCCGCCATCCCGCCCGCACTGAGAGGGGCGCATCGCGATCGTCACGGGACGTTGCGGCGGGGAGTGGTGGCCGTGGGGCGACGCAGCATCTCAATCGAGGTGCGGACGAACGTTGTCGTGCGGACGGTCAAGCCGTGTGGTCCCGACACCCCTACGCTGGTGTCTTGGTCGGCGACGATGCCGATGACGGGGGCAAACCAAGCCCTGTCCCCTGGGAGAGCACGGAGCAGCCGTTCAAACCATCGCGCAGGGAAGGCCGGGTTGTTTCCGGCTGAGCCTGTGGTTCCTTCCCCGTGCACTCTCTTACGCACGGGGGCCGCGGGTGCCAGTCGGCACTCGGCCTTCCCTGCGCCCTCTCAATTCAAGAGGACGCCAACTGCCAGCACAGCTCGGGCTGATCAGGCCGCGAGAGCGCGGCCGTGTGGGCGCGAGCGACGGCTGCGATGAGCGGCAGGCTGTTTGACAGGGTTGATCTGAGATCAGAGAGCGCGGCTCAAGCGAGACTTGGGGTGCTCAAACGCCCGGCTTCGCGAAGACGCTACGCCGGGCACGC
>NZ_CAFI01000431.1 GCF_000239775.1 Bradyrhizobium sp. ORS 375
TCTGCAGGCGGGCCATGGGTGCGGCCAGCATCCGGCATTCCCTGCGCCCTCTGCATGTGTGCGAGGGACGAACCGATCGCAAAGCTCGGGCATGAAGTGCCGCGAGAATGCGGGGTCATGTCCATCGCCGCTCTACCTTCATTGTTGATGCAACTGTTTCCTGCTGATGCAGGCCGCTGTTTGAACCGTGAATCCGCCTCACCCTCCGCCGTTGTCCCGGACAAGCCACGGCGCGCGAAGCGCGTCGTGGCGCCGATCCGGGACCCATACGCCACGGCCGTCGTGATGGGCAAAAGGCCAATGACCAGCGTGCCTCAAACCGCTCCCTGGGGGTATGGGTCCCGGCTCAAGGCCGGGACGACGGTGGAGGTTGTGGCGCCGTAGGGTGGGCAAAGCGGCCGCCGGAGGCGGCGGCGTGCCCACCATGTTGCGGCGGACTCGCTGATGCGATGGTGGGCACGGCGCGGTAGAAATATCGCCTGGACTACAAGGTTTCGGAGCGCGCCTTTGCCCACCCTACGACTACAAACTACACGCGAAGCGCTGCCTCACTCCCCCAGCCCATGCGAGACGACCTTGCGCATCACATTCGGCAGCGCCTCGCCGTCGAGCGTCGCGATCGGCACCCAGCGCATGCCATCGGGCGCGCGCGTGCGGGCCGGAACCTTGGCCGTGTAGACCACGAGCTCCAATGGGAAATGCGTGAAGACGTGGGTGACGACACCGAGCTTGCGGTGCCAGCGCTTAACGCCTCCAAGTTCCGGCGCTTGCGCAAGGGCCTCTTCATCCTCCTGGCCGGCCAGCCAGTCCGAGCCGGGCACCTCGGTCATGCCGCCGAGCAGGCCTTTCGCAGGGCGCGAGCGCACCAGCAGATCGTCACCGCGGACGACGAAGAACGCCGCACCGCGCCGCAGCGCACCGGTCTTCTTGGCGGCCTTGCGCGGGAACGTCTCCTGGTCGCCGCGCTCACGCGCCGCGCAATCCTCGTTCAACGGACACAGCGAGCAGGCCGGCTTCTTCGGCGTGCAGATGGTGGCGCCGAGGTCCATCAGGGCCTGGGCGCTGTCGCCGGCGCGGGACGGGCCGAGCAGGGTCGCGGCAAGCACCTGGATCTGCGGCTTGGCCTGCGGCAGCGCCTCCTCGATCCTGAACAGCCGCGTCGTCACGCGCTCGATGTTGCCGTCGACCGGCATGGTCTGGCGGTCAAACGCGATCGCGGCGATCGCGGCCGCCGTGTACGGGCCGATGCCGGGCAGCTTGCGCAAGCCCTCCTCGGTGTCCGGGAACACGCCGCCATGCTCGCGCAGCACAGTCACCGCGCAGGCGTGCAGGTTGCGCGCCCGCGAGTAATAGCCGAGCCCGGCCCACATCCGCAGCACGTCCTCAAGGTCGGCGCCGCCGAGCGCCGAGACATCCGGCCAGCGCGCCAGGAATTTCTCGAAATACGGCCCGACCGCCTTCACCGTGGTCTGCTGCAGCATGATCTCCGACAGCCAGACCCGGTACGGATCCGAGCGCTGCCCGGCCGGCGCCCGCCACGGCAACCGCCGCCGGTGGCGATCGTACCACGCGAGCAGTTGCGCCGGGCGTTCGGCGAGGCCGGTGTCGTGCTGGTGTTTTCGAGAAGCCTTGGGGTTAGCCACGCCTCTTCAATAAAGCGAAAACAAAGACTAGACCAGCGCACCGGTCTGGAAGTCCCCAGCTCAAGCAGCGCACCAGAATGTCCTCGCCTTCTATGACGCCGCGCGTTATAATCCGTCATGATCCAGAGCTTCGCAGATCGCGAGACGGAGCTGATATGGAGCGGCCGACGTAGCCGGAGATTGCCATCCGACATTCAGGATGTCGCACTTCGCAAACTTCGTCTTCTGAATCAGGCGCGGGTTCTCGACGATCTCCGGGTGCCGCCCGGGAACCGGCTCGAGGCCTTGAAGGCCGACCGCGTCGGGCAACATTCGATCAGGATCAATGGCGAATTTGCTTCGTCTGGGATGATGGAGGACCAGCGCATGTCGAAATCGTCGACTACCACCGCTGGAAGCAACCTGCTGCACAATCCGCATCCCGGCGAGATCCTGCTGGAGGAGTTCCTCAAGCCGATGGGACTGAGCCAGAACGCGCTGGCGCGCGCCGTTCATGTGCCACCGCGCCGGATCAACGAGATCGTGCTCGGCAAGCGCGACATCACAGCAGACACCGACCTGCGCCTCGCCCGCTATTTTCGTGTCTCCGAGGGCTTCTTCCTGGGTCTTCAGATGGATTATGACCTCATGCAGCGGCGGCGCGAGATTGCCCCCGACCTGAAAGCGATCCGTCCGCGCGCCGCGTGACGGCAGCGAGAAAGCACCATGGCAAAGCCCGGCCGCCTCACCGCAAAGCCTCTCGCGCTGATGATGGGCGACGTGCTGACGGCCGCCTATGCCAAGCAGGGCTTTGCCGCGCGTGAGCTCGTGACGCGCTGGCCGGAGATTGCCGGCCGCGAGATCGCCGAGCATGCCCAGCCGCTGAAGATGCAGTGGCCGCGGCCGGTCGAGGGCCAGCCGCAGGAGCCGGCGACCCTGATCCTGCGCGTCGAGGGGCCGATGGCGCTGGAGATCCAGCATTCGTCTGATGTCATCCTGGAGCGGGTCAACCGCTTCTTCGGCTGGCATGCGGTCGGCAAGCTGGCGCTGCGCCAGGGCCCGCTGACGCGGCCGCCGGTGAAGCGGCGCCCGGCGCCGCCCGATCCGAAGAAGGTGGCCAAGGTCGCCTCGACGCTGACCGCGATCGAGGACGACGCGCTGCGCGACGCGCTGGCCCGGCTCGGCGCCGCCATCAAGCGAAATTGACGTTCGCCGTTTGATCCCTGCTTAAGGCGCGGCATTGCCTCAGACCGGGTTTCAAGCTAGCGAAAAGCCAAGTTATGAGCGTTTCAGGCGCCTCAGGCGCCCACTTTGGAGCAGAGCCTTGATCATCACCCGCCGCGCCTTCACCGCCGCCCTGTCGCTGACCGGCCTCGCCGCGCTGGCCGGCTTCTCGCCGCTGCGGCTGATCTCGGAGGCCTTCGCGCAAACCGCCGCCGATGTCGCCAAGCCGCAGTCGCTGCCGGACATGGGCCTGGGCCCGGCGGATGCCGCCGTCACGATCGTCGAATACGCCTCGATGACCTGCCCGCATTGCGCGGCGTTCAACGCCACCGTGTTCCCGAAGCTGAAGGCCGAATACATCGATACCGGCAAGATCCGCTACATCTTCCGCGAGTTCCCGCTCGACATCAAAGCCGCCGCCGGCTCGATGCTGACCCGCTGCATCGCCAAGGACGACGCGCAGAAGTATTTCGCCGTCACCGACATGCTGTTCCGTTCGCAGAACGACTGGGTGGTCAAGAACACCACCGAGACCCTGACCCGGATCGGCAAGCAGGCCGGCCTCAGCCAGCAGCAGGTCGAAGCCTGCCTGAAGGATCAGGCGCTGCTCGATAAGATCGCCGCCGATCAGAAGTACGCCAGCGACGTTCTTAAAGTGGATTCGACGCCAACCTTCTTCATCAACGGCGAGAAGATCAAAGGCGAATCCTCGATCGAGGAGTTTCAGAAGCGCATCAACCCGCTTCTGAAGAGCTGATACGAATCACTGAGTCGTAGAGGACACAGTGCGGCCCCTTCGTGGGGCCGCTTCTATTTCGTGGGCTGATTCGATCGAGAAAGCCTTGG
>NZ_CAFI01000430.1 GCF_000239775.1 Bradyrhizobium sp. ORS 375
CCGGCGCCAGCGGCGGCAGGACCGCCGGCTGGCTGGTCGTCGCGCGCACGTTGCGCAGATCGCCTTCGATCATCGCGAGGCGATCGACCACATGACCGAGCGTGTTGTGGACCGCTTCCAGCGAGTCCTGGGTGTTGCGATCGGTCTCGGTCTGGCTGAAGCGGATGTCGGACAGCTCGCGCTTGACCATGTCGACCAGGCCGGCGTCCTGCGACGCCTCCCGCTGCGACCGGCTCTCCGACAACGCAGCGAACGTCGCCTGCTGCCGCTCGAGATAGCGCAGAATGTCCTGCAGGCCGTCCTCGACGCGCGACATGTTGCCGCCACGCGGATCGTTGGCCGCCTCCAGCCGCTCCAGCAGATAGCTGATCCGCTGCTCGAGATGGGCGATGGCTGACGAGCCGTCATTGCCGACCTGCAGGCGGTCGATCCGGTCCGACAGGCCGCGCAACGCGTCCTCCATCTGGGCCGTGTTGTCGGGTGCGGGAGCCGGCAGCTCGCGGCTTTCCAAGGTCGAGGTCAGCGCGGCGATGCGCTGCTCGAGCGCGGCGAAGGAATCGTGGAAGGAGTCGTGGGTGTCACGAACCTGCGCGACCTGGTCGACCTTTGACGACAGCTGGCGCAGATCGTCCGACAGCCGCTCCAGCGCGTCGTTGGACGCGACATTCGCGACGATCGCACGCAGCGCCGTGATGGCGTTTTCGAGCTGCTGCACCGTGCCGGGGTCGTCATTGGTGCGCAGGATCAGGTCCAGCTTGGCGCCGAGATTGCGGATCGCCTCGTCATAGACGGCGAGTTGCTCGGCCGGCTTCAGCGAGCCGACGACCTCGCGGATGTCGGTGAGCGCGCGTTCGATGCCCGCGAGCACCTGTCCGTCGACGCCGCTCTGGCGGTTCTCGTCGATGCGGCGCGACAGCGAGTGGATCTCGTTCTCGAGCGACTCGATCGCCCGCCGCGGCATTGCCTCGGTGATGGTCAGACGGATCTCGGCGAGCTCGGTGCGGAAGCCGGCGATCGACTGCTCGATGCCGTCGTCGGGGCGATGCAGCGCCTCGATCTGGCTGGTGATCTTGAGCAGGTGCCGTTCGAGCTGCGAGAAATCCGGCCCGGGGGCGGGTGCCGGAGGCGGTGTCATCAACGGCGCGGTGGCCGGGGCCATCGCGGGCGCGGTCGGCGGCGCCTGATGCGGCGGCAACGGCCGGGCATTGTCGAGCTCGCTCTGCCGGGCGCTGATCTCGGCCACCGCGACGTCGAACGAGCCGGCGCTGAGCGGCTGAGCCGGACGGTAGAGCTGCGCCGCGGCGCGCTCCACACCGTCGGGGCCACGATAACGTTCCTCGGGAGCCGATTTGCGCAGCGGCGTCGAAATCTGCGACAGGCGGGCGTCGAGGCGGGAGATGGCATCGTTGAGCTGGCGGGCAACGCCCTGCTCGTCGCGCGGCGCGTCCTTGCGCGCGCCGGGGCGCGACATGTGCTCGATCTGGCGGGCGATGGAATCGAGCCGCTGGTGGATGTCGGCGACCTCGCGGGCATCGCGATGCACCGGCGGCGTGCTGCGCGGGGGCGCACTGCCGCGGAAGTCCGGCGGGGCGGATGCGCCAAGCGTGGAATTGATCCAGTCGTTCAGCGTCATGCCGGCGCGTTGCGCCGCGGCCTCGGCCCTCTCACGGACGGACGGGTCGATGCCTTCATTACTCCACGGTACGCGCGAATTCATGTCTCGTCCGGTTCCGCTTCCAGCGCTCCACCAAGCGCCTCCAGCCTCCCCACGCGTCCCGAAGCGAGCATGATCGGAATCCGCGCAGATCGCCTGCTACTGATCCCGACTTTTGACTTTTACGGTAAATAACGAGTTAAGTTTACCGGCGGCGCGGTCAGAAGTTTTGCGCCTAGCGAACGACGCGCATCAGCCGGCATTTTCCCGCGACGAGGCATCGAGCGGCCGGACGCTGCCGGTGCCTGACATGGCCGACAACGCGGTGATCGCCTCCTCGCACCATTCCGCCACCATGCGCTCGTGACGCAAGCCGAGGCGCAGGTTGAGCAGCTTGCCCATGTCGGCCGGCGCCACGCTGCCGTCGGCATAGTGCTTCTTGAGAATGCGGTCGTAGCGCTCGGCGCGGTCGCGGTGATGTTCCAGGCGCGCCATCAGGTCGGCCCGGATCGGCGCGATGTCGGCCGCGCCCAGCGCGTAGAGCCGGACGAGGAGATCGTCCTTGGTCGAGGCTGGCGTGCTCGGCCGCGCCGCCCAGCTGCGGAACGCCGCGCGGCCCTCAGGCGTGAGCGTGTAGACGAGCTTGTTGGGCTTGCCGGTCTGCACCACCTCGCGGCCCTGGATGTAACCGCGGTCGCGCAGCCGGGAGAGCTCCCTGTAGATCTGCTGGTGGTCGGTCTTCCAGAAGAAGCCGATCGAGGAGTCGAAGGTCTTGGCGAGCTCGTAGCCCGTCATCGGATGTTCGGTGAGACAAGCGAGGATGGCGTCGCCGAGGGCCATGGCCGGAAACTGCTCCCGTTTTTCTGATCTTGGTCTGCCCCGCTCCACGCTTGACATTATGCACATTGGCGCATATGCGTCAATGTGCATATGGGGTGGTTGTGGTGCTGGCCTGTTCCGCCCCGAGGAGACGCCCAATGACAAAGACCGGCCTCGATGGATGGTACGGCTATATGAGATCTCACGATCTCGGCGCTTTGCGGGAGCTGCTGCATCCCGACGCCGTGTTCGAAAGTCCTGTCGTGCATACGCCGCAGCGAGGCCGCGACATCACCTTCAAATATCTCGCGAGTGCTGAGAAAGTCTTAGGCGGTCCAGGATTCAAGTATGTCGGGGAGTGGCGTAACGCCACGGGCGCCGTGCTCGAATTCGAGAACGAGATCGAAGGGATCAAGCTCAACGGCGTCGACATCATCACGTTCGACGACGCCGGCCTGATTACTCACTTCAAGGTGATGGTGCGCCCGCTCAAGGCGATCAATTTGCTGCACCGCCTGATGGGTGAGCAGCTCGCCGCCATGAGCAAGTCGTCGTGAGCAAGCCGTGGTGACGTGACCGACAGCCGCAATGTCACGGCTGCCGCAAACCTCGAGAAATCCGCTACAGTCCGCGGCCTGCATTGCCTGCCGCGTCCGCAAATTCCCAGTCTGAACCTTCAGCCTTCCTGCCGGAGACGCCGATGCCGATCTACAAAGCCCCCGTGGAAGATGTGACCTTCCTGCTCAACGACGTGTTCCAGATCGACCGCTACGACAACCTGCCAGGCTTCTCCGATGCCTCGGCCGACGTCCGCGAGGCGATCATCGGCGAAGCCGCCAAGCTCGCCGAAGAGGTGCTTCAGCCGCTCAATCGCGTTGGCGATCTCGAAGGCTGCAAGCGGCATGACGACGGCAGCGTAACCACGCCGAAGGGCTTCAAGGAGGCCTACAAGCAGCTCACCGAAGGCGGCTGGCTCGGCCTGTCGGCGCCGACCGAATATGGCGGGCAGGGCCTGCCGGTGACGCTCAGCCAGACCGTCAACGAATTCCAGTGCTCGGCCAACATGGCGTTCGCGATGTATGGCGGCCTGACCATGGGCGCGACCGCCGCCCTCATCGTGCATGGCAGCGAGGAGCAGAAGAAGACCTACGTGCCGAAGATGGTGTCCGGCGAATGGACCGGCACCATGAACCTGACCGAGCCGCATTGCGGCACCGATCTCGGTCTGCTCCGCACCAAGGCGGTGCGCCAGGACGACGGCAGCTTCAAGATCTCCGGCACCAAGATCTTCATCTCCGCCGGCGAGCATGACCTGTCGGACAACATCATCCACCTCGTGCTCGCCCGCATCGAGGGTGCGCCGGCCGGCATCAAGGGCGTGTCGCTGTTCGTGGTGCCCAAGTTCCTGGTCAATGCGGATGGCAGCGTGGGTGCGCGCAACGGCGTCGCCTGCGGCTCGATCGAGCACAAGATGGGCATCCACGGCAACTCGACCTGTGTGATGAACTACGACAACGCCACCGGCTGGCTGATCGGCGAAGAGAACAAGGGCATGCAGGGCATGTTCGTGATGATGAACGAGGCCCGACTCGGCGTCGCCGTGCAGGGTCTCGCGCAGTCCGAGGTCGCCTATCAGAACGCGGTCGCCTATGCGCGCGAGCGCATCCAGGGCCGCTCGCTGACGGGTGCGAAGGCGCCGGACAAGGCCGCCGATCCGATCATCGTGCATCCCGACGTGCGCCGCACCCTGCTGTCGATCCGCGCCTTCAACGAGGCGGCGCGCGCGATGGTGGTGTGGACCTCGCTGAAGAGCGACGTCGCGCACCGCTCGCAGGATCCGAAGGATCGCCAGGCCGCGGACGACCACATGGGCCTGATGACCCCGGTCATGAAGGGCTACATGACCGACATGGGCTTCGCCAACGCCGTGCAGGCCCAGCAGATGTATGGCGGCCATGGCTACATCGCCGAATGGGGCATGGAGCAGTTCGTGCGCGATGCCCGCATCGCGATGATCTACGAGGGCGCCAACGGCATCCAGGCGCTGGATCTCGTCGGCCGCAAGCTGCCGCGCGACGGCGGCCGCGCCGTGATGGCCTTCTTCGCCGAGGTCGGCTCGTTCGCCAAGGAGCACGGCGGCAACGATGCGATGAAGCCGTTCATCACGCCGCTGTCGATGGCGCTCGGCCATCTGCAGCAGGCCACCACCTGGCTGATGCAGAACGCGATGACCAAGCCGGACAATGCCGGCGCCGCCGCGACCGACTACATGCATCTCTTTGCGCTGGTCACCTTCGGCTATATGTGGGCGAGGATGGTCAAGGTCGCTCAGGACAAGATTGCGGCCGGCGACAGCTCGACCTATCTCACCACCAAGCTGGTGACGGGCCGCTTCTTCATGGAGCGCGTGCTGCCCGAGACGGCGGCGCATCTCGCCCGCCTGCAGGCCGGCTGCGCGACCGTGATGGAGCTGCCGGCGGAAGCCTTCTGATTTCGGAGCGAAGGCCGGTGCGTACGACGTGCCGGCCTTCGCCTTATGCTGACAACGACAAACTGGACCAGATGAGGAGGGCGTGATGCCTGAGGCCTTTATCTACGACCACGTGCGTACTCCCCGCGGCCGCGGCAAGTCCGATGGCGCCCTGCATGAGGTGACCGCGCTTGCGCTCGCCACCGTGCCCTTGAAGGCGCTCAAGGACCGCAACAACATCCCTGAGGACGCCGTCGATGACGTCGTGCTCGGCGTGGTCGATCCCGTCGGCGAGGCCGGCTCGGACATCGCGCGCTTCGCCGCGCTGAACGCCGGCCTCGGCGAGGCCGTGCCGGGCGTGCAGATCAGCCGCTTCTGCGCCTCCGGTCTCGACGCGGTGAACTTCGCCGCCGCGCAGATCATGAGCGGCCAGCATGAGCTCGTCATCGGCGGCGGTGCTGAATCGATGAGCCGCGTCGGCATCGGCGCCTCCGGCGGCGCGTGGCCGATGGATCCCTCGATGGCCGTGCCGTCCTACTTCATGCCGCAGGGCATCTCGGCCGACCTGATCGCGACCAAATACGGCTTCTCGCGCGACGACGTCGACGCCTACGCCGTGCAGAGCCAGCAGCGTGCGGCGAAGTCGTGGGAAGAGGGCCGCTTCAACAAATCGGTCGTGCCGGTCAAGGACATCAACGGCCTGACCATCCTCGCCAAGGACGAGCACATGCGTCCCTCGACGACGATGCAGTCGCTGGCCCAGCTGCAGCCGTCGTTCGCCCAGATGGCGCAGATGGGCGGCTTCGACGCCGTGGCGATCCAGTCGCACCCCGAGCTCGAGCGCGTCAACTACGTGCATCACGCCGGCAATTCGTCCGGCATCGTCGACGGCGCCGGCGCGGTGCTGCTCGGCAGCAAGGAGGCCGGCGCGAAGTACGGCCTCAAGGCCCGCGCCAAGATCCGTGCGTTCGCCAATATCGGCTCGGAGCCGGCGATGATGCTGACCGGCCCGGTCGACGTGACCGAGAAGCTGTTCGAGCGCTCCGGCATGACAAAGTCGGATATCGACCTGTTCGAGCTCAACGAGGCGTTCGCCTCGGTCGTGCTGCGCTACATGCAGGCGTTCGAGATCGACAAGGACAAGATCAACGTCAATGGCGGCGCCATCGCGCTCGGCCATCCCTTGGGCGCCACCGGCGCGATGATCCTCGGCACCGTGCTCGACGAGCTCGAGCGCACCGGCAAGGCCACCGCCCTGGTCACGCTGTGCATCGGCGGCGGCATGGGCACCGCGACGATCATCGAGCGCGTGTGATCGGCACTCCGTCATTCCGGGGCGATGCGCAGCATCGAACCCGGAATCTCGAGGTGAGGAAAAGAGCAAGCCAATGTCGA
>NZ_CAFI01000429.1 GCF_000239775.1 Bradyrhizobium sp. ORS 375
AGCGGTTCCGCAGCGAGGCGTGAGCAGAGCGTGTACCAGCTCGGATTCCGGCATGGCCCTCCCCCCGTTGCCAACCGCGCGGCAAGTCGCAATAAACAGCGCTTTCCGAGCTGGCCTACCCCGGCCCGTCGACCTGGAGGCATGATGATGACGACGAGACCGGCCGCAAAATCATCCGACAAGGATGTCTGGCGCGTCGGCGTGCTGTTCTCGCGCAGCGGCCTGATGCAGGTCACGGAGTCCGAGCACTTCTTCGGCACCGCGCTCGCGATCCAGGAGATCAATCGGGACGGCGGCGTGCTCGGCCGCGAGATCGAGGTCATCGCCTATGATCCGGGCTCGCAGCCCGAAACCTTCCGCAAGCTCGCCGACCGGCTGCTCACCGATGACGGCGCCTCCGTGATCTTCGGCTGCTCGACCTCGGCGGAGCGCAAGGCGGTGCTGCCGGCGATCGAGCGCCGCAACGGCCTGCTCTGGTACCCCTCGCTCTATGAAGGCTTCGAATATTCGCCGAACGTGATCTACACCGGACCGGCGCCGAACCAGAACGCATTCCAGCTCGCCGAATACATCGTGCGCAAGCACGGCCCGCGCGTCTACCTGATCGGCTCGGACTACATCTATCCGCGCGAGTCCAACCGCATCATGCGCGACCTCGTCGAGTCCTATGCGGGCCGCGTCGTCGGCGAGCAGTATGTGACGATGGAGGCGACCGACGCCGAGCTCACGCGCGGCCTCGATGCCATTCGGGACGCCGCGCCCGACGTCGTGTTCTCGACCATCGTCGGCCGCACCGCGCAGCGCTTTTACCGGATGTATGCGCAAGCCGGCTTCGATCCGAAGCGGTTGCCGATCGCGAGCCTCACCATGGCGGAAGGCGAGGTCCGCGCCATCGGCGCCGAGCACTGCGTCGGCCATCTCACCGCGGCGAGCTATTTCGGCACGCTGGCGCGCGAGAGCAACGACCGCTTCAAGGCGGCGTTCGCGGCCGCGTTCGGTGCGGAGACGCCGGTCAGCATGTGGAGTGCCTCGGCCTATGCGCAGATCAAGCTGTTCGCGCGGGCGCTCGAGCAGGCCGGCAGCCTGGATACGCAGAAGCTGGTGGAAGCTGCGCTCGGCCTCAGCCTCGAGGCGCCGGAGGGACCGATCCGCATCGATCCCGATAACAACCACGTCTGGACGACGCCACGGATCGGGCGCGTCCGCGCCGACGGTCAGTTCGACATCGTCTGGGAGAGCAAGAGCCCGATCAAGCCCGATCCGTATCTTTCGGTGTCGCCGATCGGCGGCCGCTGGCTGAGCGAGGAGGCGCTCTCAGCATGAGGCCGGATGACCGCATGAAGCCCGGCGTGCGCCGCCTCATCGAGGAGCTGCGTGGCGCCCGCGTGCTGGTGATCCATCCGCGCGACGCCGAGGGCGACGCGCTGATTGATCAGCTCAAGCGCATCGGCTGCAACGTACGCGGCGTGTGGCCGCCTCCGGCCGCGATCCCGCACGACATCGACACGGTGTTCCAGCTGATCGAAACCTCGGAGGAGATGATCTTCCCCGAGGGCACCAGCGATCATCCGCTCACCTTCATCGCGATCGTCGACTACGAGAATCCGACGATCCTCAAGCGGCTGCTCGACAGCAATGCGCATGGCGTCGTCAACAAGCCGATCCGCTCGTTCGGCATTCTTTCCTCGCTGGTGCTGGCGCGCTCGCTGCGTGGCTACACGCGAAGGCTCGAAGGCAAGGTGCAGAAGCTCGAGGAGACGTTGAAGGCGCGGCGCGACGTCGACAAGGCCGTGAAGATCCTGATGGGATTGAAGCAGGTCGGCGAGGTCGAGGCCTATGAGCTGATCCGCGCGCAGGCGACGCAGAAGCGTGTCGCGATGGCCGACATCGCGATCTCGATCATCAATGCGCAGGAGACCTTGGGAGGATTGGGGGTGCTGGATGCGCCGATTTCGCGCTGAGGGCCAATTGTCGCGCCCACACGTTGGGCAGCGACGGCCTCAAATTTTTGCAAGCGACGGCGTTGACTTCGCTTCGCGCATTTGAGTTACTTAGCGCCGTTGCGGACATCGAATGTCCGCCAATGGCCGGTCGGCCATTTCACATCAGGCTATGCAGCCCTCGCATTGCGCCGCAAGGCGCAGTCGGGGGCTTTTTGTTTGGCGCGCGCGACCCTCGCGAACGCAACGGAGACTCGTGCCTTGACGACGGATGACGACAGCAAACTGCGGATCGCCTGCATCCAGATGCAGCCGATGGTAGGCGAGTTGGAAACGAACCTCGCCCACAGCCTCGATCTGATCAAACAGGCGGTGGCGCAAGGCGCCAAGCTCGTGGTGCTCCCCGAGCTCGCCTCCTCCGGCTACGTGTTCAAATCCCGCGAGGAGGCCTTCGCCGCCTCCGAGACCATTCCCGGCGGCGCCGCCGTGACCGCCTGGAGCGAGATCGCCGCCAGGCACGGCCTGCACCTCGTCGCCGGCATCTGCGAGCGCGACGGGACAAGGCTCTACAATAGCGCGGTGCTGATCGGGCCCAAGGGCTACATCGGCACCTTCCGCAAGGTGCACCTCTGGAACGAGGAGAACCTGTATTTCGAACCCGGCAATCTCGGCTTCCCCGTCTACCACACCGAGATCGGCCGCATCGGCATGGCGATCTGCTACGACGGCTGGTTCCCCGAAAGCTACCGCCTCAACGCGCTGCAGGGCGCCGACATCGTCTGCGTGCCGACCAACTGGGTGCCGATCCCCGGCCAGGCCGAGGGCCGCGAGGCGATGGCCAACATCCTGGCGATGGCAGCCGCCCATTCCAACTCCATCTTCATCGCCTGCGCCGACCGCGTCGGCGTCGAGCGCGGCCAGCCGTTCGAGGGCCAGAGCCTGATCGTCAGCTACACCGGCTGGCCGGTCGCCGGCCCTGCGAGCCGCGACAAGGAGGAGATCGTGATCGCCGACGTCGCGCTCGGCGAGGCCCGCCGCGCCCGCAACTGGAACGCCTTCAACCAGGTCCTGCGCGACCGCCGCTCCGACGTCTACGACGAGATGCTCGGCAGCGAGGTCAAGCGCGGCTGGTACTGACAAGTTCGCAATTTCTGTTTCGACCATTCACGGAGGACAATCGATGACATCGCGTTTGCTCACCACTTCCCTGGCGTTCGCCCTCGCGGCGACCGCGCTCTCGTCTGCCTTTGCCGCCGATCCGATCAAGATCGGCGTCCCCGTCGGCCTGTCCGGCGCCAACTCGGTCGTTGCGCCGTCGGTGGTGCAATCCGCCGAGTTGGCGGTCGAGGAGATCAATGCCAAGGGCGGCGTGCTCGGCCGCAAGCTGGAGCTCGAGGTCGCCGATGATGCCTCCGGCGCCGCCGGCGCGCAGAAGGCGTTCGATGCCCTGATCTTCCAGAAGAAGGTCAACGTGCTGATCTCGATGGAGACCAGCGCGGCGCGCAACGCCGGCCTGCCGATCGTCGCCCGCGGCAAGACGCCCTACATCTACACCTCGTTCTACGAGGGCAAGTCCTGCAGCCCCTATCTCTACGTCAACGCCTGGGTGCCGGACCAGCAGGTGCCGCCGATCGTCGACTACTTCAACAAGGAGAAGAAGGCGAAGAACTACTTCCTGATCGGCTCCGACTACGCCTTCGGCCGCGGCATGCTCGCATTCACAAAGATGTACATCGAGAAGACGGGCGGAAAGGTCGTCGGCGAGGAATATCTGCCGATGGACGGCTCGGACTGGACCTCGATCATCTCCAAGCTGAAGGCCTCCGGCGCGGACGCGCTGATCACCTCGACCGCGGGCGGCGCGCCGAACGTCACCTTGACCAAGCAGTTGCGCGCCGCCGGCGTGAACCTCCCCTACGGCAATCTCGCCGTCGACGAGGGCACCGCCAAGGGCATGGGCGCCGATGCCGCCGGCATCTATCTGTCCGCGTCCTACGTCACCGGCATCGACACGCCGGCCAACAAGACCTTCCTGGCTTCGATGGCCAAGAAGTTCGGCGCCGAGCTGAAGACCCCGAACGATCTCTCAGTTCCGCAGTACGAAGCGGTCTACGCCTACAAGGCCGCGGTCGAGAAGGCCGGCAGCACCGACCAGGACAAGGTGCTGAAGGCGCTCGCCGAGGTCTCGGTCGATGGTCCGCGCGGCACGATCAAGATGGACAAGCAGCGCCATGCGCCGCTGACGATGTATCTCGGCCAGGTCCAGGCCGACGGCAGCGTCAAGGTGATCCAGAGCTTCCCCAACGTCGATCCCGGCGCGCAGTGCCCGGGCAAGTCCTGAGCGATACGATCCTGATCGCGTATGATCCCGCGGGGCGGACGAAGGCCCGCCCCGCTTCTCTCAAGTGGAAGTGACCATGCTGACCGTCGCCCTCGATGCCGTCACGACGGCCGCCATGCTCTTCGTCATCGCCGCCGGCCTCCTGATCGTGTTCGGCGTGATGAAAATCATCAACTTCGCCCACGCCGCCTTCCTGACCGTGGGCGCGTATGCAGCCCTGGTGGGCGCACAGCTGAACCTGCCGTGGTTCCTGGTCCTGCCGCTGGCGTTCATGGCCGGGGCGGTCTGCGGCGGTGTCACGGAGATCGTAATCGTCCGCCGTCTCTACAAGCGCCCGCTCGATGCGATCCTCGCGACCTGGGGTCTCGGCATCGTGCTGGGACAGCTCATTACTTTGATGTTCGGCCGCGAAGTACAGTTCGTGCAGGCGCCAATTTCGGGGACGGTGCACCTGTTCGGCGCCGACTATTCCGCCTACCGGCTGGTGATGATCGTCGCGGCCGTCATCGTCGGTCTGCTGTTCACTGGCTTGCTCAATGGCACCCGGCTCGGCCTGTCGACCAAGGCCGTGATCATGAACGAGATGCTGGCGCAGGGGCTCGGCGTGGACTCCTCGCGCGTCCGGCTCATTACTTTCGCGCTCGGCAGTGGCCTCGCCGCGCTGTCCGGCGCGCTGATCACGCCACTGTCCAGCGTCGATCCCAATATGGGCGTCCCCTGGCTGATCGGCGCCTTCATGCTGGTCATGGTGTCCGGCGGCTCGCTGCTGGCGCTGGCCGGCTCCTGCGCCGTGCTGGGGACGTTGCAGGTGCTGGTGTCCACCTTCGTCAATCCCATTCTGGGTGGCCTGACCATTGCGATCTGCGCCGCCATCGTGCTGCGGATCCGGCCGGAGGGTTTTGCCCGTGCCTGATGCGCGCCCCCTCGCCTCTCCCGCGACCCCCTCAACGGGCCGCGCGCTGCCGCGCCTGATCGTCCCCGCATTGCTGGTGGTGCTCGCCGCCGGCGTGATCATCGTCGCGCCGCTGCTGCTCGACACCTATCTCGTGAACATCCTGGTGCGCGCCTGCTTCGTCGCAATCGCGGCGATCACCGTCGACGTCATGTGGGGCTATTGCGGCACGCTGACCTTCGGCCAGTCGGCCTTCTTCGGCATCGGCGCCTATGCGCTCGCAATCATGTTCACCGAATACGGCTTCGGCACCTGGCAGATCTTTGCTGCGATCGGCGCCGCGGTCGCAGTTGCTGCGGCCGTTGCCGCCTTTACCGGCTGGCTGTCGTTCTACCCCGGCTCGACACCGCTCTACGCCTCGGTGATCTCGCTGGTGGTGCCGATCGTGCTGGTGCAGATCCTCTACTCCGGCGGCACGTTCACCGGCTCGTCGAGCGGCCTGGTCGGCTTCGAAAGTTTTGATCTGGAGATCGAGACCTGGCTGCGCCTCGCCGGCCTCGGACTGCTCGCGGCCGCGGTGATTGCGCTGGTCGTGATGCGCAGCGACACCGGCCGGTTGCTGTCGGCGCTGCGCGACAATGACTCTCGCTGCACCTATCTCGGCATCGACACCTCGCGGCTGCGCATTGTCGTGCTGGTGCTGTGCGCGATCGTGTCCGCGCTCGCCGGGTTCTTCTATGCCGGCTTCGGCGCGGTTGCCGCGCCGGAAAATGCCAGCTTCACCTTCGGCACCAACCTCGTCATCATGGTCGCGCTCGGCGGCCGCGGCACCGTCATCGGGCCGGTCATCGGCGCGCTGTGCATCGAGGTCGCCAGCGCCTATCTCGCGAACAGTCTTCCCTACGTCTGGGAGCTGATCGTCGGGCTGGCGCTGATCGTCGTGATCCTCGTATTTCCCGACGGCCTGCTTGGCGCGGTCATGCGCCTACTCAAAGGCGGCGCTCCGGGACAAGGGGCGCCGACGATGCTTCGACCTTCCGACGCGACCAAGGCCGTCAGCAATCCCGATTCCGTCGCGATCGAGGTGCGCGCGCTCGGCAAGCATTACGGCAGTCTCGCGGTGCTGGAGGGCGTTGAGTTCACGGCGTATCGCGGCGAGTTGCTGAGCCTGGTTGGCCCCAACGGGGCTGGCAAGACCACCTTGATCCGCTGTCTCTCGGACGGTCGCGAGCGCTCGACCGGCGACGTCGCGATCGCCGGTCACGACATCGCTCGGCTGCCGCCGGACCGCGTCGTGCGTTTCGGCCTGGGACGCAAGTTCCAGACAGCCTCGGTGTTCGAGACCCTCACCGTCGCCGAATGCCTGCGCGTCGCGCGAACACATGCCGATCCGCCAGCCCTCACATCGCGCTCGGACACCTTGGCTCTGCCGCCCGCGGCGATGTCGGTCGTCGAACGCTCCGGCCTCGGCGAACGGCTCGACGAGGAAGCGCGCAATCTCAGCCATGGGCTGAAGCAGGCGCTCGAGCTCGCAATGGTTCTGTCGCTCGAGCCCGACGTGCTGCTGCTGGACGAGCCGACCGCCGGCCTCACCCGGGCCGAGCGGCAGAGCTTCGCCGACATCCTCACCACCCTTGCCCGTCGCGACCGCCTCTGCATTCTCCTGGTCGAGCACGATCTCGATTTCGTGCGCGAGATCTCCTCGCGGATCATCGTGCTGCACCAGGGCCGCCTCGCGCTCGACGGCTCGGTCGACGAGGTCGTCAACAGCGAGCTCGTCCGCGAGATCTACACCGGCCAGCACGTGTCGCATGCGGAGGTGCCGGCATGAGCGCGATGCTGGAAATCCAAGAGCTCGCGAGCGGCTACGGCTCCTCCGAGGTGATCAGCAATGTCGGCTTTGCGCTGGCGAAGGCCGAGACGCTCGCCATCGTCGGCAAGAACGGCATGGGCAAGACCTCGCTGCTCAAGGCCATCCTCGGCTTCCTGCCGGCCTGGCGTGGCAGCGTGAGGCTTGCAGGCAAGGACGTGACGCGGGTGGCGCCGCATCTGAAGCGCAAGATGGGGCTGGTCTATGTGCCGCAGGAGCATGCGCTGTTCCAGGACCTTTCGGTGCGCGACAATCTCCGGCTCGGGCTGCTGTCGGACAAGGACATCGACGCGCTGTTCGAGCAGGTCGGCGGCTGGTTTCCGGTTCTGACCAAACGGCTCGGCCAGCGCGCCGGAACGCTGTCGGGCGGCGAGCAGAAGATGCTGATCGTCGCCCGCGCCCTGATGGCGAAGCCCGACGTGCTGCTGCTGGACGAAGTCACCGAAGGCTTGCAGCCTTCCGTGGTGGATCGCTTGTCCGAGGTGCTGGTCCGCGTCCGCCGCGAGATCGGCACCTCCATGATCGTCGTCGAGCAGCATCTGCCTTTCGCGTTGTCGATCAGCGACCGCTACCTCGTGTTCAAGCGCGGCGAGATCGTCGATGCCGCCAAGGTCGATGCCGATGCCGCCGCGCGGATCGACGAGCATATGCGGATCTAGCGGACCCTCCGGCGGGAGAATAGCGAGATCAGGACCGGCAGCGTGATGAGGATGACGACAGGCGCGAGCATCATTCCGGTCACGACCACGATCGCGAGCGGCTTCTGCACCTGCGAGCCGATGCCGCTCGACAGCGCCGCCGGCAACAGGCCGATGCCGGCGACGACGCAGGTCATCAGCACCGGCCGCAGCTGCAGCTCGCCGGTTCGGATGACGGCCTCGATGCGGTCGACGCCCTCGTCGATCAGCTGGTTGAACTGCGACAGGATGATGATGCCGTCCATCACGGCGATGCCGAACAAGGCGATGAAGCCGATCGCGGCGGACACGCTGAACGGAATGCCCGTGAGCACGAGGCCAACCACGCCGCCGAAGATCGCCATCGGGATCACGCTCATGGCCAGCAAGGTGTCGGCCATCGAGCCGAAATTGAACCACAGCAGCACGCCGATCAGCGCGAGGCTGATCGGCACCACGATCGACAGCCGCTTGATCGCGTCCTGCAGATTGCCGAATTCACCGACCCACTCCACCCGCGAGCCGGCCGGCAACTGCACCTGCTCGGCGACCTTCTGCTGCGCCTCCTGGATGGCGCTGCCGAGGTCGCGCTCGCGCACCGAGAACTTGATCGGGAGATAGCGCTCCTGCTGCTCGCGATAGATATAGGCCGCACCCGACACCAGCTTGATGGTCGCGACCTCGCTCAGCGGGATCTGCGTGATGCCGTTCGGCCCCTGCGCGCCGATACGCAGATTCTCGATCGCCTCTGCGCTCTTGCGATATTCCGGCGCGAGGCGAACGATGATCGGGAAATGTCGGTCGGAGCCCGGCTCGTAGAGATCGCCCGCGGTGTCGCCGCCGATCGCGACCTTGATTGTCGCGTTGATGTCGCCGGGCGCGAGCCCATAGCGCGCGGCCTTGGCGCGGTCGATGTCGATCTGCACGGTCGGCTGGCCCAACGAGGTGAACACCGCGAGATCGGTGACGCCCTGAACCGTCGACAGCACCTGCTTGATCTTGTTGGCGGTGTCAGTGAGCGCCTGCAGATCGTTGCCATACAGCTTGATCGAGTTCTCGCCCTTTACGCCAGAGACGGCTTCCGAGACGTTGTCCTGCAGATATTGCGAGAAGTTGAACTCGACGCCGGGGAAGCGGTCGTCGAGCTGCTTCAACAGCTCGGCCGTGAGCTGGTCCTTGTCCTTCGTGCCGGGCCAATCCTTGACCGGCTTGAGCGGAGCGAAGAACTCCGCATTGAAGAAGCCGGCGGCGTCGGTGCCGTCGTCGGGACGGCCGTGCTGCGACACCACGGCGTCGACCTCGGGCCGCGCGCGGATCATCTTGCGCATCTCGTTGACGTAGGCGTTGCCCTCCTGCAGCGAGATCGTCGGCGGCAGGGTCGCGCGAATCCAGAGGTTGCCCTCCTCCAGCTTGGGCAGGAATTCCAGGCCGAGCAGCCGGCCGACCACCACCGTCAGCAGCACGAGGCCGATCGCGCCCGTCATCACCAGATTGCGGTTGCCGACGGCCCAGCGCAGCACCGGCGCGTAGATCGCGTGCAACAGCCGCATCAACCGGGTCTCGGTCTCCTCGACATGCGCCGGCAGGATGATGGCGCTCAGCGCCGGGGTCACGGTGAAGGTCGCGAGCAGGCCGCCGGCGAGCGCGTAGGCGTAGGTGCGCGCCATCGGCCCGAAGATGTTGCCCTCGACGCCGCTGAGCGTGAACAGCGGCAGGAACGCGGCGATGATGATGGCGGCGGCGAAGAAGATCGAGCGCGACACGTCGGCCGCGGCGGAGAGGATCGCGTGGCTCTTCATGCCCATCATCGTGTCGGGCGAGATGTGGCTCTCCTCGGCCTCGGACAATGGCGTCGTCTGTGTCAGGCGGCGGAAGATCGCCTCGACCATGATGACGGTGGCGTCGACGATCAGGCCGAAATCGATCGCGCCGACCGACAGCAAATTGGCGGACTCGCCGCGCAGCACCAGGATGATGACGGCAAAGAACAGCGCGAACGGAATGGTGGCGCCGACGATCAGCGCGCTCCTGAGATTGCCGAGGAAGATCCACTGCAGCAGCACGATCAGGCCGATGCCGACCACCATGTTGTGCAGCACGGTGTGGGTCGTGGTGTCGATCAGGTCCTTGCGGTCGTAGATGCGCTCGATGCGCACGCCCGGCGGCAGGATGGTCGAATTGTTGATCTGGTCGACCAGCTGCTCCACGCGCGCGATCGTCGGGGAGCTCTGCTCGCCGCGCCGCATCAGCACGATGCCCTGGACGATGTCGTCATTGTTGTTGAGGCCGGCAATGCCGAGCCGCGGCTTCTCCGCCACCGTGACGTTGGCGACATCCTTGACCAGCACCGGGTTGCCGCCGCTCTGCGACACCATGGTGTTGGCGAGGTCGTCCATCGAACGGATCAGGCCGACGCCGCGCACCACGGCCGATTGCGTGCCGATCTCGACCGTGTTGCCGCCGACATTGATGTTGGAGTTGCCGACAGCCTGCAGCAGCTGCGGCAAGGTCAGGCCGTTGGCGACCAGCTTGTTGAAGTCGACCTGGATCTCATAGGTCTTGGTCTTGCCGCCCCAGCCGGTGACGTCGATCACGCCGGGCACGGCGCGGAAGCGCCGCTGCAGCACCCAGTCCTGCAAGGTCTTCAGGTCCAGCACGCTGTAGCCGGGCGGACCGCGCAGCCGGTAGCGATAGATCTCGCCGACCGCGCTCAACGGCGAAATCTGCGGCGTGACGTTGCCCGGCAACGGAGACAGCTGCGACAGGCGGTTCAGCACCTGCTGCAAGGCCTCGTCATAGGTGTAGTCGAACGAGAACTGCAGCTTGACGTCGGACAAGCCGTACAGCGAGATCGTCCGGATCGTGCGCAGGTTCTTGATGCCGGCGACCTGGGTCTCGATCGGGATCGTGATGTAGCGCTCGATCTCCTCGGCCGAGAGCCCGGGGCTCTGGGTCACGATGTCGACCATCGGCGGGGTCGGATCGGGATAGGCCTCGATGTTGAGCTGTCGGAACGCGATCAGGCCACCGATCAGGATGGCGACGAACATTCCGACCATCAGGAAACGCCGCTGGACGGCGATAGAAACGAGGCGGTCCATTCAGGTCGGAGCTTTCAGCACGGCAGGCAGGAGGACCACGTTCAGCTGCCGGAGGCAGCCCGGTCGATGAACAGGCTGCCCTTGGTCACGATCTGCTCGCCCGCGTTCAGATTGCTCTCGACGGCGACCTGATCGCCATTGATCAGGCCGGTCTTGATCTTGCGCAGCTCAATCGACTTGTCGGGACGCGCGACCCAGACGCGGACCTGGTTACCTTCGTAGATCAGGGCCTGCCGCGGCACCGCGACGGCGGGCTGCTCGCCCGGCGAATAGATCGTGACGTTGGCGAACATCTCGGGCTTCAGCAGCCCGTCCTTGTTGTCGATGGTGGCCCGGACCAGGAGGCGTCGCGTCGCTGGATCGATCGAGGCGGCGACATAGTTGATGCTGGCCTTCAACGGACGGCCCGGCAGCGCGAGCACGTGCACGAGGATCTCCTCGCCGACATCGACCAGCGCGGCGTCGCTCTCGCGGACGAAGGCCGTCAGCCAGACGGTCGAGAGGTCGCCGATCACGAACACAGGATCGCTCGCGCCGGAGTTCACGTACTGCCCTGGGCCCACCTTGCGCTGCACGACCGTGCCGCCGATCGGCGCGTGGATCGTGATCTCACGGTCGATGACGCCCTTGCTCTGGAAGTCGCTGATCGTGGCGTCGGTGAAGCCGAGAATGCGCAGCTTGTTGCGCGCCGCCTCCAGCGCCGTCTGTGACGACCGCATGTCATTCTGGGCCTGAACGGAGGTCGCCTCCGCCTGCTGAAAATCCTTCAGCGGGATCGCCCGGCCTTCGAACAGGTCCTTGGCACGCTTGTACTGGATGTCAGCCAAATCGAGCGCCGACTTCGCCTTGTTCATGGCGGTGATGGCCGCGATGAAGTCGTTCTGGGCCTGCACGGTGTCGGCGGCCTCGATCACGAACAGCGGCTGCCCCTGGCGGACAGTCTCGCCCGGGCGCGCCAGCAGCTTGGTCACGCGTCCGGCATAGGGCGAGAACACCGGTGTCGAGCGGTCCTCGTCGACGGCCACCTTGCCCTCGGTCACGTGCTCGGCGCGGAAGATCTTTTCACAGACCGGCTCGATGGTCAGCGTCGCCCACTCGGCGGCAGACGGGGTAAAGGTCGTGCCGCTGCGCTTGGACTGGCTGGAGAGCTCGATATTGTCCCTGGCAGCCGGACCGGGCTGGAACTGCATGTAGCCGTAGCCGCCTGCTCCGACCAGCGCCAGCGCAGCCAGACCCATCATCAGCCGCTTGGTGCTGATCATCTGCGGAAGTGGGTTCGTCTCTGACGCCATGGTTTGCTCGGTTGGCTCGCTCGGTCGGCTCGCTTCATCCGTGATGATTCCGGCTTCCGCGGTCTCATCATCGCGCTAATAGTGCGGAACTGGGGCTTTAAACAACCTAAAAATCGCCCAACTCGCCCTTGTTTTGCTTTAAAAATTTGAAAGCTGAACGACAGCCGTTCAGCTTGCATTCAGTTCGTTCCGGGCAATCGCAATTTTATTTGCGACGCACCATGACGTCATCTCCATGTAATAATCGCCGCTACGCTGCCGCAGCTCCGTGAGCCAACCTCCGCGAGTGAGCGCCTACGACGGCTTGGCCATGTTCCTCGCTTCCGGCCCGATGGAACTCAGCCTTGATCGTTCCGGAATGGCGTGGTTCATCGATCGCCCAAGCAGATCAGCGACTGTGAACTGAACATCGGAACGGGGCCTCGCGCGCTGATGCGTCCGAGTTGTGCTGACGGTTTCACCCTCCCGTGAGGAGGGCGCAGGGAAGGCCAGGCGCCGACTGGCGCCTGCGGCCCGCCTGCGAAAAAGATTGCAGGCGGAAGGTACCACAGGTGCAGCCGAGCTTGCCGGCCTTCCCTGCGCGACGGTTTTCACGCTTATTGCGCGCTCTCCCCGGTGTCCGGCTTGATAGCCACCGTCATCAGCGGGATCATCCTCCCCCCGCAAACTTGACGCCAGCATCGGGGCGCCAGGAGTACACGCCTTCACGTCCGCACCACGCCGGTCGTCCACGCAGCCAAGCTACGTTGCGGCATGATCACGGCCATCGCTCCCCGCCCCGCGTGTCGTGACGATCGCGCGCTACGCCCCTTCTCGATGGAGCGGGATGCGCGCAATAGAGCGCGAATTCTGAAAAAAGAAATATCTTTTTGCAAGCGTGTGGTCGAGCCGCGGGATTCATGCTGCCGGCGCCAGCGACCTCACCGAAAGCTCGCTTCGCGCCGCCGGCTCGCTGATGTATCGCCCGATAGCTTGCGCGAGGAGCGTGGGATCCATCAGGTATTGCTGGGCCGGAATGGCGATGTGAGCTCCGAAGATAGCTTCGGATCTGGCGATCTGCTTGAGAGCATCGACATGCTTTTCGGGCGGCGTCACCGCGACGATATCGGGTTGATGCAACCGGATGCACAGGAAGGGATTGCGGTTCATCTCGGCCACGGCCAGCCCCGCAATGTTGTCGAACGCGACGACATATGAAAAGCCGCGGTGACCGAATGTGATCCCGGAGGCGTCGAACTGGATGTAGGTGCTCGGCAGCCAGCCGACGAGCACGGCGGCCAGCAGGTAGCATCCGAAGATCAGGGACGCGATCGACAGGCATCGAAACACGATGCCGTAGGACCAGCCGAACACCGTCAAGATCACGCCGAGAACTGCAAGCCAGGCTCCGAGACCGCCGATCAGCATGCGCGAGGGGCGAATGGGAACGCCGCCTGAAATCATGACCCGCTCGGCCTTGGGCGCGGAGCGCCATTTGCGGAGGATGATGCTGCCGGCGAAGACGGCGCCCGATCCGAAGAACGCGATGGTGACGATTCCGACATCAGGTTTTGAGGGCAGCACGAGCACGCCGATGACGACGAACGCCATGTTCAGAAGGAAGAGAGATCGATCGGAAAGCGACATGGTGAAAGCTTGATCGCGGAGGGAAGGAACGGAAGATTGATAGCCCAACGATGAAGGCCGCAAGATGTCGTCGGCCCCGTGAGCGACTGCCTCGGGAAGCCCTCAGTGAAAATCCCTCGAGCGCGGCAGGATACGGACGTTGCGGGGGTGGCTGACGCGCTGGGAGGGATTGTCGGGGTGGTCGCGGCGGTCGTCGTTGAGCGGCTCGGCGGGCATCTGCCCCTGCGGGATGGCGCCGAGGCGGTCGTCTGACAGCAGCGCGAGATCGGCGGTGCGGTCGACCAGGCGCTCAGCGACGAGGTGCACGACCTTCTCGGAGCTGCTCTGGATGCGGCCCTCGACCAGCACGAGGCGCGCGCCCATCACCTCCTTGCGGAAGGTCTCCATCACCTTCGGCCACACCACGATGTTGGCGATCCCGGTCTCGTCCTCCAGGGTCATGAACACGACGCCCTTGGCGCTGCCCGGCCGCTGCCGCACCAGCACCACGCCGGCGCAGCGGATGCGGCGGCGGTCATTGGCATCGTTGACGTCGCGGCAGGCCAGCACGCTCTCGGCGGTGAAGCGCCGGCGCAGGAACTCCATCGGGTGACCCTTCAAGGACAGGCGGATGGTCTGATAGTCCGCGACGACGTGCTCGGGCAGCGGCATCTCGGGCAGCGGCTGTGCGCCCTCGTCAGGCTGCTCGCGGGCGATCGCGGCCTCGAACAGCGGCAGCGGCACGTCGTCGGGCAGCCGGCGCACCGCCCACAGCGCGGCGCGGCGGTCGAGCCCGAGCGAGCGGAACGCATCGGCATCGGCCAGCAGCAGCAGCGCGCGCTTGGGGAGAGCGGTATCGCGGGCGAAGTCTTCCAGCGAGGTGAACGGACGGCGCTCGCGTGCGCGGATGATGCGGTCGGCCCAGTCGTCTTCGCGGTCGGCATCCGCCAGCCACATGTGAGTTTGTTGTTCGTTGTCATTCCTGGCTAACGCATTTGCGTCGTGCTCTCCAAATGCATCGGCTGATTGTAAGTTTGAAACGCCTTTATCAACGCC
>NZ_CAFI01000428.1 GCF_000239775.1 Bradyrhizobium sp. ORS 375
GGGGAACGGGTGATGCTGTTGCTGCCCTCGGGGTAGCTGTTGCTGCCCTCAGGGCAGCCGTTGCTGCCCAGGAGGGCGCTCGGTTTCAACGAAGTAACAGACATCTTCACCACCGCCCGACGACGGCGATCGCCTCACGAGAGGCGATCGGGATGTGAGATGAACCACGAGCCGGGAACAGGCGAGGACTGAGACCCGGTCCACTTGCGCGGACCGGACAGTGCTCTGACCCCTGAGCTACCGGCAGGCGCCGGGCGGGACTCGAACCCGCGCCACTGGCTTAGCAAGCGAAGTAACAGTCGTCTTCACCACGGCTCGTGGATCCCGGCCGCGAGCGGCCGGGAATTCAAATCGTTTGTCTGCGGCGCTCACGGGCGCCGCGTGTTGCGAGCTCCGGAGAAGCTCGCTCTGTCATCGGTGTCCGGCGCGCAACGCCTCGTTCCCTCCGACAGGCCCCGCGCGCTCGGGCCACGCGCATCACCGCGCGAGCCCCGGGATCCGGGTCTCCCGTTCCGGCTGGTTGCCGGGACAATTGGTAGTTCGCCGTGCAGGCCGCGGGCGTGAGGGCAACAAAAAACCCTCCGGAGCGGCTGGCTCGGGAGGGTCCGTGTGAACCGGACTTTGGATCTTGCCTCAAGCAAGACCGCTCCCCCGAGCATGGCGTGCGCCATCCGACGGCCCAAAGCCGTTGGCGGTGCAAATCATGTTTTCGTAACCGAAGGACATCATCTCGCTCATGTTTGTCGCGGGCGCAGTTGCTCGCGAGGCCGCGGGACATACGCTCGTTTGTTGTTGCTGTCAACGGCGGGTTGCGATCTTTCTTGGTGAACCGTGACGATGTTGATCTGAGACAAGACGACAGCTGAGCGCCATGCTTACCCTTGTCGCCATGACTAATATGGCGAACGCGTGGCCATGAACCGACGACAGATCCTGTTAGGAATGGGTGGCGCGCTGGCCGCAGTCGCGCTCGGCACCGGCGCATGGCGGCAGGCCACCGGCACGACCTCGGCATATGACGACTACAGCGCGCGTCTGCGCGCACCGTTGTCGCCGGACATCGCCGACGTGATCCGCTACGCGACGCTGGCCGCCAATGGCCACAACACGCAGCCGTGGCGCTTTGCCGCGTCGGCCGATGCGATCACGATCACGCCCGATCTGTCGCGACGCACCGCCGTGGTCGATCCCGACGACCATCACCTGTTCGTCAGCCTCGGCTGTGCGGCGACCAACCTCGCGATCGCGGCCGCCGCGAGCGGGCGCCCGGGCGAAGTGATCATCGACGGGGCGACGGTGCGCTACACGTTCACCGGCGGTCGGCGCGACGATGTCGATCCGCTGCTTGCCGCCATCGTCCGCAGGCAGTCGACGCGTGGCGACTATGACGGACGCCAGGCGGCGCCAGGTGATCTCACCGCCCTGCAGGTTGCGTCAGCGGTGGCCGGTGTCGATCTCGCCATCATCACGGCCCCCACCACCATCGCCGCGATCCGCGATCTCGTCATTGCCGGCAACAGCGCGCAGATGCGCGATGCGGCGTTCATGCAGGAGTTGAAGAGCTGGATCCGGTTCAATCCGCGCAGTGCGATGGCAAGTGGCGACGGCTTGCTGGCGGCAGCCAGCGGCAACCCCTCATTGCCGACGGCGCTGGGCGGCTTCGCATTCGATCGCCTGTTCGATGTATCAGCCGAGAACGACAGATATGCGCGGCAGATCGCGTCCTCGGCGGGCATTGCCGTGTTCGCGGCCGAGCAGGCCGATCCTCAGCACTGGATCAGGGTGGGGCAAGCATGCCAACGCTTCGCGCTTGAAGCGACGCGCCTCGGGCTCAAGCTCGCCTTCATCAACCAGCCCGTGGAGGTTGCCGTCCTGCGCCCCGAACTCGCGCGCTTGATCGGGACCACACGTCGCCCCGATCTCGTGCTGCGCTTCGGCTACGGACCCTCGCTGCCATTTTCGCCGCGCCGCCGTATCGAGGACGTGCTGAGTTCATGAGTCGTTCCTGTCAATCTTGACGGATTCGCGACTCGGTGCATTGCTTCGGAGCATGTTCGAGAACACCCGATTGGCACGCATGAGCGACGGGCATTATTGCCTGGTGCGCGACCTTGGCCTGGTCAAGGGCGGCAAGGGCATGCGCCATCATGAGGTGGTGGTCGACTTCAGTGCACGCGGCATGAAGCTGCTGGCCAAGCAGGGGGCGTCGTCGCTGATGCGCCGCGTCGCTGCCAAGCTCGCCCAGCATGAGGCGACATCGAAGCTTCCGGCGCTGTTGCGTGTGCGCCTGCGGGAGCCGCAATAGACCTCACCGCTTGGGCTTGCGCGGCGTCGCAGCGCGCCTCGGATCGTACGGGCTGTCCGGATTCATGTCGAGGTCGACATCGGCGACGCAATATTGCGGCTGAGCGTGGCTGCGTCCCGAATGCCAGCGGCCCTCGCGCAGCTCGACCTCGCTCATCTCGCCAACGTCGAAGCACTTCCATTGACCGCCCGCTGGCAGGCCGCTGCTCGCGCCGCCCGCGAACTGAAACGCAAGCACGCGCTCCCGGCCCGCGGTGTGGCCGAGGATGATGGGGCAGACTGCGCGGGCGAAGCCGCGATACATGCACAGCACCTGGCGGCGTGTGCGCATCGCCTGCGTGATGAGCTGGTAGGTTGCACTGGGCATGCTTGATCTCTGCACGTCGACTGCAGCCTAAGACGGATCCGCAGGACGAGTTCCCGGCTCATGGCTTGCGGCGGCAGCCCATGGGCTTAGATTGAGGCCTCAACGCAACGCGCGAGCAACAGCCTCATGTCCGACCTCTCGAGCTTCCCGATCACCACGCGCTGGCCGGCGCAGCATCCCGGCCGCATTCAGCTCTACTCGCTGCCGACGCCGAATGGCGTGAAGGTCTCGATCATGCTGGAGGAGACGGGGTTGCCTTACGAGCCGCACGCGATCGACTTCGGCAAGGACGATCAGAAGACGCCGGAGTTTCTGTCGCTCAATCCGAACGGCAAGATCCCCGCAATGATCGATCCCGACGGCCCCAGCGGCCAGCCGATCGGCCTGTTCGAGTCCGGCGCGATCCTGCAGTACCTCGCCGAGAAGACCGGCAAGTTTCTTCCCGCCGACCCGGCGCGACGCTGGCAGACCATCCAGTGGCTGCACTTCCAGATGGGCGGCCTCGGGCCGATGTTCGGCCAGCTCGGCTTCTTCCACAAATTCGCCGGCCGCGAATATGAGGACAAGCGGCCGCTGCAGCGCTACGTCGCCGAAAGCAAGCGGCTCCTGGCTGTGCTCGAAGCGAGGCTCGACGGCAGGCAGTGGATCATGGACGGCGACTACACCATCGCCGACATCGCCAGCCTCGGCTGGGTGCGCAACCTGATCGGTTTCTACGGGGCGCGCGAGCTCGTCGCGTTCGATGAGTTGAAGCACGTTCCAGCGTGGCTTGAGCGCGGCCTGGCGCGGCCGGCGGTGCAGCGTGGGCTGGAGATCCCGAAGCGGCCGTGATCGTCAGCGAGGCCGATTTCGAGCGTTGTCTCGACGAGGTGCTGTCGGCGCCCGCCGTCTCGGGCGATGGCGTGCTCGGCCCCGACAGCGTGATGTGGCGGGTGCATCGCGAGGCGGCGCTGTTTCTCGGCGCCGGCCGCGCACTGCTGCTGCAGCTGGCCCATCCCTGGGTGTCGGCCGGCATCGCCGAGCAGTCGAAGGTGTTCGCCGATCCGCTCGGTCGTTTCCACCGCACCTTCAGCATCGTCTACACGATGGTGTTCGGCACGCGCGACCAGGCCGTCGCAGTGGCGCGGCGGTTGTATCGACGGCACGCCGCTGTCGACGGCGTGATGACGGAGACCGCCGGCCCCTTCGCAGCCGGCTCGCGCTACCGCGCCAATGACGTCGAGGCGCTGCGCTGGGTCCATGCCACGCTGGTCGAAACCGCGATGATGTCCTACGGCCTGCTATGCCCGCCGCTGAGCGATGCGGAACGCGAGCAATATTGGCGCGAGGCGATGCGATTCGCCGGGCTGTTCGGAATTCCTCATGATGTGCTGCCGTCGGACTGGGCCTCCTTCAAGGCCTATGCGGCTGCGAGGATGGAGTCGGAGACGCTGACCGTCAGCGCAGCTGCGCGGGACATCGCGCGGCGAATCTTCTCGGGTGACGCGACCTGGATAGGACCGCCGCGCTGGTTCACCGCGCTGACCGCCGAGATGCTGCCGGAGCGGCTGCGCCTTGCTTTCGACCTGCCATATGGCGCGCGTGAGCGCCGCAGCGCCGCGCGCGCCCGCATCTGGCTGCCGCGCGCCTACGCCGTGTTGCCGGAGGGATTGCGGACCGTCGGTCCCTATCAGGAAGCGATGGCGCGCATCCGCGGCGAGCCATGTCCGCACATCACGCGCCTGCTCAACCGCGCCTGGATCGGACAGCCGCTGATGCCGGCTGCGGGCGGAGCAGCGCAGAGTCATGCTCGCGGCTGAAGCGGCCGATCCCGGGTGTGATCGAGTTCATATCGACGCCGGCTCACCCGAGCTAGGATTGATCTCGCCCGGATCGTGAACAGGGGCGACCCGACAGCATGCAGGAGACGGCAATGGATGCACTGACGCTGCTGATCATCCGCCACGCCGAGAAGCCCGACGGTGATGCCACCGGTCCAGGCCTCACGCACAAGGGCAAGACGGATTCGAAATCGCTGGTGATATTCGGATGGGAGCGGGCAGGGGCCTGGACCGCGCTGTTCGGCAGCGGGCTTGGTGGAACCGATTATCCGGCGCCGCAGGCGGTCTACGCCGCCGATCCCGACAGCACCAAGGACGGCTCCGATCCGAGCCGGCGGCCCTACGAGACGGTGCTGGAACTGGCCGCGCGCGTCGGGCTGTCCGAACCGAATATCTCGTTCGCAAAGGGAGAGGAAGCGGCGCTCGTCGAGGCCGTCCTCCCGCTTGCCGGCACCGTCCTCGTCGCGTGGGAGCACAAGGCGATCATCTCAGACATCCTGCCGCGCTTGCCCGTCAGCAACCCCGACAAGCTGCCGACCCATTGGTCGGGCAAGCGCTTCGATGTGGTGCTGCGCTTCGATCGCCCCTCCGGCGGCGGCGACTTCAAGTTCACCGAGCTGTATCCTTGCCTGATGCCGGGCGACTCCGACAAGCCGCTGAAGAGCGATCCGAAGGACGAGTGAGGCTCACGACACGCGCCGCAACTCTGATCTGATCCTCAGGTCTCTCAATCAGGCCAATGCAATTCGCTCGCGGTCGCTGACATCCTCGACCCAGGCGTGGGCGGCAAACCATTCATGGTAGGCGCGGCAGTGCGGGCAATACGCGCGCGAGAAGAACACGGGCATGCGCTGAAAGCGCGCGGCCTCCATCTCCATTCCTGTCTCGATGCTGCGGCCGGTCTGCGGACAACGTATCATGATCATGCCCATTCGCGGTCTCCTGTTCGCGCGCCAGATACGCCGGGGATGCGAAGAAAATGTAATGCTCAGCCGACACTTTCATGGCAAAGGTCCGTATGAATTCCGACGGCGGAACGAACGGCGTCTGCGCATCAAAAGCAGGTGAATCGCACCGCAAAATGCGGGGCCGATTGTCGCAACATGAGACATTCGCCGCAGTCGCACACGAACGGTTGAGGACGCGTGGCATGAGCATCACAATCTACGGAATCAAGAACTGCGACACGATGAAGAAGGCGCGCGCCTGGCTCGACGAGCACGGCGTGGCTTACGACTTCCACGACTACAAGACTGCGGGAATCGACAAGGCGACGCTCAAGGGCTGGAGCGAGGAGCTCGGCTGGGAGGTCCTGCTCAACCGCGCCGGCACGACGTTCAAGAAGTTGTCCGATGCTGACAAGGAAGGACTGACCGAGAGCAAGGCGATCGCGCTGATGCTGGCGCAGCCCTCGATGATCAAGCGGCCGGTGCTCGATCTCGGCCACAAGCGCGTGGTCGGCTTCAAGCCGGACATCTACGCCAAAGAGGTGAAGGGCGCGGAGTAGACGAGCCGGCGATCGCATTCGCGATTGCGAGATCCACCACCCGAGCTTGGGTGAGCGAAATTGCGGTGGCGCGGTATTCTATGTCCGCGGGAAGACCACAGCAGGCTCAACGCGAGGTTCATCGACCGCGCCGCGGCCGCATTGCCCAGCTTTCCGCCTTGCCTAACTCCCTCGATTGACGGCATATTCCGGCGCGAAGCGGTCGTGGGCGGCGGCTGGCATGGTCCAGTTGTCGCAGAGCCGCGTTACGAAGAAGCGAGGGCCGGGCGCGATGTGCGCCGGTTCGGGGGGAATCTGTTTGGCTGACGAGTTCATTCTCGAGACCCACGGATTGACGAAGGAATTCGCGGGGTTTTTTGCCGTTCGCGATGTTTCGCTCAAGATCCGCCGGGGCACCATTCACGCGCTGATCGGCCCCAACGGGGCCGGCAAGACGACGTGCTTCAATCTTCTGACCAAGTTTCTGCGGCCGTCAGCTGGCAAGATTCTCTATAAGGGTCAGGATATTACAGCGACGGCGCCGGCTGACGTGGCGCGGCTTGGACTGGTCCGCTCGTTCCAGATCTCGGCCGTGTTCCCGCATCTGACCGCGCTCGAGAACGTCCGCGTCGCGCTGCAGCGGCAGCACGGCTCGTCATTCGATTTCTGGCGCTCCAAGAGCGTGCTCAACCGCTTCAACGGCCGCGCGCTGGAGCTGCTCAACGACGTGGGCCTCAGCGAGTTCGCCAATATTCCGGCAGTCGAAATGCCGTATGGCCGCAAGCGGGCGCTGGAGATCGCGACCACGCTGGCGCTCGATCCGGAGATGATGCTCCTGGACGAGCCGATGGCCGGCATGGGCCACGAGGACATCGACAAGATCGCCGCTTTGATCAAGCGCATCTCGGCCAAATACACGATCCTGATGGTCGAGCATAATCTCAGCGTCGTCGCCAATCTCTCCGACACCATCACCGTGCTGACACGCGGGCAGGTGCTGACCGAGGGACCGTATTCCGAGCTCTCCAAGGATGAGCGCGTCAAGGAAGCCTATCTGGGAGCCGGACATGCCTGAGGTGATGACGGCAAGCAAACCAGGGCAGGCGGCCACGACCAGCACCATCCTCGACGTCAAGAACCTCGAGAGCTGGTACGGCGAATCTCACATTCTCCACGGCATGAACTTCACGGTGAATGCCGGCGAGGTCGTCACCTTGCTCGGGCGCAACGGCGCCGGCAAGACCACGACCCTGAAGTCGATCATGGGAATGATCGGCAAGCGCACCGGCTCGGTCGCCTTCAATGGCCAGCAGCTGATCCGCATGACCTCGGACAGGATCGCGCGGCTCGGCATCGCGCTGTGTCCCGAGGAGCGCGGCATCTTCGCGAGCCTCGACGTGCGCGAGAACCTGCTGCTGCCGCCTGTGGTGCGGCCGGGCGGACTGACTCTGGACCAGATCTTCGAGCTGTTTCCGAACCTGAAAGAGCGGCTGAAGAGCCAGGGCACCAAGCTCTCCGGCGGCGAGCAGCAGATGCTGGCGATCGCGCGCATCCTGCGCACCGGCGCGAGCTTCCTGATGCTGGACGAGCCGACCGAAGGTCTTGCGCCGGTCATCATCCAGCAGATCGGCCACACCATCGCGCGGCTGAAGAAGGAGGGCTTCACGATCCTCCTCGTCGAGCAGAACTTCCGCTTCGCCTCGACGGTCGCCGATCGCTACTACGTGGTCGAGCACGGCAAGGTCATCGACGGTTTTGCCAATGCCGATCTGTCCGCCAACATGGACAAGCTGCATACTTATCTCGGCGTCTGACCGACGCCGGAACATTGACTTGGAAAGTTCTGGAAAGTTGGAAATGAAAAGCAGGTTCATCGCGTCATTGCTGCTGGGAACGGCGCTCACCTTGGCCGCCGGCGGCATGGCTTCTGCCGGGGACAAGGTCGTCAAGATCGGCGCGCTGTCGGATCAGTCGGGTCTCTATTCCGATCTCGGCGGCCCCGGCTCGACGCTCGCGACGCAGATGGCGATCGAAGATTCCGGCCTCGCGGGCAAGGGCTGGAAGATCGACGTGATCTCCGGCGATCACCAGAACAAACCTGACATCGGCACCTCGATCGCGCGGCAGTGGTTCGACGTCGACAAGGTCGACATCATCGTCGACGTGCCGAACTCCGGCGTGGCGCTGGCGGTGAACAACGTCGTGAAGGAGAAGAACGGCGTCTACATCAATTCGGGCGCGGCGACCTCCGACCTCACCAATGCGCAGTGCTCGCCCAACACGGTGCACTGGACGTATGACACCTACATGCTGGCGCACACCACCGGGCAGGCCCTGGTCAAGGCGGGCGGCACGAGCTGGTTCTTCCTGACGGCTGACTATGCCTTCGGCGCTGCGCTCGAGCGCGACACCACCGCGGTGGTCACCGCCAACGGCGGCAAGGTGATCGGCGGCGTCAAGCATCCGCTCAACACCTCGGACTTCTCGTCCTTCCTGCTGCAGGCGCAGTCGTCGGGCGCCAAGGTGATCGGCCTCGCCAATGCCGGCGGCGACACCACCAACTCGATCAAGCAGGCCGCCGAGTTCGGCCTCACGAAAGGTGGCCAGAAGCTCGCCGCGCTGCTGCTGTTCCTGACCGACGTCAAGTCGATCGGGCTCGACATCGCGCAGGGGCTCAACTTCACCGAGACCTTCTACTGGGACATGAACGACCAGACCCGCGCCTTCTCCGACCGCTTCGCCAAGCGGATGAGGAACGGCGCGCCGCCGACCATGGTGCAGGCCGGCGTCTATGCGGGCCTCTTGCATTATTTCAAGGCGCTGGAGGCGCTCGGCGAGAACCCGCATGACGGCGTCAAGGTGGTCGACAAGATGAAGTCGATCCCGACCGAGGATGCGCTGTTCGGCAAGGGCGAGATCCAGCCCAACGGCCGCACCATCCACACCGCCTATCTGTTCGAGGTCAAGAAGCCGTCCGAATCCAAGGGCCCGTGGGATCTCTACAAGCTGGTCGGCTCGGTGCCGGGCGACCAGGCCTTCACGCCGCTCGACAAGAGCGCGTGCGCGCTGTTGAAGAAATAAGCCGCTGTGGCCCCGGCGGTTTGCCGCCGGGGCTGCCGTCTACGTCAGGAAACGCCGAGAGAAACAGAACAAGACGATGCAGGCTCTTTACGCACAGCTCCTGGTCGGACTGATCAACGGCTCGTTCTACGCGCTGCTCAGTCTCGGGCTTGCCGTCATCTTCGGCATGCTCAACATCATCAATTTCGCGCATGGCGCGCTCTACATGATGGGCGCGTTCTGCGCCTATTTCCTGCTGAACCTCGGCGGCATCAATTACTGGTGGGCGCTGCTGCTGGCGCCGATCATCGTCGGCATCTTCGGCATGATCCTGGAACGGACGCTGCTGCAGTGGCTGACCGGGCTCGACCATCTCTACGGCCTGCTGCTGACCTTCGGCATCGCGCTGATCGTGCAGGGCATCTTCCAGAACTATTTCGGCTCCTCGGGCCTGCCTTACGCGATCCCCGATCAGCTGCGCGGCGGCATGAATCTCGGCTTCATGTTCCTGCCGATCTATCGCGGCTGGGTCGTGGTGTTCTCGCTCGTCGTGTGTCTGGCGACCTGGTTCCTGATCGAGCGCACCCGGCTCGGCGCCTATCTGCGCGCCGCCACTGAAAACCCCACCCTGGTGCGTGCCTTCGGCATCAACGTGCCGCGCATGATCACGCTGACCTACGGCCTCGGCGTCGGCCTGGCCGCGCTCGCCGGCGTGCTGTCGGCGCCGATCAACCAGGTGCGGCCGCTGATGGGCGCGGACCTGATCATCGTCGTGTTCGCGGTCGTCGTGATCGGCGGCATGGGCTCGATCATGGGCTCGATCATCACCGGCTTCGCGCTCGGCGTGGTCGAGGGACTGACCAAATATTTCTATCCCGAGGCTTCCAACACCGTGGTCTTCGTTCTGATGGTCCTGGTGCTGCTGGTGAAGCCGACGGGTCTGACCGGACGGGCGGCCTGACATGACATCGATCACCGACGAGACCCTGCCGATCACTCCGCGCGCGATGCGTGATGAGATGATCGTGTTCGTCATCATGGCGGCGCTGCTCGCCATCGTGCCGTTCACCGGGCTGTACCCGTTCTTCGTGATGCAGGCACTGTGCTTCGCGCTCTTGGCCTGCGCCTTCAACCTGCTGATCGGCTATGGCGGCCTGTTGTCGTTCGGCCACGCGATGTTCTTAGGGACCGCGGGCTATTGCAGCGCGCATGCGCTGAAGGTCTGGGGTTTCCCGCCGGAGCTCGGCATTCTCACGGGGATCGCCGGCGCGTTCGTGCTGTCGATCATCACAGGCTACATCTCGATCCGCCGGCAGGGCATCTACTTCTCGATGATCACCCTGGCGTTGTCGCAGCTGTTGTACTTCGTCTATCTGCAGACGCCGTTCACCCATGGCGAGGACGGCATCCAGGGCATTCCGCAGGGCAAGCTGTTCGGCTTCATCGACCTGTCGAAGCCGGTCACGCTGTACTACGTCGTGCTGGTCGGCTTCCTCGCCGGCTTCCTGCTGATCTTCCGCACCATCAACTCGCCGTTCGGCGAGGTGCTGAAGTCGATCCGCGAGAACGAGCAGCGCGCGATTTCGCTCGGCTACAAGACCGACCAGTACAAGCTGCTGGCCTTCATCCTGTCCGGCACGATCGCCGGCTTTGCGGGATCGCTGAAGGTGTTCGTCGCCCAGAACGCCTCGCTGACCGACGTGCACTGGTCGATGTCCGGCGAGATCGTGCTGATGACCCTGGTCGGCGGCCTCGGAACTGTATTCGGGCCGGTGGTGGGGGCGTTCGTGATTATCGCCATGCAGCAATATCTGGCCGGGTTCGGACAGTGGGTGACGGTCATCCAGGGCGTCATCTTCGTCGCCTGCGTGCTCACCTTCCGCCGCGGTGTGGTCGGGGAAATCGCCCACCTGTTCAAGCGCTCCCTCTAAGCCGTTGATCTGACTAAAGATTGTCGAACGGGCAGAAAGCAGTGGATGATCCGGCCACCGCTTCTGCTGCGGCGTGATCCGGGATATGACAGTTCTGTGACGGGCCGGCCCTGGCCCGTTTCGGAATGGATGGATCTCGTCCCATGCTGAACTGGTTTCGCGCCGTCCTCCCCAAGGAGGAGCGGTTTTTCGATTTGTTCGCCCGCCACAACAAGGTGGTGATCCAGGGCGCGCATGCGCTGCAGGACATGCTCAAGGGCGGCGACGACGTGCTGACCCATTGCCAGCGCGTCAGCCAGTTCGAGAACGAGGCCGACAACATCACGCGGGAGGTGCTGACCGCCGTCCGCCGCACCTTCATCACCCCGTTCGACCGCGGCGACATCAAGAACCTGATCACCTCGATGGACGACGCCATCGACCAGATGCAGCAGACCGCCAAGGCCGTGGTGCTGTTCGAGGTCAAGGAGTTCGAACCGACGATGCGCGAGATGGGTACGCTGTTGGTCGACTGTGCCAATCTGATCGGGAAGGCGTTGCCGCTGCTGCAGTCCATAGGCCAGAACGTGCCGATGATCACCGCGATCACCGAGGAGATGACCAAGCTCGAGGGCCGCGTCGACGATCTCCACGACATCGGCCTCAAGGAGCTGTTCCTCAAGCACCGCAACGCCAACACGATGGACTTCATCGTCGGTGCCGAGATCTACGACCATCTGGAGAAGGTCGCCGACCGCTTCGACGACGTCGCCAACGAGATCAATTCGATCATGATCGAACAGGTCTAGGGTAGGGTCGCGCCGTGGACGCTCAACTCGGCCTTCCCATCCTGGTCGGCCTCATCGCCGTCGCGCTCGCCTTCGACTTCCTGAACGGCCTGCACGACGCCGCGAACTCGATCGCGACGATCGTCTCCACCCGCGTGCTCCGGCCGCAATACGCGGTGTTCTGGGCGGCGTTCTTCAATTTTGTCGCCTTCGGCGTGTTCGGCCTGCATGTCGCCCAGACCATCGGCACAGGCATCATCGATCCCGCCATCGTCGATGCGCAGGTGATCTTCGCCGCACTCGTCGGCGCCATCGTCTGGAACCTCGTGACCTGGGCGGCCGGCATTCCCTCGTCGAGCTCGCACGCACTGATCGGCGGCCTGGTCGGGGCAGGGGTCGCCAAGGCCGGCATCTCGGCCGCGGTGTGGAGCGGGCTGTCGAAGACGATCCTCGCCATCGTGCTGTCGCCGCTGGTCGGCCTGATCCTTGCGATGATCCTGGTTGCCATCGTGTCCTGGGCCTCGGTGCGCTCGACGCCGTTCGCGGTCGACCGCGCCTTCCGTATCCTGCAGTTCGCCTCGGCGTCGCTGTATTCGCTCGGCCATGGCGGCAATGACGCGCAGAAGACGATGGGCATCATCGCCGTGCTGCTGTACTCGCAGGGCCATCTCGGCGAGCATTTCACGGTGCCGTTCTGGGTCGTGCTGTCGTGCCAGACGGCGATGGCGCTCGGCACCCTGATGGGTGGCTGGCGCATCGTCCGCACCATGGGCCTGCGCATCACCAAGCTGAACCCGATGCAGGGCTTCTGCGCCGAGACCGGCGGCGCCATCACGCTGTTCCTGGCGACGTTCCTCGGCGTGCCCGTCTCGACCACCCACACCATCACCGGCGCCATCGTCGGCGTCGGCGCCGCCCGCCGCGCCTCGGCGGTGCGCTGGAACGTGGCTGGATCGATCGTCTATGCCTGGATTTTCACGATTCCGGCCTCCGCGATCGTCTCGGCGCTGAGCTTCTGGCTGGTCTCGGTGCTGCGGCACTGATCCCCGGGGGCGGGGTGACGAGGCCGGTGAACTCCCCGGTTGGAGTTGCGGTGCAAAACGCCTATATGGAGGGCGCGCGGCGGCCGTGAGCCCGCGCTTTTCCCACGACATCGCCCGCTCTCTGGCCCTGAAACGACGCTCGCCGCCCCATGTCCGATATCGCCGTCACCACCGACCAGCCGTCCCGCTCGCCGCTCGCCGACGAGGTCGCGCGCCGGCGGACCTTCGCCATCATCTCGCATCCGGACGCCGGCAAGACCACGCTGACGGAAAAACTGCTGCTGTTCGGCGGCGCCATCAACCTGGCCGGCCAGGTCAAGGCCAAGGGCGAGCGCCGCAACACCCGCTCGGACTGGATGAAGATCGAGCGTGAGCGCGGCATCTCGGTCGTCACCTCGGTGATGACCTTCGAGTTCGAGGGGCTGGTGTTCAACCTGCTGGACACTCCCGGCCACGAGGACTTCAGCGAGGACACCTACCGGACGCTGACCGCGGTCGACTCCGCCGTCATGGTGATCGACGCTGCCAAGGGCATCGAGGCGCGGACGCGAAAGCTGTTCGAGGTCTGCCGCCTGCGCGACATTCCGATCATCACCTTCATCAACAAGATGGACCGCGAGAGCCGCGACACGTTCGACCTGCTGGACGAGATCGAGAAGACGCTGGCGCTCGACACCACGCCGATGACCTGGCCAGTCGGCCGCGGCCGCGACTTCATCGGCACCTACGACGTCAGAGACGGCGGCGTTCGCCTGCTCGAGGGCGGCGGCGCCAAGACCGGCGCGGCACAGCAGATCGCGATCTCCGAGCTCGGCAAGCTCAACGCCAATCTCGACATGGGCCAGATCACCGACGAGCTCGAGCTGGTCAAGCAAGCCTGCAAGCCGTTCGAGTTGGACGCGTTCCGCGAGGGCCATCTGACCCCGGTGTATTTCGGCAGCGCGCTGCGCAATTTCGGCGTCGGCGATCTCCTGGAGGGCCTCGGCCGCTACGCGCCGTCGCCGCGCGCGCAGGACTCCAATCTGCGCAAAGTCGACGCCGCCGAGCCGCGCATGAGCGCCTTCGTGTTCAAGATCCAGGCGAACATGGACCCGAACCACCGCGACCGCATCGCGTTCGCGCGTCTCTGCTCGGGCAAGCTCAACCGCGGCATGAAGGCGAAGCTGGTGCGCACCGGCAAGACCATGCCGCTGTCGAGCCCGCAATTCTTCTTCGCCCAGGACCGCTCGGTGGCCGACGAGGCCTTCGCCGGTGACGTCGTCGGCATTCCCAACCATGGTAGCTTGCGCATCGGCGACACGCTGACCGAAGGCGAGGATTTGACTTTCGTCGGCGTGCCGAGCTTCGCGCCGGAAATCGTCCGCCGCGTCCGCCTCACCGACGCGATGAAGGCGAAGAAGCTGAAGGAAGCCCTGCAGCAGATGTCGGAGGAGGGCGTCGTGCAGGTGTTCCGCCCACGTGACGGTGCGCCGGCGCTGGTCGGTGTCGTCGGCCCGCTGCAGCTCGACGTCCTCAAGGCGCGCCTCGACGCGGAATATTCGCTGCCCGTCGAGTTCGAGATCTCCGAGTTCTCGCTGGCGCGCTGGATCTCCTGCGACGACAAGAAGAAGCTGGAGGCGTTCATCGCCTCCAACAATTCCGGCGTCGCCGACGACGTCGATGGCGATCCGGTGTTCCTGGCCAAGAACGAGTTCTATCTCGGCTACACCAAGGAGCGCGCCGAGGACATCGTGTTCTCCAACGTCAAGGACGTGAAGAAGAAGGCGTGAGCGGCCTCCTATCTTGCTGCTAATCCAGCGAGCCGCGCCCCACACCCTGTCGTCATTCCGGGGCGCGACGACGTCGCGAGCCCGGAATCCATTTCGCCGCTCGTGATGCCGACTGATGGATTCCGGGTTCGCCCTGCGGGCGCCCCGGAATGACGAGGGGAGAGAGGTGAGCCTAGAGCTCGATGATCCCGCGCCGCGCCGCGTGCGCCACGGCATCAGTCCGGCCGGTGGCGTCGAGCTTGTCGAGCAGCGAGCCGACGTGGAATTTCGCGGTGTGCACGGAGATGCCGAGGCTGCGCGCGATCTCCTTGTTGGAGCAGCCTTCGGCCATCAGCGCCAGCACGTCGCGCTCGCGGACGGTGAGCTGGAACGTGTCGCTCGGACGATCCTTCAGATCGTCACGATCGCTCGCCGCATCGCTGCCGGATACGACTGCGACATCAGCGCTTTCGCCTGATGCGACGAGCCGCAGGCCGGCGACGCCGCCGAGCAGCGTGGCCAGCCGGTCCGCCAGCTCGGCATCGTCGATCGCGATGGCGATCGTGATCGGCGCGCTGCCGTCGGTGCTCACGCGGGGCGCTCGCCGATCGTGAGCGCCAAGTGCAACGGCTCGCCGGCGCGCAGCGCCGCCAGCTCGACCACGGCGCCGACGCTGTCCGGGCCAAGCTCGCGCATCAGCGCGCGCATGCCCCGGAACGGCTCCTTGTTGAGTGCGGTGATGACATCGCCCTGGCGCAAGCCGGCGGCGGCCGCCGGACCAGTCTTGTCGACGCTCATCACCATCGCACCAAAGCCCTCGTCGAGCCGCACCGGCTGTAGGCCAGCGCCGAGATAGCCGCGCGCGATGCGGCCGTGCGTTTCGAGCTTGCCAGAGACGCGCGTGACAGTCGCCGTGGGAATGACGAGGGTGCGGCGCGGCCCCCGCACGGCCATCCCGATCGCACGTCCATTCGCGTCGAGCACGAGGCCGCCTTCCGAGCTGTGGCGCAGCCTCGTATCGAGCTCGATCCGCGCCTCGATGTCGCCGCCACGCAAGCTGCGCCAGGGGCCGGCGGATTTCGACACCAGCGCCAGCGCCGCCACGGCGGTGCCTTGGTCGGCCGCCGCGATGACGGTGAGCGCTCCGAGCGGCGGGATATCGCTGGCGAGCGGCGCAGCTTGCGTCTCCTTGCCGTCGTAGCGGAGCAGGGCAATGTCGGTGGTGTGATCGCGCCCGGCAATCGCGGCCGGGCGCGTCGTGCCGTCGGCGAAGACGAGCGATACATCGCCCTCGTCGGCCAGCGCCTCATCGGCCGTCACGACAAGTCCGGGTTTCCAGACGAAGCCGGAGGCGCGCGATCGGTGCGAATGGACAGAAACGAGCGACGGCGCTGCGGCGGCAACCGTCGTGGAAAGCGCTGACGACAGCGCTGAGAGGGCAGAAAGATTGGACATCGAGGGCTCCATCGGTTGGGACCAATGTGGAGCGTCGATGGTCGTTTCGGAACTCCCCGGGTGGGTAGGATGGGGTTCGAAGCCCCGGATATCGCTTGCGCTCATCCGGGCTGCCGCAGCTCAAATCGTCGTCCGCGCCTTCGGCAATGGAAGGGCGAGATCGCCGTGCTTCGACGTCTTCAGCCCCAGCCCGACCAGCGCCTCGGCGAAGCGCACCGCCGCGGCGACGCCGTCGATCACGGGAATGCCGAGCTCGGCCGAGAGATCATGCGCGAGATCGGCCATGCCGGCGCAGCCGAGCACGATGGCGCCGATGCCGTCCTCGCGCAGCGCCGCCTGGCATTCGCCGAGCAGCGCGCCGCGTACGTTGGCTTCGGGCTTGTCGAGATCGAGCACGGCGACGTCGACCGCGCGCACCTTCCTGCAATGATGCTCCATGCCGTAGTTGCGCACGAGATGCTCGGCGATCACCTTGGTGCGCGACAGCGTGGTGACAATGCTGAAATGCGTGGCGACGAAGCTCGCCGCATGCATCGCCGCCTCGGCAATGCCGAGCACCGGCACGGCCGACAATTCGCGCGCCGCGAGCAAACCGGGATCACCGAAGCAGGCGATCACATGGGCGTGGCAGCCCTCGGCATCGCCGGCCTCGACTTCCTTCAGCATTCCGACCGCCGCGATCGCCTCGTCGTAATGGCCCTCGATGGAGGCGGCGCCGAACCGCGCGGTCCGACCGACGATCCGCGTGTTCGGGCCCGCACTGGCCTGCGCCGCCTTCGCGATCAGCTCCGTCATCGACGCAGTCATGTTCGGGTTGATGACGTTGATCACGGTCTCGCTGCGGTCCATCGGTGCATCCATCTGCTGTCATTCGCCAATTTCTAGCCGAGTTCTAGCCGAGTTCCCGTGGCAGGGTCGAGAGGCCCGGGCGTAGCGGGAACCCGCAGACGTGACCCGCATTGGGCTTGCGCTCGCCGCGTCCAACGACCAGCTCCGCTATCATTGGTCCCTGAGTGTCACCATGCTCCGCACCGTCGTGCTCATCCTGCTGATGCTGGCCGCTCCGGTCTCCGCCGATGCGCGCCGTCGCCAGATCAATCCGGTGCCATTCGCGCACACGCCGTGCAGCGTGCTCGACGAGCAGCCGTGCACGCCCTCCTTCTGCAGCGTCTATGGTCCCTGGCCCTGCATTCCCGAGATGAACTATCCGTACGGGCAGAACCTGCAGCTGACCATCGAGAGCCGGCCGGCCAAGGACCAGCAGGCCAAGTATCAGAAGCCCGATCATGATCTCGACACGATCGGCGATCTGTTCGCAGCGCTTCGGTCGTGCTGGACGCCGCCGCCCGCGGACGACGCCCGCGCCGGCATGCAGATGACCGTACGCTTCAGCTTCAAGCGGACCGGCGAGATGGTCGCGCCGCCGCGTCTGACGTTTGCGAGCTCCGGCGCCTCGGCCGACATCCGTTCGAGCTATCTGAAGGCGATCAACGCCTCGCTCGATGCCTGCCTGCCGCTGAAGTTCACCTCGGGGCTCGGCGGCGCGCTGGCCGGGCGGCCCATCGCCATCCGCTATGTCGACAACCGCGACCTGAGCAAGACGTCACAGCAGCAATAGCGCATGTGGCGCGAGACGTTGTCCCACCGTCCGCTCTGTCACGCCCCGTCATTCCGGGGCGACGCGTCAGCGTCGAACCCGGAATCTCGATCTTGTCTGTAAAGAACGCAAGTCATCTCGGCATTCCGGGTGCGGCTCTGCGAGCCGCCCCGGAATGAAGGCGCACCTGATGACGGTGCGCTCGCCACATTGCGAGGCGCCCCCCGGAAATGATACCCAGTTCCCCGATGTCGCGTGCACAGGAGGGGGATGTCGTGGGACTTCTGGTGATGGTGGTCGGGCTCGTGCTGTTTCTCGGCGCGCATGTTTTCACGACGCGGCGCGAGGCGCGGGCGCAGGTCATCGCGCGGCTCGGCGAGGGCACCTACAAGCTCGCCTACACGATCGTCGCACTCGCCGGCCTGGCGCTGATCGTCTGGGGCTTTGCCGAGTACCGCAACGGCGGCGGCTGGATCCAGGTCTGGACGCCGCCGAAGGCGCTCAAGCACATCAATCTTGCTTTGATGCTGCCGGCCGTCATCATGATCGTCGCCGCCTACCTCCGCGGCCGCATCTACACGACGCTCAAGCATCCGATGCTGGCCGGCGTGAAGCTCTGGGCGTTCGGCCATCTGCTCGCCAACGGCGACCTCGGCGGCATCATCCTGTTCGGCTCGATCCTGGCCTGGGCCGTGTTCGACCGCATCTCGCTGAAGCGGCGCGGCGATGCCGGCGGACCGCCGATCCCGGTCGGCGGCGTCGGCAACGACGTCATCGCCGTCGTCGTGGGCATCATCGTCTATCTCGCACTGGCGTTTGCGTTCCATCCCGTCGTGCTCGGCATTCCCGTCATGGGCAATTAGCGGTTCTCGGCGGACGCGTCCTGCCGCACAATTCTGGCGTCGCCCGCAGGGGGCGGCGCACGACCGGTGCAAGCCGGCAACAACAAGAAACAGGCCAGGGGAGGCGATCCAATGCAGTGGTCGCAACATGCCAAGATCGCGCCGATGCGCTCCGAGCAGCGCTTCGGCGACCGTGTCGTGCCTTTGTTCGTGGAGCGTCCGGCCAGCATCTGGGCGATGGTCAAGGAAGCCGCCACGCGCCATCCGGATGGCGAGGCGCTGGTCTGCGGCGACTGGCGCCTGAAGTGGCGGGACGTGGTGCCCCAGGCGGGCCAGATCGCCGCGCTGTTGCGCGACAAGGGACTTCGACGCGGCGACCGTGTCGCCCTGTTGCTCGGCAATCGGATCGAATTCGTGCTGTCGCTGTTCGCTGCCGCCCAACTCGGCCTCATCACCGTTCTGCTCTCGACCCGCCAGCAGAAGCCGGAAATCGCCTATGTGTTGAACGATTGCGGCGCCAAGCTGCTGCTGCATGAGGCCTCGCTCACCGAGCGGCTGCCGGACGTTGCCGACGTCCCTGATCTCATGCATCGGATCGCCGTCGATGACGACATCGGCCGGTCCGAGCTTGCGCGGCTTGCCGACCGTGCGCCGCTCGCGGCCGAGGAGGACGTCGCCGAAGAGGACACCGCGATGATCCTCTACACGTCCGGGACCACCGGTCGTCCGAAGGGCGCGATGCTGGCTCACTGCAACATTGTCCATTCCTCGATGATCTACGAGGCGTGCCTCGGCCTGACGCCATCCGATCGGTCGATCGCGGCGGTGCCGCTCGGCCATGTCACCGGCGTGGTTGCCAACGTCACCAGCATGGTGCGCTGCGCCGGCACCTTGATCATCATGCCGGAGTTCAAGGCGGGCGAATATCTCAAGCTCGCGGCGCGCGAGCGCGTGACCTACACGGTCATGGTGCCGGCGATGTACAATCTCTGCTTGCTGCAGGCTGAGTTCGACAGCCATGACCTCTCGTCCTGGCGCATCGGCGGCTTCGGCGGCGCGCCGATGCCGGTCGCGACGATCGAGAAGCTGGCGGCGAAGATCCCCGGCCTGCGGCTGGTCAACGCCTACGGCTCGACCGAGACCACCTCGCCCTCGACCCTGATGCCGCCCGATCTGACGGCGCGGCACATCGACAGCGTCGGCTTGCCTTGTCCCGGCGCCAGCATTCTGGTGATGGACGCGCGGGGGCGGGAGTTGCCGCGCGGTGAGATCGGCGAGATCTGGATCGGCGGCGGTCAGGTGATCAAGGGCTATTGGAATCGGCCGGAAGCGACGGCCGAGAGCTTCACGGCAGGCTACTGGCACTCGGGGGACCTCGGCTCCATCGATGCCGATGGCTTCGTCCGTGTCTTCGACCGCCAGAAGGACATGATCAACCGCGGCGGCCTGAAGATCTATTCGGCCGAGGTCGAATCGGTGCTCGCCGGCCACCCCGCCGTCGTCGAGAGCGCGATCGTCGCGCGCCCATGCCCGGTGCTGGGCGAGCGAGTCCATGCCATCGTGGTGACGCGCGCGCCGGCCGAGGCCGAGGATCTGCGCCGCTGGTGCGCCGAGCGGCTGTCCGACTATAAGGTGCCGGAAACCCTGATCGTGACGCCGGACCCCCTGCCGCGCAACGCCAACGGCAAGGTGATGAAACGGCAGTTGCGCGAGGCCTTGACGGCGTGATAGCCGCCTTCGACCGCTGGAGCGGCCGGGGAAGACGAGTAGCGCCTTGATTCGGCTGCACTCGCCTTGCCACCGCCATACCGATGCGGTATCCGCGCCGGCGTGCGGGCAGTGGGCGGCTCGCGCGGCACTTCAGCTCCATCCGATCGCGCTCGCAGCGAACTCTATGGGATGAAATTAAGTGTCTGAATTCATTGATGAAGTAGACGAGGAGGTCCGTCGGGAACAGCTCAAGAAGCTGTGGGACCGCTACTCGATCTTTATCATCGCCGTCGCGGTTCTGATCATCGTCGGTGTCGGCGGCTGGCGCGGCTACCAGTATCTCGAGGCCCAGAAGGCGGCCGAGGCCGGCACCGCCTTCAACAAGGCCATCGAGCTCTCCGAGCAGAACAAGCACGCCGAGGCCGAGAAGGCCTTTGCCGACGTCGCCGCTATGGCCCCTTCCGGTTACCGCATGCTCGCGCGTTTCCACCAGGCGGCCGAGGCCGCGGTGCGCGACAAGGCGGCCGCGGTGAAGCTCTACGACGAGCTCGCTGCGGACCGCAGCATCGGTGCCGAGCAGCAGTCCATGGCGCGTTTGCGGGCAGCAGGCCTGCTGGTCGATACCGCGCCTTACGCCGATCTTAAGCAGCGGCTCGAAAGCGAGACCGCGGCCGGCGCACCGTTCCGCCATGCCGCCCGTGAGATGCTGGCGCTGTCGGCGTGGAAAGCCAATGATGCGGCCGCGGCCCGCCAATGGCTCGACATGATCGCATTGGATGGTGACACGCCGCCGGGCTTGCGCTCGCGCGCCGAGGCGCTGCAGGCCCTGCTGCCTGCTGTCGCCAAGAGCTGATGCAACAGCTGATCCAAGAGCTGATGGTGCGCCAATCGCGGCTTTTGCGTCGGCGAAACTGAGTTTGATCGGAAGATGACCACCATGCGCCGCCCTCAACGCCTCATCGCCCTGTCCGTTCTCGTCGCGCTCACGGGCGCCCTCGGCGGCTGCGCCAGCGGCGGCAGCTTCGACCCGTCCGACCTGCTCGACTTCCTGGACACCAAGAAGAAGCTGCCGGGCGACCGCAAGCCGGTATTCCCGGAGGGCGTCCCCGGTCTGGAGCAGGGCGTGCCGAAGGAGCTCTACAAGGGCGCTCAGCAGCAGCAGATGAACGATCCGGGCGCCGCGGCGCAGGCGGCTGCGCCGCCGCCCGAGGAGCCCAAGGCCAAAAAGGGCGCCAAGGGCCGGCAGCAGGCTGCCGTGAGCAATCCGACGCCCGCCGATCCGCAGGACGGCGAAGCCGCTGCGGTCGAGGAGGGGGCCGCTGCGGTTCCGCCTGCGCCCAAGCCGAAGAAGATCGTCCGTCGCCGAACCACCGCGCCGCCGCCGGACGAGGCTGCGCCGGCTCAGCAGCCGCAGGCGCAACGGTCCGGCGGTGGCTTCCCGGCACCGATGCCGAGCGGTTCGTTCAACCGTTAATCTCACCGGCGAATCGGCCGATCGCCCGTTCGGTTTTGCGGCCGAATGCGCTAAAGCTGCGCGCTCACGCGCACGGATCATCATGTCCTTCACCATCGCCATCATCGGCCGGCCCAATGTCGGCAAATCGACCCTGTTCAACCGCCTGGTCGGGCAGAAGCTGGCGCTCGTCGACGACATGCCGGGCGTGACCCGCGATCGCCGCGAGGGCGAGGCGAAGCTCCATGATCTCCATTTCACGATCATCGACACCGCCGGCCTCGACGAGGGCCCGAAGGGCTCGCTGACGGCACGGATGCAGGAGCAGACGGAGACCGCGATCGCGCTCGCCGACGCCCTGTTCTTCGTGATCGACGCCCGTGTCGGCCTGACGCCCGCCGACCGCGCCTTCGCCGATTTCGCCCGCCGCGCCGACAAGCCGGTGCTGCTGCTCGCCAACAAGAGCGAGGGCAAGCATGGCGAGCTCGGCGCGATGGAATCCTACGCGCTCGGCCTCGGCGATCCGATTGCGATCTCGGCAGAGCACGGCGAGGGCATGGGCGAGCTCTACGACGCCGTCAGCAAGCTGGTGCCGCCCACCGATGACGAGGAGGACGAGCGCGAGGAGACCGACGAGGAGCGGGCCGCCCGTCCGATCCGCGTCGCCATCGTCGGCCGTCCCAACGCCGGCAAGTCGACCCTGATCAACCACCTGCTCGGCGAGGAGCGCCTGCTGACCAGCCCCGAGGCCGGCACCACGCGCGACTCGATCGCCGTCGAGATCGAACACAAGGGCCGCAGCTTCCGCATCTACGACACGGCGGGGTTGCGGCGGCGGTCGCGGATTGAGGAGAAGCTGGAGAAGCTGTCGGTGGCGGATGCGCTGCGGGCGGTGCGGTTTGCTGAAGTCGTGGTGCTGATGATGGATGCGCAGAACCGCTTCGAGGAGCAGGATCTGCGTATCGCCGACCTGATCGAGCGGGAGGGGCGGGCGCTCGTCCTGGCCGTCAACAAATGGGACCTGATGGACGGCAAGCCCGGCCAGATCTCCGCGCTGCGCCGGGATGCCGACCACTGGCTGCCGCAGGTGGCGGGCGCGCCGATCGTCGCCGTCTCCGGATTGATGGGCGAGGGCATCGACCGGCTGATGCAGGCGATCGTCGAGGCCTACGCCATCTGGAACCGCCGCGTACCGACCGCGGCGCTGAACCGCTGGTTCGAGGGCGCGATCGCCGACAATCCGCCGCCGGCGGTGTCGGGCCGCCGCCTCAAGCTCAACTACATCACCCAGACCAAGGCGCGGCCGCCGAGCTTCGTGCTGTTCTGCTCGCGCGCCGACGCCATCCCGCAATCCTACCTGCGCTACCTCGTCAACTCGATGCGCGAGACCTTCGAGCTGCCGGGCACGCCGGTGCGCATCACCTTGCGCGAGAAGGCCAACCCGTTCGCCCACAAGCGCAAGCGGCCGAACTGATCGCCCGGCGATTGCCGCAACGGCTTGTCGACGAAGTGATAGGCCAGCATCGCGGCGCCCAGCGAAATGGCGACCTGACTGATGCCCCAGTTCAGGTTCGGATAGAGCCTGAACAGCGAGGCGGTGACCGCGAACAGCACCGGATAGTGCAGGATGTACAGCGGAAAGCTGATCTCGCCGACATAGTCGCACACCGCGGCCACGCGCCCGCGGAAATCGCCGACGCGGTAGAACACCACGATCAGCGTGCCGATCCAGGCGACGCAGTTCACCGCCGCGGAGCCGAAATGGTGGACGTCGAAGAACTTCGCCTGGGTGGCGACCGAGGCCAGCCCGGCGATCCCGAGCCCCACGACATAGCGGATATCGCGCGGCTGCCGGTACGCGACCCAGCCGGCAAGCCACGCCCACAGCATCACGATGCCCGTCAGCCAGTACGAGTTGCCGGCGGCGACGTATTCGTCGCGAAACAGCGGCCAGCCGACGAAGCACAGCCCCGAGACGATCATCAGCACCGGGATGTGCGGCCGGTCCTCCAGCTTCCGGAATAGCGGCGCGAGCAGGTAGTAGACCGCCTCGATCGACAGCGACCACGCCGGGTAGAGGAAAGAGATCATGACCGGCACGAACGCCTCGAGCAGCAGCATGCAGCCGATGAACTGCCAGGCGGTCGGCGCCTTGGCCGGAACGAGGTAGCCGCCGGCCGCGCCGAACACCGACCAGGCGAGCCAGCCGATCGCCACCGCCAGCACATTCAGCGGCAGGATCCGCAGCACGCGGCGGCGGAGATAGCCCTCGGGGCGGCTGGCGATGGAGTGGTGGATGCTGAAGCCGGAGATGACGAAGAAGCACATCACCGCCATCAGGCCGCTCCGGGTCAGAACGGGGATCGCCCGCTCGGCCGGGCCGACATTGTAGGTGTGGTCAAACAGCACCCACATCGCCAGCAGAAACCTGAGGCCGCCGAGCACCGGCCAGAATCCACGCTGCGGCTCGTTCATGACGCTGCCTTCGCCGACGGCCGGGCGCACCGTGCGCCGGGTGAAGACCATCAGTCCCAGTCATGAACAGTAATGATCGGACATCAATTCTAGCGGTAATATGATACGCAGGTACAGCTGAGCGCCTCTGCCGTGCTCCTTTCGAACCGATGTGTGCCATAGCGGTCACAGAGCCTCCCTCAATCCGCCGAGAAGCCGAACGGCACGGACGATGTCCTGAAATCGTCGGGCAGGATTTCGCGCCCGATCGGCGGCGCCGAGCGGGCGGCGCATTTCGGCCGGTGGCAGACGCGGCAGGCGGTGCCGATCGGGGTCGGCGCGTTGGCATCGGGACCGTGGCCGTCGCGGGTGTAGATCAGGTGCCCCGCATGCTCGGCCGCGCAGCCCACCGCAATGGCGCGCTCGACGCGCACCGCGCCATAGGAGCCGCCGCCGGCGGTCACCGTGCGCGCGATCGAGAAGAAGCGGCGGCCGTCCGGCAGCTCCAGCCATTGCGTCACGATCTGGCGCGGCGTCTTGAAGATGCCATGTACCGACCACAGCGGGCAGGCGCCGCCATGCCGCGCGAACGGAAAGCCCGCTCCGTCGAGCAGCTTCGAGACGTTGCCGGCGGGGTCGACCCGGATCAGGAAGAACGGGATTTTTTCCGCGCCGGGCTTCTGCAACGTCGTCACGCGATGCGCGGTCTGCTCGAAGCTGGTGCCGAACTGCCGCGCCAGCGCTTCGAGGTCGTAGGCCCTGGCATCGACGGCCCGAGCGAAGATCGAATAGGGCATGATGATCGCCGCCGCCGCGTAGGCCGCGAGTGCGCGGCGCGCCAGCAGCTCGGCGGTCTTGCTGGCGAACTTGCCATCCTCCAGCGCCGCACTGATCTCGGTGTCGAGCTCGAGATAAGCGAGCTGCCGCGCCAGCTCGAACTTCAGGCTGGCGCTGTCGAGCGAATCCTCGATCAGCAATTGCCGCCGGTGCAGGTCGAGCCGCCGCAGCGAGCCGAGCATCACGTTCGGCGGCATGTAGCGGACCTGGAGCTTGTGCTTCTCGCGAAACCGCTCGATGAAGCCGGCGGGGCTCGCGGAGACCTGCGGCGAGCCGGTCGCTGAGCCCTGGAAGATCGCTTGCGCCAGCCGCTCGGCCGCGTCGTCGAGCTGGGCAAAGTTGTTGCGGCGGGCGGCGAGGAAGCGGCGGACATCGGCGACGGGATCGTTGGCGTCAAAGCCCTCAGGCAGCGGCGCACCGCCGGAGATCGAAGGCGCCCGCTCGGCCAGCGCCAGCTGCTCCTCGCGATACGCCGTGTACAGCCGCAGGAAGGCCTCGGCCATGCCGGGATAGCTGACGGCGAGGTCGGAAATCTCCAGCGCGGGGATGTCGATGTCCGAGAACATCGGGTCCTTCAGCACCGATTGCATCCGCGCGGTGTGGTCGGCGCCGCCGTCGCCGGCGAGGTCGGCGAGGTCGATCTTGTACGTTCGCGCCAGCCGCAGCAGCATGTCGGCCGTCACCGGCCTCTGGTTCCGCTCCAAAAGGGCGACGTAAGGTGCTGAAATCTCGAGGTCTGCGGCCATGTCGGCCTGGGTCAGGCCGAGCTCGCGGCGAAGCCTTCGCAGGCGCGGGCCCATGAAGATCGAGCGTGCGGTGGCGGTGGTCATGGCCTGTTCTCCCGGGCCTGTAAGCTCCTTACAGCTATACACGAGAGATTTGTAAAGTGTGACAAGTTTTCCGCGCAATGTCTGGTCCGCGCGCTGTGGGTGCTTACAACAGGTCCCAGGTTGTCCTTAACCAAGGGATCACGGACATGAACTTCCAACCGCGTGGACTGAACGACCAGGCTCTCCAGGGACCCTCGTCCTACCAGGCCGAGGTCGAGGCGGCGCGTGCGCTGCTCGAGAGCAACCCGACCTGGAACGGCGTCACCGCCGAGGCCGTGGCGCGCATGCGCCTGCAGAACCGCTTCAGGACCGGTCTCGACGTCGCCCGCTACACCGCGGCCGTGATGCGCGCCGACATGGCCGCCTATGACGAGGACAGCACCAAGTACACGCAGTCGCTCGGCTGCTGGCACGGCTTCATCGCGCAGCAGAAGCTGATCTCGATCAAGAAGCATTTCGGCCGCACCGACCGCCGCTACCTTTATCTGTCCGGCTGGATGATCGCGGCGCTGCGCTCCGAGTTCGGCCCGCTGCCGGACCAGTCGATGCACGAGAAGACCTCGGTGCCCGCGCTGATCGAGGAACTCTACACCTTCCTGCGACAGGCCGACTCGCGCGAGCTCAACGATCTCTTCCGCACGCTCGACGCGGCCCGCAAGGCCGGCGACAAGGCGAAGGAGACCGAGATCATCGCCAAGATCGACGGCTTCCAGACCCACGTTGTCCCGGTCATCGCCGACATCGACGCCGGCTTCGGCAACGCCGAGGCGACCTATCTGCTCGCCAAGAAGATGATCGAGGCGGGCGCCTGCGCGCTGCAGATCGAGAACCAGGTCTCCGACGAGAAGCAGTGCGGCCATCAGGACGGCAAGGTCACCGTGCCGCATGACGTCTTCCTGGCCAAGATCCGCGCCTGCCGCCATGCCTTCCTGGAACTCGGCGTCGAGGACGGCATCGTCGTCACCCGCACCGACTCGCTCGGCGCCGGCCTGACGCAGCAGATCGCGTTCTCGAGCCAGCCGGGCGATCTCGGCGACCAGTACAACAGCTTCCTCGACTGCGAGGAAGTGACGCCGGAGACCGCGCGCAGCGGCGATGTCATCATCAACCAGAACGGCAAGATGATGCGCCCGAAGCGGCTGCCCTCGAACCTCTATCAGTTCCGTCCTGGCACCGGCGAGGACCGCTGCGTGCTCGACTGCATCACCTCGCTGCAGAACGGCGCCGACCTGCTGTGGATCGAGACCGAGAAGCCGCATATCGAGCAGATCGCCAAGATGGTCGACCGCATCCGCAAGGTGATTCCGAACGCCAAGCTTGCCTACAACAACTCGCCATCGTTCAACTGGACCCTCAACTTCCGTTGGCAGGTCTATGACGCGATGAAGGAGGCGGGCCAGGACGTCAGCAAGTACAACCGCGCCGAGCTGATGAAGGCCGAGTACGACGACACCCCGCTGGCGAAGGAAGCCGACGAGCGCATCCGCACCTTCCAGGCGGATTCGGCCAAGCGCGCCGGCATCTTCCACCATCTCATCACGCTGCCGACCTACCACACGGCGGCGCTGTCGACCGACAACCTGGCGAAGGAGTACTTCGGCGAGCAGGGCATGCTGGGCTACGTCAAGAACGTCCAGCGCGCCGAGATCCGCCAGGGCATCGCCTGCGTCAAGCACCAGAACATGGCCGGCTCCGATATCGGCGACGACCACAAGGAGTACTTCGCCGGCGAGAAGGCCCTGAAGGCCGGCGGTGCGCACAATACGATGAACCAGTTCGGCTGATTTCCGCCGGGTGAATCGCTGAACTGATGAGACCCGTCTGGAGCGGCAACGCTCCAGGCGGGTTTTGCTGTTTCGGAGCGTCTTCGCGACGGCCGGCGATTGCGCACGCTGCTCCGAGTTTGTAGCGCACTCTCTCCACAGCGTCATGGCCGGGCTTGTCCCGGCCATCCACGTCGATCGGCGGACTCGGAACGACGTGGATGCCCGGGACAAGCCCGGGCATGACGAGCAACAAATTGGCGCACCGTCACGCGGCAAGGGACTAAGTGCTCATTGTTGGGATCGGTGTCTCATCGAGCGAGGCTTCATCGCTCGCTCAACGCCAGCCTTGCCCCGAGCAACGCAAAGCCGCTGGCAAACGCGCGGCGCAGCCACATCATCACGCGGGGCCGGCTGACGACGCGATCTCGCACGGCTGATGCGAACAGCCCGTAGACCACGAACACCGCGAACGTCATCGCCATGAACGTGGCCGACAGCTCCAGCATGGCGGCGAGCGGGTGCGCCTCGTCCGCGGCGATGAACTGCGGCAGGAAGGCGAGGAAGAAGATCGACAGTTTCGGATTGAGGATGTTGATCAGGAAACCCGTCAGCACCACGCGCCCGGCCGAGCGCGCCTGCGCATCGTCCTTGGCCTCCACTGACAGCGCGCCGCGCTCGCCGAGCGTCTGCCAGGCCATGTACAGGAGATACGCGACGCCACACCATTTCAGCGCGGCAAAGGCCAGCGCGCTGGTGTGCAGCACGGCGGCGAGGCCGACGATCGCAGCCAGCATCGCCGGGATGATGCCGAGCGTGCAGCCGAACGCCGCGGCGACGCTCATGCGCGATCCCTTCGTCAGCGCGACCGCCAGCGTATACAGCACGCCGGTGCCGGGCGAGGCGACCACGATCAGCGAGGTCAGCAGGAAGGCAGTGGACATCGGCGGCTCCCAGGTTCGCGGCCGCGACGGCGGCCGGCGTCTTTCAAAAAACGAATCCCAACATTCCACGCCGCACCGTCTGACGATAGCGGGCCGCGCTTCACGTGGCAGCGAGCAGCCCAGGCGTGGTGCAGGCGCCGACATCGTAGCGCGTGAGGGTCATCAGGGCAGGGGACGCGTTCGACCGTCATCGCGGCGCGTTCGCGCCCGAGCTTTTCAGGTCGTCTCGCCCCCGAAATACAGAGGGCGCGGGGAATGCCGGGCTGCTGGCCGCAACCCATGGCCCGCCTG
>NZ_CAFI01000427.1 GCF_000239775.1 Bradyrhizobium sp. ORS 375
CAACCACATCGGCGCAGAGCTGCACCGGCAGCACGAAGGCCGGCGGTACCGGCAGGTCCAGCGCCGCCATCCGCGCGAGGTTCGCCGCCTTCGCGCCGACCTCTTCGGCACCAGGCAGTTGGCGCCGACCATCGCTAATTCGTACGATCGTCATGACATCATTCCCTAAGCCGAGAGATCGCTCATGGTGTAGCGCCGCAGCAGATGGCCGAAGCTCGCCAGGCAATCGGTTGCGCGCTCTATCGCGCGCGACAGCTCCAGCGCCGCAAGCGACGCCGTCACGTCGAGACCGCCGGCGAACACGCGCGCCGTGATCTCACGCTCGCTGGCATCGGCCTGATGCTCCGCATCCATCAGCCGCGCCACAGCGGCCAGGGCGTCCTCGGAGTCGGCGCGGCGGCCTTCCTGGACCTCGGCTGCGGCGGCAAGCCCAGCAGCGGCGTGTTCGGTCGCCGTCACGCCGACAGCAGCGAGCGCCTGCAGCGCGGATCTGATCTCGGGCCTCATCGGTCCCTGGCTCAGCGACGCGATGAACGCGGCCTGCTCCAATTCATCGATCGCCTGCTCGATGCGGTCAACCAGCTCGCCGATCACCGGCCGCGCATCGAGCCGCGTGATCTCAGCACGCGCTTCGATGGCAATTCTGTCGGCCTTCTGCTCAATCCGGCCGGCCCGCTCCGCTAGCTGCTTGACCGCCAACGGATCGGGCTCGCTCATCGCCACGGCTTGCTGGACCAGCGCAGCGACGTCGCGCGCCAAGCCGATCTGCCGCAGCACCATGGCGAGCAATCCGCTATCGACGCGGTCGAGATGCCGGACGAGATCGGCGCCGATGCGGTCGCGCGCCAGCCGCGACGACTGCCCTTCCAGCAGCGCCTCGGTCGAGATCTGCAGGCAGGCTTTGAGGAAACTGATCGCGGCCTCGCGTCCCAGCACCTGGTCGAGCCGCTCGCCGAAGCCGAGGCGCGTCGGCGCCGCGCTGCGCACGGCCGCACCGAGCAGCTCGTTGCCGCCAAGCTCCAGGAAGCCGCGATGGCCGATGCGCTGGCGCGCCGCCCATTCCAGGATGCGCACCGCATCGGTCTTGGCGACCCAGCTGCGCAGCAGCTTGCGCGCCTTGTTCCAGTCGATCAGGAACACCAGCGAAGCGCCGATCGCGGCCAGCAAATCGTCGCGGTCGTCGGGCCCGGCATAGTCATAGGTGCCAGTGACGAGATAGAAGGTGCCGTCATCCTCTAGTCCGGCCGCAGAGTGCTTGTCGAGGCCGCTCCATTTCAGCGCATGCCCTTCGAACAGCGAGACGAAGAATTTCGCGCGCGCCAGATGCACGTCGGTGTAGGTGATCGTTACTGCGCTCGCCGTGACTATGATGACGATGACATGCGCGTCTGTGGTGCCGATGTCGTTCTGGATCACCAGGCGATCGCCGGCGCGGATCGCGGTCGCGTCGAGCCCCGGATGGTTGAACTTGAGTGGCCGCGTCTCGTTCAGGCCGCGCATGAAGCTTGCAATCGGCGCATGATCGGCGTCCCGCACGCCGAAGACATGCGCGCCGTCGATGACCGCCTCCGCGTTGCGCGCCGCCAGGCGGTTGAGCGCCTTGTGCAGATCCATCACCAGCCGGTGCAGGCTGTCAGGTCCGCCACTCTCAACGCCGGTCAGTCGGCCGATGCGCGCGATCTCGATCTCCGGGGTCGCATCCAGGTGACCGGCGCTGCGGATCGACGCCAGGCGCTTCTCGAACCGCTGGCCGTCCGGCGGCTCGCCGGCCGCGACCGCGCTGATCATTGCGACAATGTCGCTCTCGACACCCTTGAGCAGCGGCGCGAGCCCTGGCGCGACGACCTTGTCGTCGCCTGCGAGATGTGCGCCGCCGATCAGCGTGACGAGCGCAGCAGGCGCAAGGCCGGCGGCGCGGCTCTCTGCGGTGAGGTCCGGTACCTCGCCACGCGGCTGTCGGGCATGTTGAACAGCCGCCTGCAGCGCGCTGAGGCGCAGCTTGATCCGGTCATTGGCGGCCAATCCTTCCGCGACGAGTCGCGGCAGCAGGATGTCGGGTTGTCCGAGCTCTTTGACGATTTCCGTCTTCATGGGCGCAATGTCTTCGTTTGACTTGGTCGTCGTTTGACTGGGCCGGTTTTGATTTGGCCGAGTGGTAGCAGGCGCAGATGAAGAGCGTTTGCGCTGGATCAGTAATGGAATTGTCACATGCACATCGTGCGCAACTCGCGCAGAACCCGCTGTGCTCAGGTGAGATCAACCACCGGCCCCTAGATTCGGGAGGGCTATCGCTTACGACTGAGATGCACCGCCGTCGCGACGCATACACCTGCAAGTCGGTCACTGCGTCATGCCCGGGACAAGCCCGCCATGACGACGCCGAGGCAGACGAGCATGAAACTCTGATCTCCATCTGAGACATCCCTGCGGACTCCGGCAGCCTCGAACATGACGGAGCGGCCTCGCGGCGAGTGGCGCCCGAGTTGTGCATGCGGTCCGCCCTCCATGACAGGCGGGAGGGCGCAGGGAATGCCGGGTGACAGCCTCACCCATGGCCTGCCTGCGGAAGAAAATGCAGACGGCAGGTACCACAGGCAAAGCCGGAACACACCGGCATTCCCTGCGCGATGGTCTTCACGCTTATACGCAGTCTCTCTGGTGCGCCGGGCTTGTTGGCCACCATCACCGCGCGGCACGTCAGTGCCATCGCGGCTTGACACCCGCATCGGGGTGTCAGGACGCTCCGACTTCACGTCCGCAAGTCATCGTTCGTCCGCGCCTTCGTGAGAAGACGCTGCGATCTCTTGCGGCCATCGCATCCCCGCCTCGCGTGTCGTGACGATCGCGCGCTACGCCCTCCGAGTGAGGCGGGACGGCGAGAGAAAACCATAAATTCCGGAAATGGCAGGATATTTTTATCTTTTCGAATTAGCCGGTGTCCTGTCTGACGGACCTACCGCCAGCATCGCCCATCAGAACGTCGTCGTGGACCGGATGCCGAACACGATCGCGTCGCGGATGCGCAGAGTCTGGGTCGGATCGTTGGGATCGACGCTGCCACCGCCCGGATGCATGACATATTCCACGATCGGCTGAACCGCGACATTCGGCGTGACCTGGAACGAATAGCTCACCTCGAAGATCGCTTCGAAATCCCGGATGGGCGTCGCGATACCCGTGAACAGCTGCAGATCCTGGTCGTAGCGGCGGACATCACGGGAGATCCGGGCATAGGTCGCGGCAACGCCGAACTTGTCATCGGGACGCGCGGCGCTGAAGCCGGTGAACTGGATGCCGCCATCGAGATAGAAGCTGATGAGGTTGCGGTCGGAAGGGCTGACCGACGTCCTGATGAACAGGCCGGCGCCCTTCGCAGGATCCAGGGGGCTGCGCATCAGGAGCTGCTCGAACACGCCGAACAAACCCCGATTGCGGCGCATCCGCGCCGGCTCGCCGGAGCTGAGCGGATCGGCCAGCGATCGGCCGGAGGCGTCGAGAGATTGGTTGTCGAACGAGCCGAAGTGATACCAAGCGCCGGCTGCGATGGTGCCGGGCAAGGCTGTCGTACCGAGCTCGAAATTGTACCGGAGCTGGCCGATCACCCAGGGGGGATCCTGCACGCGGAACAGAATGCCGTGCGGATTTTTCTGCTGGGGATCGCCGGGCCCGGGCGGCGCCGCGTCGCCGTCGAACACCGCGAGATAGCCGACGAGCTTATCCGTCAGTTGTGCCTTCAGCCGGACGCCGGGCACCGCGAGCGGCGGCGATGGTCCGCCGCTCGGCAGGATGATGCCGGCGATCCCCGGCCATCCGAGCGCCGAATTCGCGAACAGGTCGTCATACCTGCTGTCGATGAACTCGATATCCGACGGCTGCTGGCCGACGCGAACCAGAAGCTTGCCGCCAAGCAGCGCCCGCTCGACCCAGAATTCATAGAGCCGGCTCGCCGGCAGCGCCTCGACGCCGCTTACCAGCATCAGATTGCCGACATAGCTGCGCGACAGGCCGTCGCCATGGATCTGGTAGGCGTTGGCGTGGAAGGTCGCGCCGCTCCATCCGACCAGCTTCTCCAGGTCAATGGTCGTGCCGGCATCCAGGCGCCCGGTGTAGATCGCGCCGTTGCGGACACCGCCCACCGGATTGGCGAAGGTCTCGCCAATATAGGTCAGGTTGAACTGGATGCCCCAAGCGGCGAGCTGCTGCCGCAGATCCTGTTGCGTCGTTGCGGAAGCTCGATCGTCGGCTCGGGCGCCGGACCACAGCGTGCAGGTTGCCAGCAATGCAAACGCAAACGATGAAACCCGCACTCTGGCCCAGGCTTTCGAAGTCACGCGACGCTCGCTCTATCTGATCAGGCCGATGCGCTTCATCAAGACATACGAGCCGAGGGCAGTGAGCGCCATCAGCAGAACGGCCGAGATGAAGCCAGTCTCGGAGTCCGTAAACGGCAATCCCTTGGTGTTCATGCCGAAGATGCCGGTGACCAGCGTCGGTGGCAACAGCAGCGCGGTCAGCACCGACAAGATCCGGAGACTGTTGTTGGTCTGCTCCTCCATCTGCAGGTGAAGCTCCTCCTGCAGCAGCCGGCTACGGTCGCGCAGCTCGACCACCATGTGGTCGAGCCCGTCGAGCCGCTCCGCCAGATTGCGGGCGCGCAGCTGCAGCGCCGGCTTCATGTCGGCCGGCACGTTGCGGTCGAAGCGATGCAGCACGACGCGCAGTTCGGACAGATGCCGGTGCACCCTGATGCAGGTGCGGCGCAGTCGGCCAAGTGCGGGGAGCTGGTTGTCGCCCTCCTCCGACAGCAGCTTTTCCTCGATCTCGTCCAGCTGCTGCTCGAAGCCGTCGACGATATGTTCCATCGCCTCGGCGACGTTTTCCACGATCCGCTCGAACAGGACAGCTGCGCTCGGCACACGTTGACCGGCCTCCAGCGACCGGCGGGTCACGTCTACCGCATGCAAGGCGTGATGGCGTCCGCTGACCAGGAGACGCTCGGTCATGACGAAGCGCAGCCGCCCCGTCTCCTCCGTCGATCCACCGATGTCGCGCGCGAGATCGGCGATCACGCCGTGCACACAGTCCTCGGTACCATGCAGCTGCTGAAAGCTGTCCTTCGACAGCAGCAGGTCGCGCGCAGCCGGCGGCAGTTCGGCATGGCCAAGCCACTGCAGGGCGCGCGCATCGGCCAGATTGAAGTGCAGCCAATACCAGCTATCGTGATCGAGATGAAACGGCTGGTCGTTGGCGAGCGGCTGGGGCGTGCCGTCCGCGGTGAAGCGGAAGGCCCACACCAGCCCCTCGAGGGGCGGCGCCGTCACAGCTGCAAGCGCCGCCCGGTCAGCGCGCATCTTAGAAGATCCGGCTGAAGATCACGTAGAGCGAGCCCGACAGCAGGATCGCCGCTGGCAAGGTCAGCACCCAGGCCATCAGCAGGTTGCGGACGGTCGACATCTGCAGGCCGGAGCCGTTCGCCGCCATGGTGCCGGCAACGCCGGACGACAGCACGTGGGTGGTCGACACCGGCAGACCGAACACGTCGGCGGCGCCGATCGTGGCGGCGGCAACCAGCTCGGCCGACGCTCCCTGCGCATAGGTCAGATGCGACTTGCCGATCTTCTCGCCGACCGTGACCACGATACGCTTCCAGCCGATCATCGTGCCCAGTCCGAGCGCGATTGCGACTGCGATCTTGACCCAGGTCGGGATGAACTTGGTGGCGCTGTCGAGCGAGCCTTTGTAGGCGTTCAGGGTCGCGACCTCGTCCTTGCTGAGGTCGTTCTCCTTGTCCTTCATCAGGAAGCGAATGGCTTCCGAGGCCAGGTACATGTCGTTACGCGTGTTGCCGACCGCCTCGGTCGGGACCTTGTTCAGCGAGCCATACGTGCGGACCTGCTCGCCGACGTCCTTCACCAGCACCGCGAGCGACGGATAGGTGCCTTCGTTGATCTTGTGCTGGGACACATAAAGCGTCACGGCCGGACGCGGATCGCCGATCACGTTGTAGCCGGCAGCCTTGGCGGCGATGACCTTGGAGGCCGCCTGCGAGGTCTCCTGGAATTTCGCGATGTGCGATTCCGGCAGCGTGCGGTTCAAAGCATAGGCCGTCGGCACCGTACCGATCAGGATCAGCATGATCAGGCCCATGCCCTTCTGGCCGTCATTCGAACCATGCGCGAAGGACACGCCGGTGCAGGTCAGGATCAAGAGAACGCGGATCCAGATTGGCGGCGCCTTCGGTCCTTCGGGAGCGGCGTAGAGTGCGGGGTTGCGAACCAGGAATTTGAGCAGATAGAGCAGCGCGGCGGCGCAGAGGAAGCCGACCAGCGGCGACAGCAGCAACGCGTAGCCGATCTCGGTCGCCTTGGTCCAGTCGACGCCGGAGGTGCCGTCGCGGCCGCGCATCAGCGCGTTCGCCACGCCGACGCCGATGATCGAGCCGATCAGCGTGTGCGAGGACGACGCCGGCAGGCCGAAATACCAGGTACCGAGATTCCAGATGATGGCCGCGATCAACAGCGCAAACACCATCGCGAAGCCGGCGCTCGACCCGACCTGCAGGATCAGTTCGACCGGCAGCAGCGAGACGATGCCGAATGCCACCGCGCCGCTGGAGAGCAGCACGCCGAGGAAGTTGAAGAAGCCCGACCACATCACGGCGAATTCGGCCGGCATCGAGTGGGTGTAGATCACGGTGGCCACCGCATTGGCGGTGTCATGGAAGCCGTTGACGAATTCGAAGCCGAGCGCGATCAGCAGCGCGACGAACAGCAGCGCGTAGGGCAGATAGGTTGTCACCTTCACGCCGGTGGCGTCGACGTCGACATAGATGCTGTAGGCGACGAACAACAATCCGGCGGCGAGAGTGCCGAGGAAGAGGATCATCGTCAGCGGGTTGAAGCCCTTGTCGAGATTAGGCCGTCCGGCCGGCTGAATGGGCCGCTCGTCTCCGACGGCTTGGTTGACTGTGATATCGGCCATTTGGCTCTCCCCGCTACCCCACAAACTTGGAAGCTTCACTTTGGAACGGGGATACGAAGCGCAGATGACAATCGGTCGCACCCGGACTCAAAACGGTTGACACGTGAGGCAGTCAATCACTCGGATCACGCTCGATCGGTATAGCTGATGCACCCCAGTGCGCCTTCGCTCGCTGGGTCCGCGGGCATAGCGAGGATGCGCGTCACGGCCAACCCGGCCTGCACTCTCTCTGAAGGAGCTTCACCCTCAGCCAGACACGGCTTGACTTCACTCAGGAGCTTCCCCGAGGACATCGCCGCTTGGTGTTGACCGGGATGATGAGCTACGCGCGAGGATTTGCCTGAGACAGCAGCGCATCTTCAAGCGGCTTGGTGCCCTGCCAGCGGGCCCTCACTTTCGCGCTTCCTGTTGATCAGATTGAGCAGCTGGCCGGCAGCCTTCGCATCGCAGAGCGCGCGATGATGGCTCTCGAGCTCGATGTCATAGGTCTGACACAGATGTCCGAGCCCGTAGGACTTATGGCCAGGATATCGGCGTCGCATTCCGGCGCAGGTGCAAAGCTTCGGATAGCGGAATTTTCGATCGAGACGACTGAACTCGTAGGTGATGAAACCGTAGTCAAAATTGACGTTGTGGGCGACGAAAATGCCGTCCGCCATGAATTCCAGAAAGCTGTCTGCAACGGATGCAAAGACCGGAGCGTGGCGAACCATCTCGTTGGTGATGCCCGTGAGCCGGGTGATCTGCGCAGGGATGGCACGCTGGGGATTGAGCAGAGAATGCCACTCATCGACGACCTGATGATTGCGGATCTTGACCGCGCCAATCTCCGTAATTCGGTCGCCGGCGGCCCAGCTTCCCGTCGTCTCGATATCAACCACGATGTAATCCTGCCCAGGGTCGAAGCGAAACTCGACCCTGCCAATCTCAGCCTTTAGCCCGGCTGTTTGCAATTGCCGCAGTCGTGTGAGCTGGTTACGGCGGATGACGTCACCCTCAGCCTTGATTTCCAAGAATGAGACCTCCTCATCGCGAACCAGCATCAGATCAGGGAAGCCGTCGCGCATCGCGCGGAAATCCTCGCACATCGCCTGCAAGATCACGGCAACGCCGTGAGGGCTGGCGTGATCGAGAAGCGCACGGACAGCCTCGATCTGAAAGCGATCCCAATTGAAGATTCCATTGGACCGCCCCCAGCGTGCAGCGAGCATCCGCAAGATCAGCGGCAGGGCTTCACCCGACCTGACGGCGGCAAGCTTCCTCTCCACCTCTGGCTTGAACGTCCGGATGAAGGTGCGGTCCTTGAGACAATGCGGGACCCAGTCGAATCCACTGTGCAACTGACCGGATTCGAACAGCTCATCCCAGAACAGAAGCCCGAAAAGCGTGTGCCACAATGCATTCTCGGCGAAGTACACCATTGCGCCCTGACGGCGCATCACGCCAGCAACGCCGGCTTCCGGGTTACCCCTGTATGTGTCGTCGACTGTGATGCCTTGCCCTGAGCGCAGGAGCTCCGTGCAGAGCCCCATTCGCTGACCACCGAATTTCCGGGCATAGAAGTCAACGGCAAAAAAGTGCTCCTCGTCGCTGGCCGGATCGTCGATGATCTGGCGCAGAAGCGCTTCAGATTCATTTTTTGCGCCCCGGCTGTAGTGAAGGCGCACGAGACGCTCGCGGCATTCGGGAGACGAGCCGGCGCGATAAAGTTGAAGTGCGAGTGCAGGATCGGCGCCCTTCTCGAAGAACTGGCCAAGCTTGAACGCCGCGCGGTTTCTCAGGTCCGAAGCGTAATCTGTCGGACCCGGCGGCCCGCCGAGCAGCGCGACCACTCCCTCCCGATAGATCGCCTCGGCCTTGGTCTCGAGTTGGTCAAGCAGGCGACTATAATGAAAGCAGGCGTGGGCTTCATCGCCATCGGCAAAGCGTGCACTGAACGAGGTCGCACTATTGGTGCGCATGATGCCGAGATCCCGGAGCGCGAAGCTCTTGAGATCCCGCTCCGTCTTGCCAAAATAGAGATAGAGCAGAAATTCGATGGGCTGCGTGTTTCGAAGCGCGATGAAGTGTTTTCCGCCACAATGCCGGGCAGCGACGTCGAAAGGAACATTGGCGAGAAAGTAGTCGGTGAGCTTGGGCTTCGACCAGGACTTGCGAATATCACATCTTCCAGATGCATGCGCCGCCGTGACAAGGATGTCTTTGGGCAGGCACGTGATGAAAGCAGCGTAGTCGTCCGCCTGCAGAGCACGGGCATGGCCGCTGGCAAGGAGATCCCGAACCGCGGCTTCGACGTCCACGATCTCAGGATATTTGAAGTGCGTCCGATTGAAGATCGCTCCTCTTCGATTGACCATGCGAACGAGCAGGCATTGTGCATCCCTGGAAAGATCGTCAAATCCTTTGATGAAGACGTGGTGCTCGTGGCTCAGAACGGAACCATAGGTCCTCTTCACGAAGTCGAGCATCTCGGTGAAATGATCCAGATAGTAGTAGACAGGAAGAACTTGCGGCTTCATCCGTGGCGCTCTTTTCATGCCTTTCATTGCGTCTAAGAAGCGCGTCCGGCCCCAAGCGCCATTTTCCTGAGGCTAAGCTAGGCTTAAGCATCGCGCGCACTCTTGCCGTCGGCCGCAATTGTTCTATTTTTGTTCTTTCGACCCGATCTGTCAAGGGCTCTAGGCGCTCGTCGCCGAACCAAGCCAGGCACCATCGCCAGCCGGGGGAGCGCAAGCCTTCGGGCGAATGGACGTCTCTTTCGGCTCGTGTCCAATGATTCTTGCCCGGTGAGAACCCTCCTGCTCGGTGTGATAACCTCATCAAATCCACCGCCCCCCTGTCAGCAGACTAACGAATGGAGGCTTTCCCGGACTACGAACATGTGGCGATCGAGAACGAGATCATAGATCTAATTTCGCGAAAGCCGAATTTCAACTTGCGCCGTCGGGCAAATCAGTGGTTCATAGGCTGCTGGCTCAACTCTGGGAGGCAGCAATGGCCGAGCAAGCAGGTCCGAAGTCCGACCTTGTTCATATCTCAAAGTTGAATGGCGAGTTCCGGCGAAACTACGGACTGCTGCTGGGAGCGTATCTCTATCTTCGTTCTATCGATGCCGCAGGCCAGCGCCCGGTCCGCAGGTTCGGGATCTTTTCCGTGCTCGGCTCTGCGCTTGCGGCCGTGATCGCCCGGTATGGTCTCGCCTGGTGACGAGACGGGCCACCGCGCGGGCTAGACCTGCTTCCGTCTTGAAGTACAAGACGCCATGGTCCAGGCGCCCCTGCTCCTGGAATCTGATCGTCAGGCTGGCATTGGCGACGATCGGAAGAACGACATAATCGAGGATCGACGTGTTGTGCTCACCGAGCCGGATCGCGATGATCCATCCCTCCGGCAGATGCCGGCAGGACACTGTCCAAAATGGCGAGCATGCCCGCCGAGAGGCGCCCGTCCAGAAGGCGATCCGAAAAACGAGATGGCACTTGGGGCCGACAACAAGATGATGTTCCGGAGCCGTATAGACATGTCCTTTCACCTCGCCGAAGCGGACGCTCATCGCAGCCCGCGTCTTCAATTGCTCGCTGACGCGCGAAGACAGCTTCAGAAGGCGATCCGACCAGGTCCGTCTGACATCGAGATAGTCGCAGCGCCGGCTTGGCGTAAACCCGACCAGCTCATATGCTCGTCTGAGAGTGCCGAAATGATCCATGTAGGTCTTGCAGCAAGGCAGGCCCACCGTCGAATTGATGATCGAGGGACTGAGCGATCCCTTTTTCTTCAGTGTCTGTCGAAGTCGAAGCAGCATCTCCTCTTCCGACAGGTCGACGCGGCGTTCCGCTATGATTTTCTGCACCCGCTGGAAGAGATCGCGTTCGACAGTTGGCTCGAGGGCGGCTTCGCCGCGGACCCATTCTTCGGGCGGATTGTAGACCGAGATCCCACCGAGCTTGCGAGAGCGGCGGTTATAAACGATGTTTCCCAGATAATTCTCGTTGCGCAGAATTCTGCCTACCATCCCTCTATTCCAGACCCGACCGTTGGCTGCCGGAACGGCCCGCGCGTTGAGCTCGCGGGCAATCGCCGTTTCGGACCGCAGCTGAACAAAGCGTCTGAAGACCCACGCGATCGTCGCGCGATCGCTCACATCGCCCGGCTTCAGCCGGACGTGATCAGTCATCAGATACTTTCGGTCTCCCCTCAGCAACACCTTCTTCTGCTGCAGCCTTTCGTCGACGAGCACGCGCTGGAGCCCGAACATCGTCTGGCCACCCAGATTGAAGCCCATCCGTGCAAACCGGCATGAACCGGCGTGAACCTTCTGCGAAAGCTCGCGGCTGTACTCCGCGGCCATCACCCTCTTGAGGTTCTTCACGATATTGGACAGCATGCTGCCATCATTATCGAACTGCTCAGCGCAATAACTGACCTTGATGCCGGCCTGCTTGCAGATGAATTCGTAATGCGCGGCCTCGTCGACGTCCTGAAATCGACCCCAGCGGCTGATGTCATAGACCAGGATGTGGTCAAAGCCGGTCCGCCCGCTGCTGACGTCATCGATCAACTTGGCAAGTCCCGGCCTGTTCTTGATCTTGAGACCGCTCTCGCCATGATCCGCATAGGTCTTGACGATGGAAAGCCCGTGGGCGTGGGCATAGGCCGCAATGACTGCAGCCTGATTCTGGATCGAGTAGCGCTGATAGTCCGTCGACATGCGAACGTATTGCGCCGCACGCCCGTTTGGTGATTGCGGGAGATGAGTCTCACGGACGACGAGCGCATTGACCATCACCATGCCCTCAGCATCTTTCGTGAGCGCCATCAGACGCTTCTTTCGGTCGAAGGACAAGTCCAGCTGCAGCCATGAAGGGCCTGCTGGCAGGCCGACCATCGCTCCTGCCATTTCCAGCGGGGCTATTCACTCTCTCGGCCTAAAGCCTTGATCCACCCTGCGACATCGATCATGCAACGATCCGCTTCCGCCCCATGAGTGCCATTATCAAACTCGATTGACCTATCCGATCCTCTGGTCACGGGAGATGGGTGCACAGTCTGCGAGATCGCCTCGTGAAGATCTCCTCGCTGGCCCGTTGTGAGAGCGTCGAGAGCACTATGTGGCAAGACCAGACACCAGAAACTTACGAGGTGTGTCCTGCTATTCGTCCAGAAGATCCACGAACTGTTCGATTCTTTGCAAGACAGGCTCGCTGCTTCGTCCAGCAAAGACGACCCGATTGCCGTCGCGCTGCAGCAGCCGTGAGCACGACCGCCGGATCCGTCCCGGCAGCAGAGTTGCCGCAATCGCTTCTGGCCCGACATCGAGGCGCATGATCCCGCGCTCTCTGCAACGTATCCTGAGCTCGGCAATCGCGAAAAAATTGCTGGCCGCCGGCGGCAGAGTACCGAAGCGGCGCTGGGTTTCGTCCCGAAGGTCCTCCAGCTCATCATCGGTCCGGCACCGAGCGGCGCGAGCGTAGATCTCGATCCTGACCACTTCGGACTGCACATAATCCGAGGGCAGCAGCTCCGCGACCGGCAGGTTCAGCTCCGGAATCCACAGCGCCGACATTCCGTCTCGATCTCCCTCAAGAGCCAGGGTGAGAAGATGGCCATAGAGAGTCGGGCCAAACACCTGCACGTGACCTGACTGACGATCCGACAGCATGTCGCCACCGCCGCGGAGATCGAGATCGCGCGCGCTGATCGCAAAGCCTGCGCCAGGACGGTTGAGCTCTTCCAGGACTGACAGGCGCTTTTCCGACCGGCCGGAGCTGCCCTCTGTCAGGAAATGCGCAAATGCGCGGATGCCGCCGCGCCCAACCCGGCCGCGAAGCTGATGCAATTGTGCGAGGCCAAATCTTTCCGGCCAGCAGACGACGATGGTGTTGGCGCGCGGGATGTCGAGACCGCTCTCCACGATGTTGGTCGCGAGCAAGACGTCCGCCTCGCCCTCGACGAACGCCATCAGCCTTTCGTCGATCTCGTCGGCAGACAGCTTGCCGTGAAGCGAGATGATCCGCAGTTCAGGCGCCAGTGTGTGGATCCGAGCGAGCATGGGATCCAGATCTTGAATCCTCGGGCAGACCACGAAGCTCTGGCCATTGCGTCGATGCTCGCGAACCAGGGCGGCGGCAATCGCGATGTCCGACAGGGGCGCCACTTTGGTCACGACCGGCACCCGATGCACTGGAGGTGTTGCAATGACGCTGAGATCGCGCAAGCCCGTCAAGCCGGCCGCAAGCGTACGTGGGATGGGGGTCGCACTCATCCAGAGCCGGTGACCGTTCTTGTTGAGGCTCGAGAGCAAGGCCTTATCGGCTGCCCCGAAATGCTGTTCCTCGTCGATGATGACCAGCCCGAGATCAGCAAACTTGACCTCCTTCGATGCCAGCGAAAGCGTCCCGACGACGACCTTGAGCTGGCCGCTTTTCAGCCCTTCTCGTACCTTGCGGGCCTCGGCGGTCGCCGCGACCCGCGACAGATTTCTGACCTCGATGCTGAGCGCAGCGAAGCGCTTGCGGAACGTCTCGACATGCTGCCGCGCCAGCACAGTTGTGGGGACGATGATCGCGACCTGCCTTCCGGCCAAGACGGTCGCCGCGGCGGCGCGCAACGCCACCTCCGTCTTGCCAAAGCCGACATCACCGCAGACGATCCGGTCCATCGGGTGGCCCGATGCAAGATCATCCAGCACCTCGCGGATGGCCTTGGCCTGATCCGGCGTGGTGAAGTAAGGAAATCGCGCGACAAATGTCTCGTAGCTCGCCGGCCGCGGCACGAGCTTCGGAGCCGGCCGCCGCCGGCGCTGGCTCATCTGCCTGGCGAGCTCCTTGGCGACGACATGGATCTCGGTCTCAGCAGCGGCCCGCCGCGGCCGCCATGAGCTGCCATCGGCCTTGTCGAGTGAGGTGTCGCCGAGCTCGTTCGCGTACGGCCAGATCAGAGCCAGTTCCGTAACAGGCACGAGCACTGCATCATTCCCGGCGAACACCAGCCGAACCATCTCACGGGCAGATAGGCCGGCGCTTCCCATCAAGCGCAATCCGGCGAGCCGGGCCAATCCACGTTGCAGATGAACGACCACCGATCCAAGCTCGGGCAGATCAACGGCTTCAAAGCCCGGTGACCAGGCCCAGTTCGCCGGCTGCGGCTGATGCGCCCTGCTGCCGAGAACGTCGGATGCGGTGATGACGATAATCGGCTTTCGTCCTGGGACGACGAAGCCGGCGTCGAAGCCGGCCAGCAAGGCTGCTTCCCGCCTGCCTCGCGCGGTTGCCTCCGCCCAATCGGCGGCACACTCGGCTTTGACGCCGCTCATCACGGCCATGAGCCGCAAATCCGCCTCGACCGCTGCAGCAAACACAAGACGCGCGTCGCCATGCCGGGCTTCCTCGATGAAGGCGCGCAGCGCCTTTCGGGGCATGGCCTCCTTGTAGAACTCCGGCGTTGCTCGGTATGGCGCCGTCGGCAACAGCAGATCGATTCTCTTGGCCGCCAGATCCCATTCGCGGCGGCTCACATAGGCACGATCACGTTCGGCGCGGGGAGCTGCGTCCTCGATCGTGCCCAGCCACGTGCCGGCGTGTTTGGGCACCTCGGCATCGGCGATCCACGTCGCCCGCGCGCAATAATCGAACACGCTGGCCTTGTTCCGAGCTCGCGCCTTGAACGCCAGCTGTTCGGACATCGGATCGATATGGAGCTCCTTGAACTCGGAGATCACCTCCTGATTCAATGGATTGAAGGCGGCAATCCGCCTGATCCTCCCTCCCGAATGCTCGACCCTGAACGGGCCGCGCGCGCCGGCCGGGAAAATCTCGAACGTGTTGCCGTGAAACAGCACGCCGCCGGGATAATCCGGACTGTCGTCCAGGTCATATCCGAGCGCAGCAAACTGAGCCTCGAATTGCGGTTCGGAGTAGGTTTCGCCGACCCGCAGCAGCATGCCGATTGCCGACCAGCCCGACGGCAGCGGCAGGCGCTCCATGAGCGCCTCGACCGTCGTGATCAGCAGGACGGGCGTCTTCCGCCGCGCCAGGCGTCTCAAAACCGAGCTTCGCCTGCCGGCGATGTCGCGCGACGGCTCCAGCAGATCGAATGGCAAGGTGTTCAGTCGTGGATAGACGAGCACATCACACGCTGGCTCGATAACCTGAATGATGGAGGCCAACCGCTCGGCGCGGCGCTCATTCTCGGCGAGAAACACGAGGCCGCCCCGACCAGCCTCTTGCCACTCGGTCACCAAGTGAAGCGCCAAGAGCCCCAGAGGCGACGCGGAGGATATGGCAGGTCGCGCGACCGCCAGCTTCTTTGGCGCAGCCGGCATCGCTTTGCGCGGAACCGGCTTCTTTGTCGAGGGGGACTGTTTTGGTGATGTCGTCTTCCGCTGCATCAAGCTGCGGGGATTGCGAAGGACTGAGGGCAAAGATAACGACTCGCGCGTCATTGAGGGCGCCAGGCGAAAAGCCCGGCGAATCTGACGACATCTAGCGGATTCGGATCCTGAAGGGCACCCAGGATGTGGCCGCAGCAATCAAGCGCAACAGTCGATCGTCCAACCCCACCTTGTCAACGAAACGAAGCGTTCAACAAGGATGGCGGCAAGCAAGAGCTTCACCTCGCCGCAGACTCGTAGCACGAAGCGCGACATGACCGGCACTCAATGTGCTGAAACCGAGGAGCGCGGGTTGTGTGTCGATCGTACCCCATTGCGCACGTTCGGCTTTGCTCACTCGACGCAGCCAGGTCCTGCCCCCCATGAGTCACTGCGCCGTCGCGGAGCGAAGGCAAAGAAGGCACCCGCAGGAGGGGCAGCATGGCGGCCACCGCGTCAGCAGTGGGACCCGGGACCGAGTGCGGTCGCGAGACCGGTTAACAAGGCACCCGCGTTTGGGGCAGTGATAGCGATGCCGCGAAGCGGCAGCCCCTAACGCGAGTGCCTCCGGCGAGCGACACCATGAAGCCTTCTTCTGCAGCCGATGGCACCATTCCTTTCAGCACGGCGCCGTAAGGATCGCAGCAGCAGCCTCATCAGAAGTGGTCATGCAGGTCCAAGCACATGCGCAAGCGCGGAGGCGAGTTCGTCGCTCTTGAACGGCTTCGACAAGCGGGGCAGATCAGGCGCAAGACCTTCTGTTTCCGCGTAGCCCGAGATGATCAGAACTCCCGCCCCAGGGCGAACCGCAAGAACAATGCGAGCCAATTCGACGCCGCTCATCCCTGACATCAGATGATCGGTTACGAGCAGATCGATTGGTTCACCCCGGTGCACAACGCGGAGCGCCTCCTCAGCCGAGGAGGCCTCAACGATGGAGAAGCCCAAGCGCTCCAACATATCTGCCGTGCTGGCGCGGACCAGATCCTCATCATCCACGAGGAGCGCGTGGCCGCGAGGTCCGGCAAGGGCCCGCGCATCAAGTGAGGAAGGCCGTGTTTCTGGAGCCATGTCGCTGCGCGGAAGCCAGAGCTCAATGTTTGTGCCGAGCCCCGGCCGGCTTCTGATCGTGAGCGCGCCGCCGAGCTGCGAGGCCAGGCCATGCACCATGGACAGCCCAAGCCCTGTGCCCTTGCCGATGCCTTTGGTGGAGAAGAACGGCTCGACAGCGCGCGCAATTGTCGCCTCGTCCATGCCGACGCCGGTATCGGCGACGGACAGCCAGACGTAGTCCCCCGGCCGCAGGGCCTGGTCGTTGCGCGGTCCGACACTGGCCGTTTTCGCGCTTATCCGCAACGTGCCACCCCCCGGCATCGCGTCTCGCGCATTCACGGCCAGATTCAGGAGTGCCATCTCGAGCTGGTTGGGGTCGGCTTTCGCAGCCGGCAGGTCGCCGGCAACGTCGACGGCGACCTCGATCTGTGGCCCGGTGGTGCTCGATACGAGTTCGGCCATGCCAACCACGAGAGCGCCAACATCAACCGACACCGCCTGCAAAGGCTGCCGCCGCGCAAACGCCAGGAGACGCTGGACAAGCGTCTTGGCGCGCTCTGCCGACTGCATGGCGCCTGAAATAAGCCGCTGCTCGCGTTCAGAACCGAGGCCTCTGCGCTGCAGCAGATCGAGCGCTCCCACAATGGGTGTCAGCAGGTTGTTGAAATCGTGGGCAACGCCTCCCGTGAGCTGCCCCATCGCTTCCATCTTCTGCGACTGTCGCAGTGCCTCTTCGGCCTGGGCAAGACGCTTTTGCTCCTCAAGCCGTTCTGTCACGTCGCGCCCGGTCAGAAACGCGCCGATCTGTCGGCCGCCCGCATCGCGCAGGATCTCGAACCGCATCTCGTAGGAGCGACGGCCGAGCTCCGGGTCGCCCCACTCGGCGGAGGCCGTGAAGGCCGTACCCGCCAAGGCGCGCGCCCACACCGCCTTTGCCGCCTCGAGATGCTCTGGCTTGTGGGCAAGCAGATCAAGGAGACTGTCGCCGATGCTTGGTCGAACGCCGTACAGGCGCTGATAGGCATCGATGCATGCGGGGTTGATGGCGAGCCAGCGATAGTCAAGGCCCAAGGCTTGAATCTGCTCCTCTGTGGTGTCGACAATGCTGGCGAGCAGATGCCGCTCAGCGGTCCGCTCCGCCACGCGTTGCTCGAGCGTGGCGTTCAGTTCGCGCAGCTCTGCCTCCACGCGCTTTGCCTCGGTAATCTCCTCGGCGGACACGGTAATGCCGACGATCTCGGCGGCAGCGTTCCGGAGCGGCAGCCAATTTTCTCTCCACGTTCGCTTGACGCCCGGCTTGGCCGCGGTCTCGCCAACGAACTCCGAGCCAAAAATTGCCTCGCCAGACAGCACTCGGCGCAAAGCGCTGAGCGATTGGTCTTCGAGCGCCGGCACCATTTCACGGACAGTTCGACCGATGTGATCGGCTGCTGGCTTGCCGTTGATCTCCGCAAGGCGTTCATTGATGCGGACGTAGCGCAACTCGCGATCGAACACGCAAAGCCCAATTGGTGCGGCATCATAGACGACGGCGATTTCGTCCGCCCTCTGACGAGCCAGCGCCTCGCTCTCGCGCAGAGCCCTCTCGGCTGCGCGCCGCGGGCTAATATCCTCGACCGAGACCACGACCCGACCTGGTTCGCCCGGAAGCGGAGCACTTGCGATCCGCACCGGAAGCAGACGACCATCTCGCAGCCGATACTCCTTCTCATACGGCTCCCACCAGTCCCGCTCGCGCGCCTGGGCGATGGCAGCCTCATCCTTGGCCAGGTGATCGGGCACGGTGATATCTCGCCAGTCCCATCGCCCCTGCTCGAAGTCCAGGCGGCTGTAACCAGTCATGGCGAGAAAGTGATCGTTGATGGCCAGTGTCTCGCCTGTCTGCGCGTCGAAGATGGTGAAACCCATCAGATCCGAGTTGAAGACGCCCTCGAACCAGGCGGTTGCCTGCCGCCGCTCTGTCACATCATCAGCGACACCCGCGCAACGGCGAACGCCGTCAGCCTTTACGGGAAATGCGCGATCGCGGATGAAGCGGACCTCGCCATCCGGTCGAATGATACGGTAATCGATCTCAAAAGGCTCGCCAGCCGCTTGGCGTGAAGCCATCGCGGCGACACGCTCTCGATCTTCCGGATGCACAGTCTTCAGAAAGAGCGTCAGATCGGCGAGCAGTTCGGACGCGGGGCGCCCCCAGACCCTCTCATAGGCCGGGCTGAGATAGAGAAGCCGATTGGCATCGACGTCGGTGACATAGAAGACCTGATTGACCGCTTCTGCCAGCTGTCGAAAGCGCTCCTCGCTCTCGCGCAACTCCATACCCGTGCGCTTGACTGCGTCGATGTCGCTGATCGCCAGGGAGAAGGCAGTGACCCGGCCATCACGATCCTTGATCGGTACGGCGGCGACCGTGGTCCAGATTTCACGCCCCTTGTCGTCTGTAAACAGGACCTCCACTCCAGGGACGACGCGCTCACCACGGATCGCGCGGGCGCCTGGGAAATCATCCGGCTTCAGCACTCCTCCATCCGCTGACCGACCGCGCCACCGGGACGCTGATCCAGGATCTCTTGAAGGAATGCGGTTGGTCTGCAAGAAGCGACGCGCTTCAGGATTCGACAGGCTGAGACAGCCATCGGAGCCAAAAATGCCCACTCCCACAGGGAGGCTGTCGATGACGGCGGCCAGCCGGGCCTCACTGGCCCGGAGCGCCTGCTCAGCCTGCCGGCGCGCGATCGCACCGCGGGTCCGTCTGGTGAAATCCCCAACGAAGGCGATCTCCTCCTCTGTCCACACGCGGGGTACTGCGGAATGGACGAACATTTCCGCCACCGCGCGACCGTCCTCGATCACCGGCACATCAAGGTGGGCCCGAATCCCCAGCTCCTCGAAGGCAGACGCATGAAGGGCGGTACGAGGGTCGCTTGTGACATCCGAGTTCGCGACAACCAGACCCTGCAGAAGCTCGTTGAAATAGGCGCCGTAGCGCTCGAAATAATGGAGACCGGCAACGTCCGAGAAACCCGGCGCGCTCCAATTTCGCTCGACGTGGATCGTGCGCACCTGTTCGTCCAGCACACCATAACCTGCCCGGCAGGCGCCCAGCGCCTCGCCCAGGATCTTGGAAGCGACAAACGATAGATCGGCAGCCTCGGGAAGATCTCGCAGGCTCTCGTCCAGAGCGATCAAAGACGCGCGACGCCGCTCGGCGAGCACTCGTTCCGTCGTTTCGACCACAATGGCCAGCACGCCGACCGGGACACCGCTCTCGTCAACGACAGGCGAGTAGTCGAGGTTCATGAAGACCTGCTCTGGCCGGCCATGCCTGAACAGAGTAAGCTCCTGGTCGCTATAATGTAACGTGCCGCCTGCCAGCCCGACCTTCATGACGTTGTCGTTGAAGTCAGCAACCTCGGGCCAACCTTCGCGAACGTTGGAGCCAAGTAGCTTCGGATGGCGTGCCCCGGCAAGCATCGAGTACGCGTCATTGTAGAGCATCACCCCTTCGCCGCCCCACAAAATCACCATGGGCACAGGCGATCGAAGGAGGATCGTTGCAGCGGTTCTCAGGCTCTGGGGCCAATGCTCGATCGGACCGAGTGAAGTCTGCGACCAATCGAAGGTCCGAATGAGCCGGCCCGCCTCTCTTCCGCCAGCCAGAAAGCTCCGGTTTATCTCTTCGTGCAGCCCCACAGACACCGTCCTCCTCGGGCGGCCGCGCCCGTGGCCGTTCTATCCAATAGTTGGTTCAACTAAGCTCGCGTTTGCAGCCCACGCAAACCTCGCCGTAACGAAAACTCCACCAGTGGCCTAAGGTTCCAGGCGTTACTGAGGCTGCATACGAATCTGCGATCGGTCCCGATGCCAAGCAGGGCGAGACTTCTCGTCGCAAGCCCAATTCTTCGCCATTCTATCCAAAGCACGCACCAAGGCCCCAGATCTCTTCCCCGGTCGGCTTGTGGCATCTTGACTGTGTTCAGCGGGGAGGCCGCCCTGGAGCAATAAAGCCGTAGGTACTCCCCCGGCGCGCAACGAATTCGAGAAAACCCGAGCATTTCTATGAGCACAACTCAGAGTGACCACTTCAGGCAGCGCCGGCTCGTTGAGTTCAAGGATGGATGCCGCTATGGCAGATTCGGGAAGACGAAAGCTTATGAGCTGATCGCGCGCGAACGGATCAAGGCTTACAAGATGGGGGGCAAGACACTCATCGACCTCGACAGCATCGACGAGTATCACGCCTCGCTGCCTCGTGTTGAATCACGAGCAATGATCTAAGCCCGCTTTTGCAGCGGCGGGGCCTCCCCCACGAAGCCGATCGAGCGGGTCGGCCCGATTCTGCATCAGGCGCACACGTTCCGGTCTTGAAGGCGGTGCACGTCGCTTCACTTACGCGAACATGTACCGCAGCGAGACAGCCCGCCCGGTCGACCGGCGGAGTGATTTGAAGCGACCCACGCAGGCGCCGCCTTGCGGGCTGAGCGTGACGGAACCTGCCATCTGCTGCCTAGTTAATGCAAATTGCGAGGGAGATCCGATGTCCATTAAGCAGTTCGAGGGTATGAGCCCGGTCTTCCTACCAGAGCGCTTCTTCCACGGGCGGCTGGAAGGATGGGCTGTGCTCGAAAGCCTGATTGGCGGTCTATTGAAACGGGCAACGATCACGGCGGAGGGCCAATGGGACGAAGCGAAGCAGGTTGTTCAGTTCGTTGAGACCTACCGTTTCGATGATGGACACGAGGACACGCTCAACTGGGCGATCAAAAAGCTTGGTCCCGGCAAGTATAACGGTTCAGAGCCACACCTCGAGGGGGAAGCGGAAGGCGACCAGGCTGGTTGCGCATTTCATTGGCGTTACACGAGGGAGACACCGCAGTCCGACGGGAAGACGACCAAGCTGAACTTTGATGACTGGTTTTATCTCATCGACGACAACGCATGTATCGTTCGCGGAACCGCCGGCCGGGCGGGGCTTCCCTTCGCGACAGCGCATGTGACATACCGCAGGCTAGCCGGACCATAGCAGTGCCCCGTGACGCAACACTCGCTTCCGATCCATCCTGATCCAGGACGAAACGGTGTGCCAAAGGCGACCCACCAATATGGCCGAGAGCGTCGGCCGATGGCAGTTGTTGTAGCGGAAGCCAACTCAGAGCTCAGTGATAACTAACCCAATTTGCAGACTAGCAAGGTCGGTCCGAAGCTCAGCGAAGTGCAAACAAGGCACCCGTAGGAGGGCCAGCATGGCTGGCTGCCGACTCGTACTCTTCAACGTAAAGAAATGCGTCTAATATCGATTTGGACTGCCGCAACCATATTGGGTGGAATAGCTCCCTGAAGTGCAGCTCAACAAGTTGGCACGTCAGAACGAGCGTCAGTTGATCCGCCCCACCCTCACCCGGCTCGAAGAGGTTTGCTGACGAGAGAGTTCTGCTACCGCTCTCACGCAACAGTGTGGCGGCATTCACTGGACCGAGAAATGTCTCGCCCTTGAATGCAAAGAGATGATGCCGAGTTGGCTTGAGAGTTGCCGAGATCGCAGTGCGAAAGGTCGGCTCACCTTGCGGCTCGTCTCGGCCGGTCGGCCACTGCGCGAGTGACCGAACAACCAACTCGACGCTTTCGAACATGACGAAGCAATTTCCCTTCCGCAACTGTGAGTCACGGCCATTCGGGTCTGTCAAATACAGCTCGTTGCCAACGATTGTCGCGCGTGTCTCGGCGGAATCCAATGGTCGCAGCTTCTCTACCATCTGAACGCACCACGACCCTAGCACGGCGGGGGATGTTTTGTTCATCACCTGATGAACGCTATCCAGCAGTACCCATGCCATCGCTTACCAGTTCCCGAACTAGGACTCACGCCCGGAACCGACTTCGACGAAACAGGGCTTACGCTTCGACCTCGACGCGGCCGAGCGTACCCATAAATCGCCGCGGTGCAGATGAGATGCACCGTAGCTTCATGGCACCGTTCGAATCAGTGACCGAGCGAGCCAGAGCAACGGGCGACATCGTCGCCGGCCTTGTCGGCCCGCTGTTCTTCCGCCGTTGGTCTTCGCATGAACCCGATGATGCGCGGTTCGTGCCGGCGATCGCCCACAATGCGCTTGAGTAAACCGCTCGCTGCTTGCCTCTGGGCCGCCACTTGAGCATCAGAGCTCGGCGCATTTGAGTTGACCGTTATCGTCAACAAACGCACCGGGCGAGACGAGCAATCAGCCTCTGAAGCTCCGCAGCAGAGCCCCCGGTGATCGCCACCTCGCGCCGGAGAGCGCGTTCCAAACTGGCATCGCGCCCGGCCCATGGGCAGGCTGACGGCTTGCGCTCGGCACCTGTGATTTGTCAGTGTCGTGCATCCGTTGCGACTGAAAGTTCCAGCATGACGACTGACCGATTTACCATTCGTTCGATCGAAGCTTCTTGCTTTCGCTATCCTTTGGCGAAACCGGTTGTAACGTCGTTCGGTCGAATGGGCGACCGGCCGGCCGTCTTTGTTCGCGTTATCGATGAGGACGGGATCGAGGGCTGGGGGGAAACATGGTCGAATTTCCCGGCGCCGGGAGCTGAACACCGCTCGCGCCTTGTCAATGAGGTGATTGCGCCTGGCATTGCCGGACGCAGCTTCGATGGCCCCTCCGAGGCGTTCGATGAGCTGACAAAAGGGACCGAAGTGTTGGCGCTGCAGTGTGGCGAGCCCGGCCCGTTCGCTCAAGCGATAGCGGGTGTCGATCTCGCGCTCTGGGATCTCGTTGCCCGACGCCGACGCCAGCCTTTGTGGCGGTTGCTCGGGGGGAGTGCGAACAGGATCAAGGTCTATGCCAGCGGTATCAATCCCGGCGGCGCTGCGCAAACGGCGGAAGCCGCGCTGAAGCGCGGTCATCGAGCGTTGAAGCTGAAGGTCGGCTTCGGTGCCGACATTGATATTGCAAATTTGGCCGCACTGCGCACGATCGCGGGAAGCGGCATGCTCGCTGCGGACGCCAACCAGGCTTGGTCGACCGAGCACGCGCTGACCATGCTGCCGCGTCTTGCCGCATTCGAGTTGCGCTGGCTCGAGGAGCCGATCCGAGCCGATCGACCGCGCGACGAGTGGCGCAGGTTGCGCGCACACGCACCAATGCCTCTCGCCGCCGGCGAGAACATCGCGAGCGTCGGCGGATTTGACCGGGTCTTGGCTGAGGACGTTCTGGGCGTCGTGCAGCCGGACATCGCAAAATGGGGCGGCATCAGCACCTGTGCGAACCTCGCCCGCAACATTATCAAGTCAGGGAAGACGTTCTGCCCTCACTATCTCGGCGGCGGCGTCGGACTGCTTGCATCCGCTCATCTGCTGGCCGGTATGGGCGGCGGAGGATGGCTGGAAGTCGATGCCAATGACAATCCACTTCGGGACCAGTTCTGCGGTCCCGTGGCCCGGGTCACCGAGGGAACGGTTGCTTTGGGCGAAGAACCCGGGATCGGCCTCGTGCCCGATCTCGCCTCGGTCGCTCAGTATCGTAGCGCCTAAAGCACGCCGTGAGTTTGGCTGGACGTCCGGACAGCTGTCAGGGGATGATCGCGCCCGAACGTGAAAATCCGGAGTGCATGAGCGGATGTTGACGCAATGACGTTTGGTGAAGCGTGCCAGAGCTGGGCCGGGCCTCCATTTGCCGAGGCGCCTGCAGTTTTTTTTGCCAGCAAGTGCAGTACGGCGTTTTGCTGGTATTCCTGTTGGTATCAGCCAGCCACTGACAACGAAAATCCATTTGACTTCAAATGGTTACGCGTTTAACGATTTGCCGGCCAGGGGCACCATTGCTCACGCTGTTCGCCGTGACGGCTTCGACCGTCCCATCAATACCGAACCTGAGTGACACGAAGGCACTTAGACACCTCCGTTCGACATTGTTCGGTGTAGGAATACCTCTGAGAGGCTGCGGCGAGCCACGCATCTCTAGCCAAGTTGTGTTTGATTGCTCATACTACTGCTGGTCTTTTACCAACGAACTTGGGTTCGACGGGAATCCTTGGGACCGATCATGATGACCTGGACCAGTGATGAGATTCGGCGATTGCGTTGCCTGTTCGCGATCTACTACCCCACTAGGACCGACGCCGCACGCGCCGCACGCGACGCAGACTTGAATACTGCCGAGATTGACTTTTCGGGATCCGCAATCAACCGCTGGCACTCTATTCTCGAGTATGCGGGCCCCCGCAACAAGATCGAGTCCCTTCTAGACATTGCCACAACGGATAATCCGTCCGTGGAAGAACTTCGTCTCGCGCGCGACGGCCATATTCCACCGGGGTTCCGCGAGCCGAAGGTAGACTGGAAAGGATCAGACGATAACTTGAAGATCGAGCAGATCATTGGTACCCAAAGCACGTTGGTACCAGTGAGCTATCTCGAAATCGGCACGATACGCGCACGAGCGGTCGCGAGAATCCGGCTACCCAACGGAAGCTCTGGATCAGGCTTTCTGACGTCCCACAACGTCATCATCACCAACAATCACGTCCTACCGAGCGTCGAGTTAACACGCAGCGCAATCGTTCAGTTCAACTACCAGAAATCGCCCAACGGCATGGACAATCCCGTTGACGAATACAACCTTATTCCAGACGACATGTTTTGCACCTCAGTTGAGGACGATTGGACAGCAGTCCGAATTGCAGGCAATCCCAACGCAATATGGGGATCACTCTCAGTAACCCAGAGCGCAGTGCCCGCGACGGGCGATCGAGTCAACATCATCCAACACCCCGGCGGCGGACCAAAGCAGGTCTCCTGTCTCGCAAACGTCGTTGTTTACGTCGGCGGCGGACGTCTGCAGTATTTAACCGACACGTTGCCGGGTTCATCTGGATCGCCTGTATTTGACAGAGACTGGAACGTGGTTGCAGTTCACCACGCCTCTCTGACTTCGAACGCATCCTCGAACAATACTTATCTGCGAAACGAAGGAATTTTGATCGATCGCGTCGTGGCGGGTCTCGCCACACTATGACGACGGGCATTTCAAATGGAAGCAATAATCAATCTTCGCAAATTTCTCGCCCGGTTATACCCTGAAAAGGGGGATTGTCGACGCATCGCTTCCGACGCGAGGCTCGATACCACATTGATCAATTTTGACAGCTCCGCACAGAACATCTGGACGTCAGTCCTCGACCATGCATATCGCGCGCATCGATTAGACGCTCTGCTCTCAGCGGTAGACCAAGATCTTGTTCCAGATTTGAAAGCTAAACTCTTAAACTTGAAGAACGCGTACTTGCGGACATTGGAGCGGCATCGACCACGACGAACGCTAGATTTCACGCAAAGAGACATCGTACTCAGCACGTTGGTTGCTCTGGAGACAGCCTGGGCCAATCGACCACAAGACTGTCGGAGTGACGGCTTTAGATATAACGAGATCTGGACCGCAACACTGCGTCAAATACTCATTTCTCTCATAGACACCGTCGGGGACATAGAACGTACAGTCGGCGCATGCCTCTATGGTCTGCCAAGTTGGCTCATCAATCGCAGCGAACCTTCTTCTAGTACATCTTTTTACAATCTTGCGGCGACACTCGACGAACCAAATAGAATTAACGACGGCACACTCAAGACCGCCGTTCTGCAATTGTGCCACGAACTCAACCAGAACGCCTCTTCTTGGGCAAATCGCGCCAGCGGCGGAAATCAGTTCTTACTGTATCTATATCTCGAATTGAGAGATCGATCTCCGTCCCTAGAGAACGTGATCGACAACCGTGCCCAACCTTGGAAACGTTTTGAGGATCGCGGCAGGCGCATCTTTCACCTTGCTGCGCGCGACGAACGCGCCGCTCTGCGAGAGCAGAACTTGACGTTGACTCTCCTTCAGAGTGAGTTCGACTCGGATTCCCTCGACCACACCACCCAGGGATTGAAGAGGACGGCCTCCCTGAGCGAAAGCATTGCCCGACTTTCGCGCTTCGACATTCCGCTATGCGGAATGCCGCTATTTGGCACACCGTCATCTGGAATGCTTCTCGGTGCACGACTTGAATCAGCGACAGAGCGTGTTGATGGCGTCCGTATCGATGAAGAACACAGGGCAGCCCGAGTCGATCGCCCCGGAGGATTTCTCCAAATCGATCCAGACTGGCAGCCGATAGACGCAAGCTTCCGTCAGGGCGTGGAAAACGGTCTAGCAGCATCTCGAGCGCTGCTGGAGCAACTCGGACTTAGCAGCGATGAGTACCGCGCGGTCGACCTTGAACTATTTGCAGTCGTTCCGCCGACAACGATCTCGGGCAGTTCTGCCGCACTCCCGGTGGCCCTGGAAGTCCTGCGCCAATCATTCGATCTTCCGCAGGGCCCTTACGCGGCCTCCGGCGCGCTTGAGATCAAACGCTCTGGTCCAAATAGAGCTATCGAGACTTACAGCTTACGACCGCTGGACGAGGCGACAGAGCGAGGCAAAGCGCTGGCAGTGCGAGAGGACGGCTATCGGACGGCCCTCCTATGCGCTGGTCAGGGAGAACATGCCAGCGCCGAGGGCGTTGTACGCGTCCACCTTCCTGCAGGCTTGATGGACGCCGCCAAGCTGATGTGGGGGCCGCTCTTCGATGAAGTCATTGATCGCCGTCGTCACGAATGGCTTCATCACGCGGGCTTTTGGCCAAGCTGGCGCACAACGAACGATCTTGATTTTCAGCGAGTTTCCACCGAGCAAGCAGAAACAATCTACAAGGCTATTCTTTCTAGCTCCGAGGTCGAAATATCTCCTCGCGACCGCAGACCGGTCAGCGCAAAAGCAAGACCTGGCATATTTTTTCTTAGCTCACCGGCGCGGACAGGCAAGACAAGAATTGCACAAGAGGTCGTCACGCAACTTTTGTTGCGCGGATGGGAAGTCGCCGTCCTTTCTGTAAGACGGATGACGGGAGCAATCCAAACGCTGACAGACCCAGCAATGTTGCTACAACTCACGACCAGAGAGATTGACCTTCTGCGATCCGATCGTCCCCGCTTGATGGTCATCGACGGCATCGAGTACGACGAGCGACTGCGAGAGCTTCGCGAAGAATTGGAGTACATCGCGGACCGGCATTGCATCTCCTTCCTAATCGTTAGGCGCGCCGATAACTTCAGTAACTGGGACATGACCCAGGACCTCAGCTTTAATGCTATCACCGGCACAGAAGCGCTTCGGACGTTCGCCAACCGACTGCTGGCCACTCAGGACGCGGATCTTGGCCGGCAGATCGCGATAGATGCGGCCGTTGCGTCCAGAGATCTCGGCTGGCTCGTCGACGTTGCGTCGGGAAATGACCCAAAAGCTCGAATTACTGACTTGGTCAAAGGACTAAGGGGTGCAGATCCCGAGCGCCTGAAGAACCTCGCCTATGCCTCATACTGGGGCATTGGCGTCCCCGAGCGTTTGCTCGAAGGCATCAACCAGACCGCAAAGGAGGCAATCTCTCCGTACATAATTTCATCTACATCAATTGAAGATGGTTGGATCCTAATTGCTTCGCGTCATGTAGCAAAGGTATTGATAGACATCCTTGACCCTCCGTCGAGCGGGCGATCGCCTCGGGCTCCCTCGCGCGCAGAAAGCCTCCGGTCTATTTCACGTGTAGTTGACTATCTAATAAACTCTGCCGAGGAAAGCAAAGAATTGCATTTTATTGATGCCCTGGCTGATGTTTGCTGGCGACTTTCAAGCAATCCTCACGCGAGCGCACTACTAAATGGCGTCTACACCAAAGAGCGCTCGGATAGGATCACCGCGCTTGCGCAGCACGACGCGCTGGGACGACCCTCGATGCTGAGCCTGTTTTCAGCCATATCTACTTATCTTCGTACTGAAGATGCAATCGTAATTCTTGCGAGGATCATGATCCGCTGCCATGAAGAACTGAAGAATGATCGCATCTCGTGCTCCGATCTCCGAGCCTGTCTCGAAGTCTTGCACCGGAACCGCGGACTGATCGGCCGCGACTTTGATGAGAGGGGACAAGCTTCAGCACTCGAAAAAGTCTGGTCTGACATCAAGACCGACATTCCGACTACATTTGCGAGATTGCTGCGCGACGAAACGGTTCGAAGGGAACGAGTGGCTCTAATCGGCTGCCTTCTCTCATTTCGTGACGCCGAAGTCGATCTCAAGATACCTGGCATCATGAACGATATACTCGACGATGCTATAGACGGCGGCGATGTGGATGCCACCTATGTTTTTAGGATAGTGGACATTGCAGCCAGGCTGCGCTTGATCCTCGATGGTCCAGAGGGAGACGATAGGGCCGTCCGTGGCTGGGCTCGAAACTTAATCGACAGCGCTCCTCGTGATTTACCAGGCCGCTCTCTATTACAAGAGTGCCAATTGGAGCGGCTAAGGCTCCGGCTAGGCCTGATATCACAGGATTGGCCGGCGCATCATGGAGAACTTAACAGACGAATTTCTCTCGTCCTCCCAACTTCAAATATGAACGACCTAATTGCAGGATTTGAGGGAATATATCGCGAGCGACCCGGCTATTTCATAAAATACCTCAACGACTTCAATCCATTTGATCGTCTTGTTCTTGACCCTCGGCACGACGCTGGAGCTATTGCCAACCTCGCCGCTGCCCTCTCCAGATGGCACCTAGAAAGCGCCTTCGACCTGTTCTACTTGGGATCCGAACTAAAGCCTGGTCAGAAGGCAATTCCGAACTCCAAAAGAGCGCGAGCGTTTGCAAAAGTGATCCGCGCACAGCGAGATGGACGAAATGCCGGCCGACTCATTATTGCCGCGACAAAGATCGACGGTCTATTTCGTAATCAAGATGCCAATTTTGCCGAACAACTGATCAACCAGGTCAACAAGGATTTCTTCGAGGCCCAGTTCCAATTCGAGAATCGATCTGCAATTCTATTCTATCTTACAGAAGGGTTACTGCTCGCGCAGCATCCCTATTTTTCGGAACTCCTTCCTAAAGTAGTCGAGCACCTCGGTCGAGCGATTGAGATCGGGTTTCAACCATGGGCAGCTCGCTTGGCATTTCGTATATGCCGCGACCCCAAATTTGGAACCGAGGCACGCAAACGTATTCAGGAAGTTATCGAACGACATAGCGAGCGTATACTTGAGGCAATGCTGAGCGCCTCAGATCCTGAAATTGCTGCCGCGCTCCATGGACTCGCTCTACTGGACTGTCGTGAGCGAGGACTAGCGGAGTTGTTCTCACAGAGAATACGGGCTGACCCGCGCTTGGAGGAGCTTCTTCATGGGCTGGAACGACGTGGCCGTCCCGACATGGTCGTAACTGCTCTTCGCGCTATCGACGCTACTCTTAGGCGCTCTGGAGATGGTCTAGCGGGAGCCGAGATTGTTGAGGCAGCGGCTGCTCGTCGGAGACCCGCGTTACCCGAAGAGAAAGATGAACGACTCGTCAACGACAGTAAACAAGCTACAAGGATGGCTCATACGCTCCAGAGCGTTAGATGGCGCGGGGTATTTTTAGGTAAGGGAGACGCGGAGGATACGGCAGCATTGCTCGACCAGTTGAGGCTCCTGCATTCCGGTCTCGCTCGAGCCACTCTACGCAGCGCGCGAGTTTTCTCGCCCGCACGCGGCAAGGGGATTCTAGCAGACAAGATCCGTCGCCTCGAGCGGTCGCCCGGTCAAGTAGTTCGCTTGTTGGTCAGTGCCGACGCTGTGCTGCCTGGAGTTGGCCGACACTTGCTTGCGATTTTTATGGAAGCCGAGAGTCGGGCACGAGTCATAAAAGATGAGATTCAGTTTATTCAGAATCCACGAACATTTGCGATGGTGGCCCGCCTATTAATACGATTTGGCTATCGTCCAATCGAACACTTATCGAAGCCCTTCGAGGCTGTTTGGAGCAGGTCAGACATTATTGGCTCGCTTCGCTCTGCTGCGGCACTCTCCGAACTGATGCGGCTGGCTGCAGCGCTCGACAGGATAGAGGATTGCAAGGGGGGCACAGGATCGCGCCTCACTAACATTGCTGCTTGCATTGATATCAATGCTCTTGAACGCAGGATCATGCGGCGTCAGCCTCTAGATCTCGAATTTTTTCCTGCTCTGATTATCCAACTTGAGAACGCAGGCAGATGGAACGTGGCGCGCCATCTCTTGCGGGTACTCGTAAAGACAAATCTAGCACAGTTAATTGACATCGACACATGGGCTAAGACGCTGGTGTGCTGCCTATATCTGGCAGAGCAGCCCGGCGCAGATGTGATCTCGGCCATGGATTTGGTCGCGGCACGCCTCTTGTCGGAGCCAAGTGCACTCGACGATTTGGCTCAGTGGCGCTCGTTTGTTTTGTACGCCGCCGCGCGCGCCTGCTTGCAGAAAGACCTAGATGAACCACGAGGCATTCTGCTCGAACAATGCCCAAGATCCCTTAAGCAAATATCGGATCCCGGATTGAGATTTCTTGCAGTCCACTGGCTTGAAGAATGTTCGTGGACGCGAGATATGAAGGCGAGCAGTATCGCAAGCATCAGATCCGCGCCCGGTCGCGTTTCACTGGATGTTCGCAATTGGCTCAACGCTGTATTCGGATTCGAGCAGGACTATCGACCCGATATTGCTATCGCACGGTGGGAGAATGCGCCCAGATCGGGCGGTATAAAAGCGTCGGAAAGACTTCATGATTTTGTGAAGCAGCAGGCGTTTGCTGACGAAGCTCGCGAACTCGCCCTCGCGGAGTAGCACGGCAAAGAAGAGACATTGGCCGCCGAGGCTTAGCGAAGCACGACTGCGGCAGAACGCCTTTCTCCCTCAACTTGGGATAGTTTCATGTAGCTCTTTTGGACTGCTGGTATATTGATTGATTTAGAGCCTCGCACGGCTATGTCCGCGTGCGCCGGGAAAACCCAGGACCAGATGTTCCCGGCGCTACGTCCGATGGGTGATGTGCCAGATTACTTCCCCATGCTTCCCGCCTGGTTCGTGCCCGGGCCGACATTGCCCTGGCTCGACGAGGTGGAGTCGCGGCCGGACTTCATGTTGCTGCTGCCGGGCTGCATGTTGGCGCCGGTGGTCTGGGAGGAGTTCGTCGACATCGACGAGTGGTGCTTCTTGTGGTGCTTGGCTTCGGCCGCGAACGGCGCCGCCGCGAAGCTGACGGCGACGAGAGTGGCAAGGGCGAGCTGAGTCTTCTTCATGGATCCGATCTCCATCGGGTTGAAACGACACGCACGCCCAACCCGCTGATGACGACCGAGTTCCGGATTACCGATCAAGCGTTGGTGTGGTCTCCAGAGCTACTCATTAGGAACGAAACTCTGTCACCAGCGGCGCAACGGGTGATTGCTGCTTCGCAGCACGTTCACGCCATGGCCTGCGCCGAGGCCACTGCCGGCGGTGTTTTCGGGAACGGCCTGAACGTCATCATCATCAGGACCGCGCCGAGGCCCATCACCCAGGAGCCGACATAGAGCCATGTGTAGCTGGCAAAGCTGTCGTAGATCAGGCCGCCGGCGAGCGGGCCGGTCGCCATGCCGAGGCTGCCGGCCATCGCTGTGCCGCCGATCACCGTGCCCATGATGCTCTGCGGAAAGTTGTCACGCGCGATCGACGCGTAGAGCGGCATGGTGCCGGCATAGAGGAAGCCGAAGATGGCGGCGACGGTGTAGAACGCCGCGAGATCGCGCACGGCGACATAGGCGAGCGCGCCGAAGGCTTGCGCCAGCAGGCCGAGCACGAGCACGCGCTTGGCGCCGAAGCGGTCGCCGAGCAGGCCAAAGGCGATGCGGCCGCCGAGGCCGGCGAGGCCCTCGACGCTGTAGATCGTCACCGCCGCCATCAGCGGGATGCCGCAGGTCACGGCGTAGCTGACGGTGTGGATGATCGGGCCCGAATGAGTGGCGCAGCAGAAGAAGTTGGTGGCGAGCAGGATCAGGAACTGCGGCGAGCGCAGCGCCGCCGATCGCGTCATCTCGGGCGGCCCGGCGGCGGGTCCCGACGTGACGGCATCGCCGGGCGCTGACGATGGCGGGCGTCCCACGAGCAACGACGTGGGGATCATGATCGCGGCCACGATCGCGGCGATGAATTGCATCGCGGTCCGCCAGTCGTAGCTGGAGACGAGCCACGCCGCGAGCGGCGACATCGTCATCGGCGCCACGCCCATGCCGGCCGACACCAGGGAGACCGCGAGGCTGCGATGGGTGTCGAACCAGCCGGTGACGGTCGCCATGACCGGCGGGAAGATCGCCGCGGTCGCGACGCCCGCGATCAGACCGAACAGCAGTTGGAACACGATCAACGACGATGTCAGGCTCGCCAACAGAAGGCTCAACGCAAGCAGGGTCGAGCCGATCAGCAGCACCGGACGCGGGCCGATGCGGTCGGACAGCGTGCCCCAGGCCATGCTGGTGCAGGCCATCGCGAGAAAGCCGATCGTCAGCGCGCTGGAGATGCCGGCGACCGACCAGCCGGTCGCGGCGGCCATCGGCTTGAGGAACACCGGCAGCGAGAACAGGCCGCCGACGGCGACGCAGCCGAGCACGCCCCCGGCCGCTACGATCACCCAGCGATAATGCGATGCGTTCATCGGTCGTCTCCGTTCTTACCGCCTCTTTCTGGAAGACGTGCGGGATAGCGCCGGGACGACAGCGGACCGCATTTTTTCAGGCCAAGGCGACCGTGCGGGAACCGAGGAATGTCGCGATCAATCGCTGCGACATCGCGCGATTGATCGTTCCGCGTCAACTCATCAGGTCCCAGAAGCTCGCCTTGCGCACATGCTCGAACTTCAGGCGCGCGAGATAGGCCGCATGCGGCTCGAAGGCACCGAAGTCCGCGATGACCGCGGCGAGGCTGCCGCATTCGAGCAGATGCCGGGCAGCATGGCGATAGCGGCTGGTGCGGCTGCCCTGCAGGGTGTCGTCGATCATCGCGCGCAGCAGCAGCGTGGCCACGAGCGGATGCTTGCCGGCGAGCGCATCCGCGGCCGGCGCAAGCACGTGATAGGCCTCGCCGTTCAGCTCGCGGCTGCGCGCCAGCACAAGCCTCGCGGCGCGATCCAGCGCCGGCCAGCGGATCAGGAAGTCAAGCGCCCCTATCAACCGCGGGAACTGTTCGACATGGTCGAGCGCGCGCCGTTCGGCCTCGACGTCGTCGAAGTCGGGCAGCCGCTTGAGATGGGCGCGCAGCTGTCGTGCGTCGAGGCTGCGCGCAAAGCAGGCCCAGCGTGCCGCCTGCGCCTCCTCATTGCGCCCGAGGCCGTCGAGCACCTGGATGCGCGCCTCCTCCCAGTCCGGATCGGGCCGGCTTGGATTGCGGAGCTCGGCGGCGTCGAGGACCTGCAGCGCCTCCGTGGCCCGCGCCGCAGCGAGCAGCCGCAGGGCGATATAGGCTGCGATCTCCGACCGCCTGCTCTCCTCCTCGTCGAATTGCGCGATGTAGAGGTCGACGTCATGGGTCGCGTCCGCGATGGCCAGCAGCGCCGAACGGGCATTGCTGGTGCGGCGGCGCTGCTCCGCCTCCTGCTCATAGCGGGAATCGCTGCTTCCCCACCCCGCGGCCCTGCGCTGGGTCTGCGAGGGTCGCTGGACCGGTGTCTTGGCGAATTCGATGAAGCGCTGCTTGAGATGAGCAAGCCCGCGCTCGCCGAGCGCCGGGGCCACCGTCTCGATCAGATCGCCATATTGTGCGTAGGCGTTGTGGTCGAGGGCGTCGAAGACGCGGTCGGCCAGGGCGATGGGATCGGCCTTGGCCGCCTCAGCCAACGGGCCGAGATCGGCGCAGGCCGCGCAGAAGATGTCGTGAAGCACCCCGTCGCTGTCGTCACAGCGGCCGAGAACGCCGTTCGCCAGATCCATGAACTGCCACATCAGCTCGAGCGCCGCTTGCGAATCGTGCTCCGCAACCTGTTTCGCGATGCTGGCACGCAAGGCTTCGAGGTCGGCGGCGAGCGGACGCAGCTTGTTGCGCTCGAGAAAGGTCGTGGCGCGGGCGATCTGCGCCATCCGCTTGCGCAGCTCGGTTGCGATCTTGGCCGGCGTTGCGATCTCGAGCTTCAGGCGCCGCTTGATCGCCGTGTCGCGCTCGGCCACCTCCAGCAGCAGCTCGGCGAGGCGCTGCGCCCCGAGCTGCTCCAGGGCCTTGGCAGTCAGCGGCGTGCTGGAGGCCATTGCAGCCCTCTTCCGCTTCACACCGGCGTCATGCCGTGCTGGCGCTTGGTCTCGGCGGTCTCATCCGAGACAAGATACTCGATGAAGGCGCGCGCGGCATCGCCGTGCGCGCCGGCTTTGCAGAGCGCCGCGGCGAACACCGTGCCCGGCTGCAGCGAGGCCGGCAGCAGGCCGACGATGTCGATGCCGGGGGCGCCGAGCATCTCGCTGAGCTGCTGGAAGCCGACATCGACCTCGCCGTCGGCAAGCAGCTTTGCGACGGGAATGCCCGGCTTGGCCTGGACCAGGCGCGAGGCGCCGTCGCTCTCGAGGCCCCAGTCGCGGGCGAGCTTCTGCACGTGGGTGCCGCTCGGTCCGGTGGAGATGCCGATTGCCCTGGCGCTCTCCATCGCCTTGCGCACGGCGGCTTCGTCGAGCGGATCGGGCTTCGGATGGCCCGCGCGCACGGCCATCGCCATCGGCGATTCCGCGATCTCGATGATGCTGCCGGGCACGAGATGGCCGTCGGCCTCGAGCTTCTGCAACGCATCCGAGGCGAGCACCGCGAAGTCGAACGCCTCGCCGGCACGGATGCGCTTGGCAGCGTCGACGCCGCCGACGGACTCGATCGTGATCACCTCGCCGGTCGCCTCCTCATAGGCGGCCGCGAGCTCGGCGAGGATCTGCCGGGTAGCCATCGAGGAAATGCCGGCGGCGGTCACGCTCATGGGGGGCTCCGTTGGAAGGCGCGATTGCAGCGCTCAAAACGACGCTGCGAGACCTCTTCGGATATGGCAAGCGGGGCCGCGGAGCAAGACGGCGAGATGCGACGGCGGTAGGGCGAACTTGGTGTTTACGTCGCCCCGTTCGCGGAAGAGGTCGGATTCCGTCGTCAGATGCAATGCGGGTGAGAGGGTAAAGGTTCAACGACTCGCGCCGCCCGTGCCGCGGCACCTCGCCCCAACCCTCTCCCGTGAAGAACGAGGAGAGGGGACGCGCCACCTGCAAGGATGGATCCAGAAGCCCAGTAGCGGATAGCGACAGCCGCTCTCACCCCTGCTCGAACTTGTTCGCCAGCCTTGCCCGGGTGATGTGGCCGATCTGGTCGATGGCGTTGGCAATCTCGGTGTCGAGATCGTTGCTGATGCGGCGGTCCATTTCGGCGATCACGGAGGCGCGGTCGGCGTGCAGGGCGAGCGCGACGATCAGCGGCATGCCGAACTTGTCGCGATAGCGGCGGTTGATGTCGGCGACGCGCTCGAATTCGGCGCGCGATAACGAGGTGAAGCCGAGCCGGCCCTGCTCGCCGATGGAGTCGTTGGTCATCTCGCCGGACAGCGCCTCGCGGCCGGCGAGCTCGGGATGGGCGCGGATCAGCTTCAGCTTCTCGTCGCGGCTCATGCCGCGGACGACGTTCATCAACGTGGAGTGCAGTGCATCGGCAGCGTCGTCGAAGGCGGTGAGGCCGGCACGATAGGCGCGGTCGGCAATCTCCGGCGTATGCTCGAAGATGTCGCCATAGCGCTCCACGAACAGCACGCGCGACATCTGCGACGGACGCCAGACGCCGGTCGGCGGATGCGTCCGGATCCAGTGCCGGGCGATGTCCAGCCGGGTCGCGACCCAGACCTTGTCGTGGCTCATGATGTAGTCGAGGAAGCGCGCCAGCGCTGCGGCACGGCCCGGGCGGCCGACGAGCCGGCAATGCAGCCCGACCGACATCATCTTCGGGCTCTCCGCGCCCTCGGCGTAGAGCGTATCAAAGCTGTCCTTCAAATAGGCGAAGAACTGATCGCCGGCATTGAAGCCTTGCGGGGTGGCGAAACGCATGTCGTTGGCGTCGAGCGTGTAGGGCACGATCAGCTGCGGGCCATGTGGTCCCTGGATCCAGTAGGGCAGCTCGTCGGCATAGGAGTCGGCGCTGTAGACGAAGCCCTGCTCGTTCAGGACGATGTCGAGCGTGTGCTCCGAGGTCCGGCCCTGATAGAAGCCGAGCGGCCGCTCGCCGGTCAGCTCGGTGTGCAGGCGGATCGCCTGCTCGATATGGGCGCGCTCGTCGGCCTCGGAGAAATCGCGATAGTCGATCCACTTCAGGCCGTGCGAGGCGATCTCCCAATTGGCCTCCTTCATCGCCGCCACGGCCTCCGGGTTGCGCGCCATCGCGGTCGCGATCGCGAACACCGTCACCGGCAGCTTGCGCGCGGTGAACATCCGCCACAGCCGCCAGAAGCCGGCGCGCGAGCCGAACTCGTAGATCGACTCCATGTTCATGTGGCGCTGGCCCGGCCAAGGCGCCGCGCCGACGATTTCGGACAGGAACGCTTCCGAGGCGGCATCGCCGTGGAGAATGTTGTTCTCGCCGCCCTCCTCGTAATTGATCACGAACTGCACGGCGATACGGGCATCGCCGGGCCAGCGCGGATGCGGCGGCATGCGGCCGTAGCCCACCATGTCGCGCGGATAGTCAGCACTCATTCGTCTCAGCTCCCGCGATAGGTCTGGTAGCTCCAGGGCGTCGCGAGCAGCGGCACATGGTAGTGCGCGGCGGCGTCTGCGACCGTGAAGCGGAGCGGAATCAGGTCGAGGAACAGCGGATCGCCGGAGGCGAGACCATGGGCCTTGAAGTACGCGCCCATGTGGAAGGTCAGCATGTAGGTTCCGGCCACGAACTCCTCGCCGGCCAGTACCGGCGCATCGGTGCGCCCGTCGGCATTGGTCCGGACCTGCTTGATCCGCCGCCAGGCGCCGCCCGGCCCAAGACCATCGAGATCGATCGCGACATCGGCGGCCGGCTTGCCCCTCACCGTGTCCAAGATATGCGTGCTGAGACGGCCCATCCCTGCTCCCCTGCTGCTGTCGTCCAAGCCTAGCAGCGCCCGGTTAAAGCTTCGAGGCGTTTTGCCGGTCACCACCAGCCCAAAGCCTGGTCACGGATGGGCCCGGCCGAAGCGCTCGACCAGGAAGTCGATGAACAGCCGCACCTTGACCGAGAGGTGCCGCGTCGGCGGATAGATCGCGTAGAGCGCGAGCGGCGGCGCGGTGTAGTCGGCGAGGATCGCAGTCAGGGCGCCGCTGGCCAGCGCCTCCGCCGCGATGAAGTGCGGGATCAGCGCGATGCCTTGCCCCTTGGTTGCGACGTCGCGCAGCACCTCGGCATTGTTGACGCACAGGCTCCAGGCCGGCTGGATCCAGTGATCACCGTCGCGGCCGGTGAGCTTCCACTGATTGCCGGTCAGCAGGAAACCATACGTCAGCGAGGTATGGCGGCGCAGATCTTCGGGGCTTTCTGGGGTACCGTGCCGGGCAAGATAGGCCGGCGCGGCGCAGATGACGCGGTCGACCGGCATGATCCGGCGCGCGACCAGGCTCGACGATTCCAGCTCCGCGATCCGTAGCGTGACGTCGAAGCCGTCCTGCACCGGATCGAGCAGATCGTCGCTCAGCACGATCTGCAGCTGCAACTCGGGATAGCGGCTCATGAAGTCGGCCACGACCGGCCCGAGGCGCAGAGTGCCGAACGACATCGGGGCATTGATGCGGAGCAGCCCGCGCGGCGCCGCCTGCGACTGGCTGACGGCTTGATCGGCGGCATCGAGATCCGCCAGGATCGAGACGGCGCGCTCGAAATAGCGCTGGCCGGTCTCGGTCGGGCTCGCATGCCGGGTCGTGCGAACGATCAGCTGCACGCCCAGGCTCTGCTCGAGCTCGCCGATATATTTCGAGATCGCCGAGCGCGACAGCCGCAGCTGCCGGCCCGCCTCGGCGAAGCTGCCGCTTTCGACCACCTTCACGAAGGCCCTGAGGCTGCTGAGCTTGTCCATGGTCTCCAGGCGGGCATTGTCGCCAAATCGTAGACAGAGACGTCACAAGAGCACGGATTGTCTCCAAACCAAAGCAGACCAATATGGCGTCCAGACATTCGACGGCTCCGACCGGGGCCAACAGACAGGAGACCCACATGCCCGGACTGCACCACGTCACCGCGATCGCCGGCGACCCGATCCGCAATTTCGGCTTCTACACCCGCGACCTCGGCCTGCGCTTCGTCAAGAAGACCGTCAATTTCGACGATCCCGGCACCTACCATTTCTACTACGGCGACGAGACCGGCCGCCCCGGCACCATCCTGACCTTCTTCCCCTGGGCCGGCGTGCGGCCCGGCCGCCGCGGCGTCGGCGAAACGCACCAGACCGCGTTCCGGGTGCCGCAGCGCTCGCTCGGCTACTGGACGCAGCGCCTCACCGAGAAGGGCATCGCCTATGAAGCGCTGGAGAAGCGCTTCGGCGAGTCGGTGCTGCCGTTCACCGATCCCGACGGCATGGCGCTGGCGCTGGTCGGCGTGCCCGGCGCGGAAAACGAGCCCGGCTACAGCAATGGCGACATCCCGGCCGAGCATGCGATCCGCGGCTTCCATGGCGTCACCCTGCTGCTCGATTCCGCCGAGAAGACCGCGGCCGTGCTCACCGACGTGTTCGGCTTCGCGGAAGCCGGCCGCGAAGGCTCGGTGATCCGCTTCAAGGCGCCGGGCGATGCGCAGGGCAGCGTGGTCGACATCTACGAAGCCAAGGGCTTTCTGCGCGGTGCGCAAGGCGCCGGCTCCGTGCATCACATCGCCTTCCGCGCGGCCGATGATGCCGAGCAGGGCGTGATGGCGCAAAAGCTGGTCGACCGCCACGGCCTGCATCCGACCGAGCAGAAGGACCGCAACTACTTCCGCTCGATCTACTTCCGCGAACCGGGCGGCGTGCTGTTCGAGATCGCGACCGACATCCCGGGCTTCGCGGTCGACGAGCCGGTCGCCGAGCTCGGGCGCAATCTGAAGCTGCCCGCGTTTCTCGAATCGCACCGCAAACAGATCGAGGGCGTGCTGCCCAACCTCGAGGAGGCCGCATCGTGACCGACACATTGTCTTTCACCCACCGCTTCCAGCCCGGAAGCAACGCAGGCGCAGCACCGCTGCTGCTCCTGCACGGCACCGGCGGCGACGAGAACGACCTGCTGCCGCTCGGCGCCACCTTGTCGCCCGGCGCCGCGCTGCTGTCGCCGCGCGGGCAGGTGCTCGAACATGGCATGCCGCGCTTCTTCCGCCGCCTGGCGGAAGGCGTGTTCGACGAGGACGATGTCCGCCGCCGCGCACTGGAGCTCGGCGCCTTCATCGGCGAGGCGCGGCAGCGCTACGGCATCGCGGCGCCGATCGCGGTCGGCTACTCCAACGGCGCCAACATCGCCGCCGCGCTGCTCCTGCTGCAGCCGGAGGCGCTGGCCGGCGCGGTGCTGTTCCGCGCCATGGTGCCGCTGGCCCAGCCGCCAGCCGTCAAGCTTGCGCGCAAGCCGGTGCTGATCCTGTCGGGACTGTCTGATCCGATCGTGCCCGCGAGCAATTCGGCGAAGCTGTGCAGCCAGCTCACCGAGGCCGGCGCCGATGTGACCCACACGACGCTGCCGACGGGACATCAGCTGTCGCAGGCGGATATGGCGCTGGCGCGGGATTGGCTTGCCGGACTGCCGCAAGTGATGGCAGCCTGATCGGCATCGGCGCTTGCGGCCGGAGCCGATCCTGATTGAAAATGCTCGCATTGGCGTCGGACCGCGACATGCGGGCCGACGCCGGCCGATTGGGAGGAGCTCTGCGTGGCCGTCGACAAGCTGTTCATCAATGCGCGGCTCGATCGCGGCGCGCGCCATGCGATCGCGGTCGACAACGGCCGCATCAGCGGGCTGCTCGCCGAGACGGCGCGGCCCGAGGCGCGCGAGGTGATCGATCTCGGCGGCGCCTTGGTCGTGCCCGGCTTCGTCGAGGGCCATATCCATCTCGACACCAGCTTCTATGGCGATGTCTGGAAGCCGCACAAGCCCTGCACCAACGGCTTCGACGTGCATGAGCGCGTCACCTTCCAGGCCCAGAACATGGCGGCGGCCGCGCCGATGGACGTCCGCGCCCGCAACCAGCTCGATCTCTGCATCGGCCACGGCACCACCCGGATGCGCAGCCACGTGATGGTCGACGGCTCCGTCGGACTGACATCGCTGGAGACCATCCTGCGCGTACGTGAGGAATACCGCGACCTGATCGAGATCCAGCTCGTCGCCTTCCCCCAGAGCGGCATTCTCAAGAGCCCGGGCACGCCGGAGCTGCTCGACGAGGCGATCAAGCTCGGGGCAAACGTGGTCGGCGGGCTCGATCCGGCAAGCTTCGACCGCGACGTCGAGAAGCATCTCGACGTCGTGTTCGGCACGGCACACAAGCACGGTGTCGACGTCGACATCCACCTGCACGATGCAGGCATGCTCGGCCTGTTCGAGCTGGAGCAGATCGCCGCCCGCACGCGTGCCCTGGGCATGCAAGGTCACGTCGCGGTCAGCCACGCTTACGGGCTCGGTGACCTGCCGACCGATCCGCTCAAGACAATCGCCGACGTGCTGGCGACATCAGGTGTTGCGATCATGACCAACGCCCCTGGCGCGCGCCCCTTCCCGCCCGTTGCGCTGCTGCGCGCGGCCGGCGTCACCGTGTTCAGCGGCAACGACAACATTCGCGACTCCTGGTGGCCCTATGGCGACGGCGATCTGTTGAACCGCGCCATGATGGTCGGCTATCGCTCCGGCTTCTATGTCGACGACGAGCTGCGCGTCGCTTTCGACCTTGTCACCGAAGCCGGCGCCAAGGCGTTGCGACTCACGGAGTACGGCCTGCGTGTCGGCGCGCGCGCCGACTTCGTCACCCTGAATGCGGAGCACGTCCCGGAGGCGGTCGTCGCCGTGCCCAAAGGACGCTCCGTCTACAAGGACGGCCGCCTCGTCGCGCGCGATGGCCGCGTGACGCGATCGCGCTGAGCGGCCTTACCGCGCTGTCTCGACCGAAGCCTGCGACTGCGGCGGCTCGGCGCGCGACACGGTCGCGGCCGCAATCCACTGTGTCACCGCCGACAATCGCCCGCCGGACTCGCGATAGGCCTGCAACTGATAATCCGCCGAGCTGCCGAACTGCATGATGGTGCGGCAGCGCTCGACCTCGGCGAGACATCCCAGCGCTTCGGCATGTTCAGCGATATCGGCGATCATCCGATTCAGGACCTCCTGGCCGGTCACCGGACCATCCTCGGTCACGAACAGGCAGTCGGTGCCATAGCGCTGCGCCCGCCATTTGTTCTCGACGGCGATCGCGCGCTCGACATTCCCGACGGCGTCGGCGAGCTCGGGATTGAGATAGAGATGCCGAGCCAGAGCGCGGTACAGCGAGGCGATCGCGAGGGCATCATCGACGGCCGTGCAGACGTCGGGGGCACGCAATTCCAGGGTCGGATGCCGCAGCGACGGTCGCATCGCCCACCACACATGGCTCTCGTCCGGCATCACGCCGGACTTGGTGAGCGCCGCGATGTAGCGGTCGTATTGCTTCTTCGACGTGAACAGCTCGGGCAGGCCGGTACGCGGCAGCTCGTCGTAGACGGCGAGCCGATAGCCCTTCAGCCCGGTCTCGCGCGAATTCCAGAACGGCGAGGACGCCGACAGCGCGATGAACACCGGGATATAGGGCAGCATGGCGCGCATCACCGCAAAGCGGCGATCGGGATCCGGCAGCTGGACATGCACATGCATGCCGCACAGCATGTTGCGCTGGCCGACGATGCGCAGATCCTCCATCATCTCCTCATAACGCGGCTTCGGCGTCGGCTGCGAGCTGCGCCACGTCGCGGTCGGGTGGGTGGAGCAGGCGAGGATCGTCAGGCCATACTGACTCGCGACGCTGGCGACCTCCCGCCGCAGGAATTTCAGCTCCTCGCGCGCGTCGCCCACGTCGACATGAACATTGGTCGCGACCTCGAGCTGAGCCTGCAGCATCTCGCGCATGGCCTGCCCGCCGGTCGACCAGTTCGCCGCCTCGAACAGATCGTCTGGGGTGCGGATCGCGACATCGAGCGTCTTCGCATCGACGAGGAAATACTCCTCCTCGATGCCGAAGGAATATTCCGTGACGTCCTCTCCGCCGGTGGCGGAGCGGATGACCAGCCGCCGCTCATCATCGCTCAGACCGAGCCTCAGCCGCTCGAGTATTTTCGGGTCCAATCCCATCTGATCAATCCTGTCGGAATCAAATACCGTGAGTCTGCAGCCAGGCCTCCAGCAGGGCTGCCTGCCAAAGCCGCGAGTGTCCCTTCGGGCTCATCTCGGCCTCCGGGTTCTGCAGCATGTGATCGATGAACTCGCGGCGATAGAGACTGCGCGTGCGCGCCTTCTCGTCACTCAAAACATCGCGCACATAGTCCAGAAACGGCCCGCGCAGATATCGCAGCGACGGCACCGGGAAATAGCCCTTGGGGCGATCGATCACCTCCGCCGGAACGCAGCGTCGGGCTGCTTCCTTCAGAATGTATTTACCGCCATTCCGGACCTTCAGCTCCGCCGGAATGCGCGCGGCAAGCTCGACCACCTCATGATCCAGGAAAGGCACGCGGGCCTCCAGCCCGAACGCCATCGTCATGTTGTCGACCCGCTTGACGGGGTCGTCGACCATCATGATCTCGGTGTCGATCTGCAGCACCTTGTCGACGGCGGAGGCGCCGCCGTGATCGGCGAAGAAGCGGTCGACCAGATCGAGGCTCACGTCGTCGCCAAGCATGTCTGGCGCGAGCAGCCGCTGCAGATCGGCGTGCTTCCAATCGAAATAGGCGTTCTGATATTGCTGGACGGCGTCGTTTGCCGAGAGGAAGCCGGGATACCAGCTGTAGCCGCCGAACACCTCGTCGGCGCCCTGGCCGCTCTGCACGACCTTGACGCGCCTGGCGACCTCTGAGGACAACAGATGGAACGCGACCGTGTCGTGGCTGACCATCGGCTCCGACATCGCCCCGATCGCGTTGGGCAGCGCCTCGAGGGCGCGGTTGCCGCCGATCCTGATCTGTTCGTGATTGGTGCCGAACGTCCGCGCGATGATGTCGGAGTAGCGGAACTCGTCGCCTCCATGCCCGCCGACCGCGTCGAAGCCGATCGAGAAGGTGCGGATGTCCTCGTGGCCAAGCTTGGACAACAGCGCGACCAGCAGCGACGAATCGAGCCCGCCGGACAGCAGCACGCCGACCGGCACGTCTGCGACGCGGCGGCGGTCGACCGCCGTCGTCATCGCATCCAGCACCGCATCCGACCATTCCTCCTGGCTCATCGCGCGATCGGTCGGGCGCAGCTCGCCGACGCTGAACTGCCAGTAGCGTTCACGACGCTGCCCCCCGTCCGGCTCGATCGTCAGCAATGTCGCAGGCTCGAGCTTCTTCACGCCGTTGAGAATCGTGCGCGGCGCCGGAACGGCCGCGTGGAAGCTGAAGAAGTGATGCAGTGCGTTTCGATCCAGCGACGTATCGACGCCGCCGCCCGCCAGCAGCGCCGGCAGAGACGAGGCGAAGCGGAAGAAGCCGGGACCTTCAGTGTAGTACAGCGGCTTGATGCCGAGCCGGTCGCGCGCGATCACGACGCGCCCGCTGTCGCGCTCCCACAGCGCGAAGGCGAACATGCCCTTGAACCGCTGCAGGCAGGACTTGCCCCAGGCATGATAGGCCTTGAGAATGACTTCGGTGTCGCCGTCGGAGAAGAATGCATAGCCCTTGGCTTGCAGCTCGGTGCGCAGCTCGCGAAAGTTATAGATGCAGCCGTTGAAGGCAATGCCCAGCCCCAGCGCCGGATCAATCATCGGCTGCTGCGCGGCGGCGGACAGATCGAGGATGCTGAGACGTCGATGGCCGAGCGCGATCCCGCCCTGGACATAGAGCCCGGCGGCATCGGGACCACGCGCCTGCATCGCATCATTGACCCGGCCGAGCGCCGCGAGCGCGGGCTGGCCGGCATGTCTGATTTCACCACAAATGCCGCACATCGCGGAACATCACTCCGTTCTTCTACATGCCTCCGATAACCCTCTGTGATCTCTTGCGTTCCTCGTCGAAGCCGACCGCGCCTGCGACAAAGAGCGGAACGATTTCAGCGGGTCTGGACGCACGTGCGACCAGCAGATGATCTGGCGGGACTTCGATCCAGTCCGGCTCCTTGTCGTAGGGCTCGGAGACGGCGATCACCTGATCGCCATCCTCGCGGTAGTAGAGCGAATTGGCACGATCATTGGCGGCGAAGCGGAACGCGTAGAGATCGTGGCCATTCGACAGCGCCGAGGTGAAGCGCAGATGCTCGCGCAAGCCATCCTCGTTGACGAGCTGACAGAGGTCTCGCAGCACCTTGGAGGTCGCGCCGATCGGATCCTGATCAATGCCGGCCCCGACGATGGCGAGAAACACGGCCTCGGAATCCGTCGTGCCGAGCCGCGACGGATATAAAGCCTCGGGAATCATGGCCTCGACTTTGCGCCGCAGCCTGTTCCAGCTGCCGACGAAGCCGTTATGCATGAACAGCCAGCGACCACAGGCGAAGGGATGGCAGTTCTGCCGCGTCACTGCGGTGCCGGTCGCTGCCCGGACGTGCGCGAAGAACAGATGCGAGTGCAGGTGCCGGCAGAGATAGCGCAGATTCTCGTCCGACCACGCAGGCCGCGTCTCGCGATACAGGCCCGGCTCGGGATGGTCGCCATACCAGCCGAGCCCAAAGCCATCGCCGTTGGTGCCTGCGGTGGATTCAAGCGCACGAATGCTCTGCGTCACCAGCGAATGCTCGGGCTCGGTGACATAGTGCTCGAACGCGGTCGTTTCTCCGCGATAGGCGATCCAGCGGCACATCCTTGCCCCTCCGGTCGGATGAATAGGAAAGAGGCGCGACCAAGGTCGCGAATGCGAGGGAGGCAGCAACGCAGCAGCGCCGGCCGCGGTTCCCGGCCCGCGGCTGCCGACCGGCGCTCACCATCGGCATTCGCCGGCGTCCGATCGACCGCATGTCGACGCGGCCAGTCCCAACGAGGAATCAGGCGAGCCTTGAGGGCAGTCTTACAACCGCGATCCTCGTGCGGCGGCGAGGCACGCCGTTGCGGTCACCCTGTCGGGCTGGGATTGGAATCGTGCGGATCCGGCAACATGCCCGTGCCGGGCGTCTTATCCTCGTCCACCAGGTCCGGCCGGGCATGCGGCCCTGCCGGCGGCGGTTGATCTTTCGACGTGTTCGGATCGGCTGGTTTGCCGGATGTCCGATCTGGCGTCTCGCGGCGGTGCTCGCTCATCAATCCGTCCCGTCGGCAGGCATCTGGCAGGTGGCTAACGGTCCTGCTGATAACCCTGATTGGTAGTGTTCTGCTTGAGGTTGCCCTGGCGGCCCTGGGTATCGAAGTTCTCGCGGCCGGCAACGTTGTCCTCAACCGAGATCTTCGGGTCGGAGCCCGGGCCCTTGTCGCTGCGCTGTTCGGGCGGGACTGGCGGCAGTTTGGACATCGGAGGTCTCCTCTTGACGCGCGCTGAGCAAACGGCGCCTTTGAAGCCAACCTCGGCCGCCGCCCGACGTTCCAGGCGTCACATCTTGCGGGCCACGAGCTTCATGCGCAGCTCGGAAATCGCCTCGCCGGGATTGAGCCCCTTCGGACACGCCTTTGCGCAGTTGAGGATGGTGTGGCAGCGATACAGGCGGAACGGATCCTCCAGGATGTCGAGACGCTCGCCGGTGGCTTCATCGCGACTGTCATTGATCCAGCGCGCCGCCTGGATCAGCGCCGCCGGCCCGAGGAAGCGCTCCGAGTTCCACCAATAGCTTGGGCATGAGGTCGAGCAGCAGGCGCACAGGATGCACTCGTAGAGTCCGTTGAGCTTGTCGCGATCCTCTTCACTTTGTCGCCATTCCTTCTGCGGCGTCGGCGTCGTGGTTTGCAGCCAGGGCTCGATCACCGAGAGCTGCGCATAGAAGTTGGTGAGATCGGGAACGAGATCCTTCACGACCGGCTGATGCGGCAGCGGCAGCAGTTGGACCGCGCCGTCCTGGTCACTCATCGATTTCGTACAGGCCAGCGTGTTCTGGCCGTTGATGTTCATCGAACAGGAGCCGCAGATGCCTTCCCGGCATGAGCGCCGGAAGGTCAGCGTCGGATCGACGTTGTTCTTGATCCAGATCAGCCCATCGAGAACCATCGGCCCGCAATCGAAGGTGTCGACGTGATAGCTGTCGAGTCGCGGATTGCCGCCGACATCCGGGTCCCAGCGATAGATGCGAAACTCGCGGAGCGTGATGCTCTTCGGCGTGGGCCAGGATTTGCCCTCCGAGATCTGTGAATTCTTCGGCAGTCTGAATTCGGCCATGGCAGATCCTCGAGAGGCATTGGCCGCGACAACCGTCCGCTTTGCTCCACGTTCCTCCGCCAACGACGCGCACCAGCGTCGCACTCACGCTTCGCCCCGCTCTCGCACCAGTTTGAGCCATGCCGCAGCCGCGGGCGACAGATAGGCACCGCGGCGCCAGGCCATTGCCAGCGTCCATTCCGTGTCGGGCTCGTCGAGCAGGATGAGACGGATCGGCACCTGCGTGCGCTGGGTCGCGATCATGCGCGGCAGGAAGGCGATGCCGAGCCCGGCGCCGGCCAGCTCGGCGATGAAGTCGATCTGGGTGCTGCGGGCGGCCACGAGCGGCTCGAAGCCGTTGCGGCGGCACGCCTCGCGAATGATGCGGTTGAGCGCGAAGCCCGCCTCGAACAGGATGAACGGCGTCTCGCGCAGCTCGGCCAGCGTGATCGTGTCGCGCCGCGCCAGCGGATGATCGACCGACACCAGCGCCATCAACGGCTCGCGGCGCACGATCTGGGCGGAGAACTCATCGGCGATCGGCGGCAGCAGGCCGGCGAAATCGATGTCGCCCGCGGCAAGCAACTCGCTGAGTCGGTCGCTGCCGTGCTCGACCAGACGGATCTCGACGTCTGGATGGAGCTGGCGGTACTGCGCAAACAGCGGGGCGAACAGCGTGCTCGATCCGATCGGCGGCAGGCCGAGCCGCAGGACGCCGCGCTTCAGCCCGCGCAGCTCCTCGAGCTCCGCCTGCAGATCGTCGCGTTCGGCGAGCAGCCGGACCGCGCGCCGATACACGATCTCGCCCGCCGCGGTCATGCGACTCTTGTGGCCGAGCCGGTCCAGCAGCGGCAGGCCGAGCTCGTCTTCGAGCTGCTTGACGGCCTTGCTGACCGTCGATTGCGTGGCAAACACCACCTTGGCGGCGTGCGAGAAACCGCCCTGCCGGACTACCTCGACGAAGGTCTTGAGCGTTCGCAGTTCCATATAGAGCCTCGGCATTCCATTTTCGACTGATCTTCATTCAATCAATTCATTTTGTACATGCTGCAATGCGACATATCCTTTGCTGCAGAGACAGCCTTGGAATATCGTTTATGATGCACCGCAATATTTTCACTCCGCTTCAGCGCCTGCTGCGCCGTAACCGGCTGGTGCAGACCGGTCTGCTCGGCCTGTTCTGGACCGCCGGCGAGATCCTGGCGCAGGCAAGCGGGCTGCCGCTGCCCGGCGGGATCGTCGGCATGGCGCTGGCGCTTGCGCTGTTCCTGTGCGGAGGCCTCAAGGTGGGCAGCGTGAAACGCGGTGCCAACTGGATGCTGGCCGAGATGCTGCTGTTCTTCGTCCCGGCCGTACTGGCGCTGCTCGATCATCGCGAGCTGTTCGGCCTGCTCGGCCTGAAGATCTTCGCAATCATCGCCGTGAGCACCACCGCCGTGATGTGCGTGACCGCGCTGACCGTGGACCTCTGCTATCGCTGGACCGAACGTGATGACGGCCGCAGCGTTGTGGCGTGAACCGCTGGTCCAGGCGGCGGTCTGGTCGCTGGCGACGATCCTGCTTTATGTGGTCGCCAAGCGCGTACACCGGCGCTGGCCGCGCTGGTGGCTGATGCCGCTCGCGGTGGCGCCCGCGCTGCTGATGATCGCAGCCCTTGCGCTCAACGTCTCCTATCGCGACTACATCCGTGGCACGCACTGGCTGGTGGCGCTGCTCGGGCCGGCGACGGTCGCCTTTGCCGTGCCGATCTATGAGCAGCGCGCGCTGATCCGCCGCCGCTGGCCGCTGCTGCTGGCCGGCATGGTCGCCGGCAGTCTCACCGCCGTTGCGACCAGCTGGGCGCTCGCCTATGTACTCGGCATCGACGGTGAGCTGCGGCTCAGCCTTTTGCCGCGCTCGATGAGCACGCCATTCGCCATGGAGGTGTCCGGCGAGATCGGCGGCAGCCCCGACCTCACCGCCATCTTCGTCGTGCTCACGGGCATCATTGGCGCGGCCGTCGGTGACGTGGTGCTAGCGCGGCTGCCGCTGCGCTCGACGCTCGCCAAGGGCGCGCTGTTCGGCGTCGGCGCGCACGGCGCCGGCACCGCGCGCGCCCATCAGATCGGCCGGGAGGAAGGTGCGATCGCCGGGCTCGTGATGGTGCTGGTGGGGCTCATGAACGTTGCGCTGGCGCCGCTGATCATTCAGCTCATGAAGTAGCCGCTCAGCGGCGCGCGAGCGAAGCGATCCAGTTGCTGATCTCCGCCTGGCGCAGCGCGTCGTTCGTAACGTCCTGATCCAGCCCGAGCCGCCACACGAGATCGCGTCGGGCACGGTCATGATGCAGCGCTGCGAGATCGGTCGCGTAGCGCTCAAGCTCCGCCATATCCGCGAAGAAGCCTTCCTCGAGCAGCGGCTGCCCGAGGCGCCTGATCACCCAGGCAACGTCCTGCAGGCTGAATTCCGGGTGATACTGCACGCCCCAGAAACGGCCGCGGCCGCTGCGGATCTCCGCGGCCTGCACCTCGCTCATCGCATTGCGCGCCGTCACCGTCGTGTCCGACGGCAGCCTGGTGACGATGTCGCTGTGGATGGCCGGCGCATCGAAGACCTCGTTGCGCGCCGCGTGCAAGGGATGACCGCGGCCGGCCTCGGTCAGCACGACCTTGCGCGCGAAGCCGACCTCGCGGCCGGCCGGATTGAGCGACACCTCGCCGCCGGCCGCCACCGTCGCCAGTTGCAGCCCCCAGCACGAGCCGAACATCGGCACGCCTTGGGCAAAGATTGCTCGTACCAGCTCGATCTGGCGCAGCGCTTCCGGCTCGCGCTGATAGATGTTGAGCGCCGAGCCGGTGATGACGATGCCTTGATACGCCTCGATCGGCTGCGGCAACGCCGCGCCCGCATCGGCAGGCGTGGCGATGTCGACCTCCGCGTCAGGCGCGAGCGCGCGCAACACATCAGCATAGCTTTCAGATGGCGATTGTCCCGCGACCTCCGCCCAGCGGCGACGGCCGGCGAGCGAGTTGCCCTCGAGCACGAGCAGTTTCAACACCAGGCCAGTCTCCGCATCTTCATTCGCAGTCTCACGGATTGAGAACGCCGCGCAGGAACTGAGCGCTCCGCTCCCGCACCTCGGGCCGGTTCAGGATCGTGTGAACATCGGCGTCGATCACCACGACCTCAGCCCTCGGATCATCTTTCAAGGCCGCCGCGCAGGAGCCGGTCACCGCGCGGTCCTTGTTCCAGGGGTTGGCCGCCGAAAAATACGGATCGCGCGCCGAGATCGCATTGAGTACCGGCTCCTTCGCACCGATGCCGAGCTTCGGCGCAGTGACGAAATAATTGTCCTCGCAGGACCAGGAATAGATCAGCCGCGCGGCGACGTCCTTGCCGGCATAACGGCCGACCGCTACGGAGCCCTCGCTGGTGCCGGCGAGCACGAGGCGCTGGCGATCGACCCAGCTCCAATCACGCGACGTCTTCAGCGCGTTCTCCAACTCGGCCAGCCGCAAGGTGTGAACGCGCTCATAGGTCGCGACGTCGACCGGCGACGTGTAGGTGAGCCGGTCAGGGATCGCGAGGCTGTCGGGTGCAACCGAGGCGACGCCGAGTTCGTCGGCCAGCCAGACCTGAAACTCCTTCACGGCCGGAGCCACCCCGCTCGAGCCATGCATCACGACCACAAGCGGCGCGATGCCGATCACGTCTGGCGCATCTGCGGCGTGCCCCTCCCAGCGCCGCCCGCCGGCCAACGTCGCCGGCAGCACGAGATTGGCCTTGGTCCAGGTCAGCGCGAGATTCTCCGACGATGGCTCCAGCACCGAGCCCTTCGTCTCGCCAGGCTTGTCGGCGGCGAGGACGGCCGTGGCGAACAGCAGCGCTGAAGCGGCCGACAGACAACGGGACAGGATCATCGCCAACATCACCTCTTGCACGGCGCAAACACAGCACACTCCGGGCGTTGATCTCACGACGTCGAGCCCGGCACAAGCCGATGGCCGCCCGAACCCCGCAGAGCGCCCATGCAGGCGCGCCGCAATCGGTGGCCGAAGCCTGACGTCGCGGCATCCTGCGATGAGCAATGATTGAGTTACTGCTTGCCAAGATGAGCTGCCAGAAAATCATGCATCTCGGCGGTCGAACGCTCGGTCGCGTCCGCGTCGTATTTCAGCCAGTGGCCGTACAGCGACCGGCCTGGTCGGGGCGTATCGAAGGAATGATAGGCACCAGGATAGACCTGGAGCTTCACGGGAGCCCCTTTGTCCGGGCGCAGCGACATCCATTTCTGGCAATCCTGCGCAGGGGTCCAATCGTCCTTGTCACCAATCAGGATCAGCGTCGGCACCGCCAGCCATTTCGACGCGACACCGCATCGGGGGTAGTAGGCGACTGCGACCTTGAAGGTCAGGTCATCGGGAACGTCATAGATCTTGACATCATGCGTCGAGGCGAGCCGCATCGCCGCCATGGCTCCCTGCGAGGAGCCGACAACGCCGATGCGCGTCCGATCGACGAAGGGGACGGAAGCGAGATAGGCCATTGCTCCCCAGGCGTCGGCCTGGCGATCGAGCGCCGGACGCGTGCAGGCCTGCGCGAGTCCGCGCGCGCCGAAGCTGTCCACGGCCAGCACGACGTAGCCCCATCCGGTCAGCATCCGTGCGAAACGCTGGCGCGTCTGCTCGCTCAGGCCGGCACATCCATGCAGATAGACGATCGCCGCGAACGGGCCATCGCCCGCAGGCTTCGAGAGATAGCCGCCGATGGCCTGCGTCGAACCACCCACCATCTCGCCACGTTCCAGGGCCATGCGCTGCTGGAGTTGGCCGACGACGTAGGGTGCAGAGTTGAACGTGACCGGCTCATCGAGGCTCTGAGCTGCAGCGCGCTCCGTCGGCAAAATCAGAGCGATCAGCAGTGCGACGCTCAACCCGAACCGATGCATGGCGCGCGAGCCCTCGTGAGACTGGCTGCAGCATAGGTGCGACAGACGCGATCCATCCGGCTCGTCGAGCGCGCACGCGTCGGGGCTCAACAGCGCCGGCGTCGGCCGCGCAGATGACGCAAGTGATGACGCGGGGTCATGGCCCCACACGAGAAGATGCTCGGCAAGCAGGGCGCCGGATCCGCCACATCCAGCGCTCGGCCGCAATCGCGAACGAGATGCAGCCCCGGCAGAACCGAGGACGACGGCAGCATCTCGCGGCGAGGCTCGTCCGCGGGACTGTGAAGATCCCGCGGCATCAGAACCATCAGCGTGGCCCTGAGGCCTCTCAGGATGACCTTCATGGCGCGAGACGGACGTGCCGACCGATGGCGGCTCAACGCCCGCGCGCGACGTCCGCGCTGTTCGATCGCCGCTGCGGTCTCGTCGGCGGGCAGCAGCACGCGGAGCGGCTGCTCCGACGGGCCGGTTGAAATCAACATCTTGCGCATGCGTCTCACCTTCGTGTCCTGACGGCCGATGCATCGGCCGCATTCGCCGCGAGCATTGCGCCAAGCGCGGTGACGGCGAGCTGTTGCCGGATGTCAGCCAAATGTCAGCTCGCCGTCCCACGTTGTTCCCTCCTACTGCCGCGCGCTGCGCGGGGCTTCGCGCTTCAGCTGCTCCAGCGCCTCCGGCATCATGCGGCCGAACATCGAGCTCAGCATCGCTGTCGGGATCAGGCCGGAATTGCCGGTCTCCTGTCCCTGGCCGCCGGACATCAGGAACTGCGGCACCAGCGGCTGGTTGATCCGGGTCAGCGCCTCTGCGAACTTCGCAAAATTCTGCTCGGCGAGCCTGAACTCCGGGCCGCGATAGGCATCGACCGCGAGCTTGGTAGCCTGCGCATTCGCCGCACCGACTGCCAGCGCGCGATCGGCCTCGCCCTGGCCTTCGAGCCGCGACTGCTCGCCGACGGCGGCCGCCGTCACCTTGCGCGTCTCGGCATCCTTCTGTGCGCGGGCGAGCGCGGCCGCGCCTTCGTTCTCATTCACCCGGATCTGGATCAGCGACTGCGTCAGCGCCGCCTGCGCCGCCGCCGTCGCCTTGGCCTCGTTGAGCGTGCGCTCCTGGATCGCGGCCTTCTCCTGCTCCTGGAAGGTCTCGACCTGCTCACGCGCGACCTGGCGCATCCTCAGCTGGATCAGGATGTTCTCGATGGTCTGGTCGCCGGGCGCCGCGCGCGGCGTGCCGATCAGCACCTCCTGCAGCTCGAGCGAATAGCCCTCGAACTTCACCTTCATCTCGGCCGCGGATTCCTCCTGGATCGCGGCGCGGTTCTGCAGCAGCTCGATCAGGGTCATCTTCTGCGCGACGTTCTTGAAGAACGCCGACACCATCGGATCGAGCGTCTGCTCGACCAGCTTCTTCACGTCACCGAAGCGCTGGATGATCATCGGCGCCTTCTTGTAGTCGATATGCATCACCACCGAGAGCGGCAGGGTCGGCTCGAACGCGTCCTTGGTGATCAGCGAGATCTCCGACAGGTTCTCGTCGAGCTTCATCGCGCCGACCTCGCCGCGCACCCATTTGAGGATGAAGTTGACGGTCGGGATGATCTCGATCTTGCCCGCATAGGTGTTGAACGCGTATTTGCCGGGCAGCAGCGGATCCTTCCAGACGCCGCGGCCGCCATTGGAGACGAGCTCGCCATGGCGATAGGTCTCGCCGGAGACGTCGGCCATGCGCGGACCGGTGTAGAAGATGACGACGCCGACATTGCCGACGGGGATGATGGTCTTCGGCACGTTCTCGACAGTCGCGAACAGGCGGTTGATGTACCAGGTGCCCTCGACGATGACCTGCAGCTGACGGCCGCGATGGCCGCCGGCGGCGAGGAATTTTTCGGGCTCCTGAAAATTGTTGTGAAAAGTTGCCGCGTCGTGCAGCGCGATGCCGACCTCCGGCGCGATGATCTCGCCGGGAGGCAGCGACGGGCCGTCATGCACGGTGACGATGCCGACCAGGTCATGATCGGCCGCCAGGATCACAGGCGTGAAGCCCCAGCGCTCGGCGATCGTCAGCTGCATGGCGTCGAGCACGATGCGCTCCTGGTCGCTCAGCGCATGGCCATAGACGCGCTCGTCGGTGATGATCGCGAACTGCGTCGTGTTGATCGCATAGGTGCCCTCGCGCAGGATCTTGCGCTGCGGGCCTTTCTGCCCGCCGGCCATGAGAAAGCGGCGCGCGTCCTGGAAGTCGCTGTTGTCCTCGCTGTCGTTGGCGCCGAGCACCTGCGAGGCGCCGAGCGGCGCGCCGTCGCGGGCAAAGACATAGGCGATCTTGCCCTGGCCAACAGTCACCAGATCGGAGGTGTGGATGCGGTACATGAAAGGAAAGAACAGGTGCAGGCCGCCGCGCAGCACCTCCGGCTCGAAGCCGGCCTCGCCGTTCAGCGCGATGAAGCCGTCGGCGACGGAGCCGCGCACGCTCCACAATTTCTCGACGATGCCGACCTGGTTGTTGGGAATGTAGCGGACGACGTTGGAAAGCTTCAGCAGTGCAAGCAACGCAATGATCGCCCCGGCCGCGAGGGCCGGCTGGACCAGAGTGGTGATGTCCATGAGGGGTCTCCAAGTCGCGCATGGCCGGGGCGGCTGTTGCCGCCGCGCTGTCACCGCGCGCGATCATGCCGATCGATGTCGGCGCGCGAGAACCTAGACCTCTTCCCGGATTTTCAAAGACCACCGTCGCCGAAATATTTCGTCTCCCCGGTTTGAACCCGCGTCGCCATGCGGCGACTCAATCGCCTCCCAGACGCCTTTGCACCAGCGCCAGCACCTCCGCCTCGTCGAATGCCGCAGCCGACAGCACGGCACCGGCGGCGATCAGATCGTCGTGCTCGAGATTGGTGCGCAGGCCGACAGTGACGATGCCCGCGGCAGTTGCAGCCGCGATGCCGGCGCGTGAATCCTCGAACGCGACCGCACTGTCCGGCCCAGCGTCGACGGCGCGCAGCCCTTCGAGATAAGGCAGCGGGTGCGGTTTGCCGTGCGGCAGCTCGTCGCCGATGATGACGGCGCGAAACCGGTCGGCGATGCCGATCCCCCGCAGGATCAGCTCGGCATTGGCGCGCGGCGCGTTGGTCACCGCCACCACCGGGACCGCCGCCGCTGCTGCGCGATCCAGCAGCGCGATCAGGCCCGGCAGCGGCTCCACCTTTCCGGCGGCGAGGCTGCGAAACACCGCCTCTTTCTGCGCCATGATTGCGGCGCGCCGCTCCGGCGGCTCGTCGGGCAGAAATTGGGCGCCGATCGCGGCGTTGGAGCGGCCGAGCAGTTCGCGTGCCGCACGCGCGCGGTCGAACACGTGACCATACGGACCAAACACCGCGTTGAACGCCTGCAGGTGCAGCGCATCCGTATCCGCAAGCGTGCCGTCGATGTCGAACAGCAGCACCGGCCGCCTATTAAGAACGCCTCGCATCAGCAAATTGACCTCAAACTCATCCGGATGTTGACGCGATCTGATCCAACTCTCGACCACAGCGGCTGTCGTTATCTCCGAAACGGCGTGAAACCGCGACGGGGGAAATTGCGATGATCGGCCATTTGCAAGCGACGTCCCAATCGAGATCGGCCATGAAGCTCGGCGCCGCCGCGGCGCTGCTGTCGGCCGTGCTGCTCGCCGTTCCCGGTGCGGCGCGGGCCAGCGAGGACATGGTCAACGGGCAATACTGCAACTCGATGTGCAAGGCCTACATGGCCTGGTCGAACCGAATGCTCGCGGTCACCCAGTCTTACACGCGTCCCCAGGTCCGCGTGGCCTTGCCGCAGTCGATGCCGACGAAGCCGATGGACAAGACGGCGATGGATAAGCCTGAGAAGGCGGAGCGGATGCCCCAGCATCCGCCCAAGGCGCATCGGCCGGCCAACCTGAACTCCTTCGCGCAGTTGCCCGGCGGCAGCCGGGCCGCGCCGGCGGCGATGGACACGCCGCAGGCCGACGACGGCTCGCCCGCCTATGCCGGCGCGCAGATGGGACGGATGCTGTCGGCGGAGGTTCAGCCGGCGGTGGCCGGCCTGCGCGGCAGCACCACCGACGGCGCCGACATGCGGCTGGTCTCGATGCGCGACTCCGGCACGGCACAGGGGCCGATGACGGTCGGCGAAGCCCCCGGCGGCACCCGCTCGCGGATGCCCTCGATCTGGATCATGCTCGCGGCCGCGGCGCTGCTGGCGTTCTTCGGTCATGGCTGGCTGAAGCGACGGGCGGAGGCCTCCGAGGGCCTCAACTGAGCACCAGCGACCTCGAGGCGCGGATCCCGGGCAACACCGCGCGGGAACCATTCCGGACAATTTGATCGTCCGCCGTCTCCTGCGACAGGGGGCTCGGTTGAATCCGAGAGCCCCTTTCTCTATGCGTGGGCGATGAACATCGCCCTCACCGCCCCGCCTCTGAGCGCTCCTCCCTTGAGTTCCTGGCCGCGCCACCGCGCCGACCTCAAGCCCGCGCCGTTCCTGCCGATGAGCCGGAAGGAAATGGACGCGCTTGGCTGGGACGTCTGCGACATCGTGCTGGTCACCGGCGACGCCTATGTCGACCATCCCTCGTTCGGCATGGCGATCATCGGCCGGCTGCTCGAGGCCCAGGGCTTTCGCGTCGGCATCATCTCGCAGCCCGACTGGCACTCGGCCGAGCCGTTCAAGGCGCTCGGCAAACCGCGCGTGTTCTTCGGCGTCACCGGCGGCAACATGGACTCCATGGTCAACCGCTACACCGCCGACCGCCGCATCCGCAGCGACGACGCCTACACGCCGAATGGCGAAGGCGGCAAGCGGCCGGACCGCTGCACCCTCGTCTATGCGCAGCGCTGCCGCGAGGCGTTCAAGGACGTGCCGGTCGTGCTCGGCGGCATCGAGGCCTCGCTGCGCCGGATCGCGCATTACGACTACTGGTCCGACAAGGTGCGGCGCTCGGTGCTGGCCGACGCCAAGGCCGACATCCTGATCTACGGCAATGCCGAGCGCGCCGTGATCGAGGTCGCGCACCGCATCGCGGGCGGCGAGCAGCCGAAGGACATCCAGTCGGTGCGCGGCACCGCGCTGTTCCGGAAAGTGCCGGAGGGCTACGTCGAGCTGCACGCCGACGATCTCGACTCCGCCGACGAAGGCGCCGCGCGCGAGAAGGGCGACGTCGTCATCCGGCTGCCGTCCTGCGAGCAGGTCGAGGCCGACAAGGAAGCCTATGCGCGCGCCTCGCGCGTGCTCCATCGCGAGAGCAATCCCGGCAATGCGCGCCCCCTGGTGCAGCGGCATGGCGACCGCGACCTCTGGCTCAACCCGCCGCCGATCCCGCTGACCATGGCGGAGATGGATAGCGTCTACGACCTGCCCTACGCCCGCGCGCCGCATCCGTCCTATGGCGATGCCAAGATCCCGGCGTGGGACATGATCAAGTTCTCGGTCACGATCATGCGCGGCTGCTTCGGCGGCTGCACCTTCTGCTCGATCACCGAGCATGAGGGCCGCATCATCCAGAGCCGCTCGGAGGGCTCGATCCTGCAGGAGATCGAGCGTATCCGCGACAAGACGCCGGGCTTCACCGGCGTCATCTCCGACATCGGCGGCCCCACCGCCAACATGTACCGGATGGCCTGCAAGGACCCCAAGGTCGAGGCCGCGTGCCGCAGGCCGTCCTGCGTCTTCCCGGAGATCTGCCCGAACCTCAACACTTCGCATGACGATCTGATCCGCCTGTATCGCAAGGTGCGCGAGGTCAAGGGCGTCAAGCGCGTGATGGTCGCTTCCGGCGTGCGCTACGATCTCGCGGTGGAGAGCCCGGCCTACATCAAGGAGCTCGTCACGCATCACGTCGGCGGCTATCTGAAGATCGCGCCGGAGCATACCGAGCGCGGTCCGCTCGACAAGATGATGAAGCCGGGCATCGGCACCTATCACCGCTTCAAGCAGATGTTCGATGCGGCCGCGGCGCAGGCCGGCAAGAAGTACTACCTGATCCCGTATTTCATCGCCGCCCATCCCGGCACCAGTGACGAGGACATGATGAACCTCGCGCTGTGGCTGAAGAAGAACCGCTACCGCGCCGATCAGGTCCAGACCTTCCTGCCGTCGCCGATGGCCACGGCGACCGCGATGTACCACACCGGCGTCAATCCCTTGCGCGGCGTGCGCCACGGCGCCAGCGACAAGGTCGAGGCGATCAAGGGCCTGAAGCAGCGCCGCCTGCACAAGGCCTTCCTGCGCTATCACGACCCTGACAACTGGCCCGTGCTGCGCGACGCCCTGCGCGCCATGGGTCGCGCCGATCTGATCGGCTCGCGCCCGGATCAACTTGTCCCCGCGCATCAGCCGCCGGGCACGGGCAAGGCCGCCAGCACCCGCCGTCCGATGCGACCGGAGCCGCGGCCGCAGCGGTTCACGACCAAGGGCGTGAAGATCAGGAAGTAGTTGCGCGTCGGCGCAAAGCCCATCGCATGGGGCACGCGTTCGCCTCCCGCTCCGCTGTCGTCCCGGGTCAAGGCCGGGACGACACCGAGTTGTAGTACGGCCATCGCGCCCACCCTCCGCCGTCATCCCGGACGAGCGCGCATCGCGCGCGAAGATCCGGGATCCATAACCACAGGACGACGTGTCGGGCACACTCTGAGCCACCTGCCTGCCTCACGCACCCGCCGGTGGTTATGGGTCCCGGCTCAAGCCCGGGACGACACCGAGCGTGTAGTACGGCCGTCGCCCCACCCTCCGCCGTCATCCCGGACGAGCGCGCATCGCGCGCGATGATCCGGGATCTATAACCACAGGATGACGTGCTGGGCACGCCCTGAGCCACTTGCCTGCCTCACACCTTCGCCGGTGGCTATGGGTCCCGGCTCAAGGCCGGGACGACACTGAGTTTGTAGTACGGCCGTCGCCCCACCCTCCGCTGTCATCCTGGACGAGCGCGCACCGCGCGCGAAGATCCGGGATCCATAACCACAGGATGACGTGTCGGGCACACTCTGAGCCACCTGCCTGCCTCACGCACCCGCCGGTGGTTATGGGTCCCGGCTCAAGGCCGGGACGACACCGAGCTTGTTGTGAGGCCGTTCCAACTCACGGGCGCTATGCGCATCGCTCGATGCGTGCACCTCCGCCTCCATCCTCTGCACGATGTCTTCAAACAGCCCACCGCAGCCCCGCGGCGCGTGCGCGCCCGGGTCATGCTGCCGACATCGCCCTCGACAATGAGAGGGCGCGGGGAAGA
>NZ_CAFI01000426.1 GCF_000239775.1 Bradyrhizobium sp. ORS 375
ATAGCCGACGGAGCTCTGCAGGACCTGGTTGGCGATCGACTTGGCGCTGTCGACGAGCTTCTGCAGCGAGGTGATGCCGGTGTTGGCGGCCTGCAGCACCTGCACGCCGTTGCCGATGCCATCGAGCAGATTGGAGATGTCGGACGCGCGGTTGTCGAGACCCTGGGCGGTGAAGAAGTTGGTCGGGTTGTCGAGCGCCGAGTTGACCTTCTTGCCCGTGGAGAGATTGTTCTGGGTGGTGGCGAGGAGCTGAGCCGTCGACTGAAGCGAAAGCAGATTCTGACGCACCGACGCCGAGAGAACAATACCTGACATTTTCATACCCTTCTGGTGTGAAACAAACTGCCCGATCCATTCAGGATCAAGGCGAAGCCCGTGGTCGAGTGCACCACCGGGCGACGTGCGTTAAGGTAAATGGCAGTGGCTAACAAAGGGTGAAGCGGCGGGAACGGCTGCCCTCGGCGATGCCCGTCCTGAGCACGGCCGTTTCACCTGATTCGCGGCGATGACCTTGAAAACGCCGCGTATTTCACTGAGCACGCGGGCCGTTTACCGTCCGTTAACCATGTTCGGAAAGGATTGCTGCGCGCCGACCGATCGAGCGCGCAGACTCCCGCACGATTTCGCACGGCAGCCGGACTGGTCACCGGCCTCGACGAAGCAGGTTGGGCGCCGCGCCGACCGCGGCAACGGAGAACGAGAATGGCCCTGAAAGTCGAACTGAAGCCGCATGAGCGCATCATCATCGGCTCCTGCGTGATCACGAACACCGACCAGCGCGCGCGCCTCCTGATCGACGGCGAGAACATTCCGATTCTGCGCGAGAAGGATATCCTCACGCCCGAGACCGCCGACACGCCGGCCAAGCTCGTCTATCTTGCCGTCCAGCTGATGTACATCTCGCCCGGCGCGGATGCGGATCACGGCACCTACTTCAACCTGCTGCGCGACATCATCACGACGGTCCCGAGCGCGTGGCCGATCATCGAGGCGATCAACGGCCACATCCTCAACGGCGATCTGTATCAGGCGCTGAAGGAGGCCAAGAAGCTGGTCGCATTCGAGAAGAAGCTGCTCGAGCAGGCCCAGGCCGAGCAGCAGGCGCAACAGCAGGCCGAGCAGGCGGAAAAGCCGGTCAGCTCCGCAGCCTGATCGTGACGGCAGACAACGAACGAGCCCGGTTCTGCCTTGCAGAGCCGGGCTCTTTGTTGTCCGCACAGAACCCTGCATCGCAGATCGATCCGGCACGCGGCGATCGCAAGCCCTGCCCTTAAACGCGAAAGCGGCGGGGTTT
>NZ_CAFI01000425.1 GCF_000239775.1 Bradyrhizobium sp. ORS 375
CGTGTTGGCCACCATGCCGCGACAATGCTTGCGCATTGCGCTGTTGACACCAGCTTCGGGGTGTCAGGCCGCTGCGACTTCACGTCCGCGCCGAGCCGTTCGTCCGCGCATCCGCTGAGGACACGCTGCGGCTCGATCGCGGCCACCGCTGCCCGCCCCGCGTGTCGTGACGATCGCGCGCTACGCCCCTTCGCAAGTGGGGCGGGATGGCGAGAGGAAAGCATGATTTCCGAAAAATCGCAAGCTAATTATTTTTTTGCGGAATGCAACCATGGCCCAGCCCTCGCCGCCGGACGTCAAGCGACACTCTCTCCTCCGTCATTCCGGGGCGTGCGCAGCACGAGCCCGGAATCCATCGTGCGACAGCAGACGCGGCCAAATGGATTCCGGGCTCGCCGCGCTGCGCGCGTCGCCCCGGAATGACGGCGGAGTTTGCGGCGGTTGTCGAGGCCAGTTGCCGCGTCTCGGTCGCTTAGCGCGTTCAAAACCAGATCTGCATCGCAACGCCCTGCGCATCGCGCGGCGGCGCGCCCTCCGGTACGCAGCCCGCACAGTCGCGGGCGGCGAGCGCCACCGCGCAGGCGTCGAGCACGTCGTCGGGCTTGGCCCCGGTGCCGCGACGAGTGTGGGTCAGCCAATCGTCGATTGCGGAGAAGCCCGCAGCAACTAACAAGTCGCGCCGCAGCCGGGCGCCCTGCTCCGTCTTCTTCGACGGCAGCGGCGCGCCGTTGAGACGCAGGAACACCAGCTCCGGATGCGCCTCGCGGACATCGAGGTCGCGATGCGCGCGGACGAAGGCATCGACCTCCATGATCTTGCGGCCGAGGTGCCAGAGCTGCCGCGAGGCGCGGGGCTGGCCGCGGCGGGTGGCTTCCAGGTTCGCTTCATCCGGATCGGCGTGGTTCTCCCACAGCCAGCGCCGCGCGCCGGTGAACACGCGCGAGCGATGCGGCGCGAGCTTGTCGCGGGCGATCCTGTCGCAGACGCGGGTGCCGTCATCGGTCATCCCGATCGGGATGTCGATCGCGGCGCGGCTGAAGGGAGCCGCGAGCGCGGTGGTGATGTCGGCGGGGAAGGCGATGTCGCGTTGATCGCCGTCGATCGACACGGCGACCCAGCCGCGCGAGAAGCCGTCGAGACCGATGAAGCGTTGGGGATGCATGGCTCTCAACTACCAAGTGCGTCCGACAGTCTCGCCTCTTATCCGGCGCAAACTCAGCCAGGCAGACGTCAGAGCTGAGCTGCCCGCCACGCCGA
>NZ_CAFI01000424.1 GCF_000239775.1 Bradyrhizobium sp. ORS 375
CGCAATAGGCCAGCGCCTGGTTGATGTCGGTGCCGCCGCCGAGCTGCACCGAGAACAGCACCTCGACCGGATCGGCGAGCTCCTCGGTGAGGTCGATGATGCTGGTGTCGAACACCACGAGCTTCATCGCGATCGCCGGGATCGACGCCAGCACCGCCGCGAAGATCGAGGAGTACACCACGGAGGTGCCCATCGAGCCCGACTGGTCGACGCAGAGGATGACCTCCTCCAGATGGGTCCGCCGCGCCGCGCGGGCGTGCCCGACCAGGGTCTCCGGCACGATTGTCCGATGCTGGGCCTGCCAATGGCGCAGGTTCTTTCCGATGGTGCGCGGCCAGTCGATGTCGCTCGCGCGCGGACGCCGCGTGCGGCGGCGGCGATCGACCGCGCCGCGGATGGTCTCGGTGGTCCGCGCCTCGAGTTTCTCCATCAGCTCCTTCACCACCTTCGCCACCACCTCGCGCGCCGTCGCCTTGGTCTTCTCCGGCATCACCGAGCGCAGCGCCATCAGATCGGCAACGAGATGCACGTCGGCCTCCAGGGCGGCGAGAAACTCCGGCTGCAGCAGCATCTCCTTCAGCCCGAGCCGTTCGAACGCGTCCTTCTGGATCACCTGCACGACCGGCGCGGGAAAGAACTCCCTGATGTCGCCGAGCCAGCTCGCCACCCGCGGCGCCGAGCCGCCGAGACCGCCGCGCCGGCCGCCGCCGCGCTTGCCGTCCGAGCCTGCGTCATAGAGCCCGGCGAGCGCGGCATCGAGCCGGCGGTCGCGGTCCGACAAGCCGGCCTGGTCGTCGCCGCCGAGCACCAGGCGCCAGCGGCGGTTGCGCTCCGCATCTGCATCGCTGCTCATCGGTTCGTATCCTTCATCGGCCGATCGGCGCCCAGGATCGTCAGCAGCAAGGGCAGGGCGGCGTCGAACCCGGCCGCATGGGCGGGCAGCGGCGCGAGCGGCTGCAGCGGCGTGAGATCGGCCGTTACCGACACAGCGAGCGGGCGCTGCCTGGCCAGCTCGTCGAGCAGCCTTCGCCGCTCGCTGCGATCGAAGCTCGCAAAGGCCCGGCGCATGACCGGCAAGAGATTATTGAACGCCTCGCCGTCGATCGACGCCAGCCAGCCGTCGATGATCCGGCGCAAGGCCTCGTCGTGCAGCAGCACCTGGCCGCTCTGGCCAAGGAAGCCGTCGAGCCAGTCGCCGGCTTGGAGCGTCGGCACGCTGTGGGACAGCGCGCGGGACAGGGCCAGCGCGGTGTGCTCGGGAGAGACGATGCCGTGATCGTAGAGAGCGCGGCTCGCCAGCCCCTTCAACAAGGGATGCGCCGATCCGTCGTTGGCAACTGATGCCAGCGCGCGCCGCCATCCGTCGCGCAGGCCGGCATCCTCGATCAGGCCGATCGCAGCGTCGAGCCGCGCAAGCTTGCCACGCAGCTCGGCCGCCACGTCGGCCTGCAGGTTGCGACAAGCGTAGACGAGGCCGGCGCAGATCGCTTCGACCAGGCTGATCACCAGCAGGCGCAGCGCCTCGGTCGGCAAAGCTCGCGCGGTGCCATAGCGCAGGATCTCCGCAAGCGGCGGCACGGCCTCGGTGAGATCGGCGATATCGCTGGTGGCCGCCGAGCGCTGCTGCAGCAGCGCGATCGTCGTCTCCGCAGCCGCGCTCAGGCCGGCCTCGAGACAGCCGCTGACGATGGCGGCGACGGCGTTCAGCGACGTGGCCGTCTGCGCATTCGTGACCGCGGCATTGCCGGCGGCCTGCGCGACCGTCGTGCCGTGCACCAGCGCCTCGACCAGACGCACCGAGAATTCCGGCTCCCAGCGCAATCGCCAGTTCTCGCGAAAACTGCCACGGCTCTGGCCGGAGCCCTGCAGCCGTCCCCACGGCACCTGGAGCAGCGCCAGACGATGCAGCAGCTGCGATTTCGCAAGGCCCGCCTCGCTGCGCAGGTCGAGCGCGATGTCGCTGTCGAGCGCCTCGGGCTTCAGCTTCAGCTTGCGCTGCCAGCGCGCGAGATCGACGGCGAGCGGCATCTGCGGCACGCTGTCGTCGATCTCGCCGACACGTTGTCCGATGATCAGCTGCTGCTCGATCAGGCGAAACAGCGCCGTCTCGCCCTCACACAGCGTGGCCAGGCTCGCCTCGCGCATCTCGGCCAGTCCGGGCAGCGCCACGTCGCGCAGCGCGGCGAGCGTGATCGCCAGGCGGGACGCCTCGATCACCGCGGCCGTCGACGCTGGCCGACCGTTCCGGCGCAACAGGTCGGCGACGCGGGCCTGCCATCGTGTCGTGAAGCCGGTGGCGTCGAGCGCGGCGTTCTGCTCGTGCTGCAGCCCTTGCCACAGATGCGCGTACCAGCCCGGCGAGATCACGCCGGCGCCATAACCCGAGGACGCGGCGAGACGCGTCTCGGTCCACGGCACCCACGTCGCAGTGACCTTGATCTGCGGCAATCCCTTGAGCAGCGCGCGATCATCCTTCGCGACTTTTTTGCGGAGAGCCGGCACGTGCCAGGCGCCGCAGACAACGGCGACCGGACCGTCCTGTGCGCTCAGCGCGGCGGCGATCTCCAGGCGCATATGCGCCTCGCGGCGCAGCTCGCGCTGAGCCTCGTCGGCAGGTTGATAGGGCAGGGGATCGATTCTCTCGCGCAGGGCTCCGATCGCCGCTTCCAGCGCGGCAAAGATCTCAGGTCCATGCGCGCCCTGCTCGACGATCGCGTTCCACCAGGCTTCGCTGTCATCGTAGCCGGCCAGCGTCGAGAGATAGGCCAACGGATCGCGCCGGATCTGCGCGAGCTCCGGATCGATCGTCTCAGGCTGATCCGGCGCGGCCGCGCCGGTGTGCTCCGGCGTGGCCTCGCCCGCATCATCCTCTTGCTCCGCCGCCTTGGCGCGTTCGGCGAGACGATGCGACGCCGGCAGATCGATGAAGCGGACCGGCCGCTGCTTCGCCAGCGCCCAGCGGATCGCCTGCCATTCCGGCGAGAACACCGCGAACGGGAAGAAGCTCGCATTGGCCGCATCGTCCTGCGCATGCACCAGCAGCGCGATCGGCGGCACCATCGCAGGCGACGCGGCGAAGCTGATCAGCTCGTCGGCGTCTTTAGGCCCTTCGATCAGCACGATTGCGGGATCGGCCGCATCGAGCGCCGACAGCACCGCGCGTGTCGAGCCCGGTCCGTGATGCCGGATGCCGAGAAGATGCAGGCGATCGGGCGTTGCCGCGGCCATGTCACATCACGTCGCGGATGGCGCCGTAGAGATCGGCCCACGGCTTGCGCTCACGGACGACGGTCTCGAGATATTCCTGCAGCACGACCTTGTCCTGCACCGGGTCCTTGACGATGGCGCCCACGAGGTTGGCGGCCATGCTCTGCGCGTCGATCACGCCGGAGCCGAAATGACCGGCTTCCGCCCAGGCGCCGATCGTCACCGCGATGGCCTCCGCCGTCGACAGCGAACCGGAGGGCGACTTCAGCTTCAACCGGCCATCGAGCGTCTGGCCGTCGCGCAGCTCGCGGAAGACGGTGACGATGCGCATGATCTCCTGGTCGGCCGGCGCGATCTTGGGCAGCTCCAGCCCGCCGCCGATCTCGCCGACCCGCTTGGTGACGATCTTCACCTCCTCGTCGAGATCGGCGGGCAGCGGCAGCACGACGACATTGAAGCGGCGCTTCAACGCCGAGGACAGCTCGTTGACGCCCTTGTCGCGCGCGTTGGCGGTGGCAATCATGTTGAAGCCGCGCTTCGCATGAACGGAATCGTTGATCTCCGGAATCGGCATCAGCTTCTCCGACAGCACGGTGATCAGCGTGTCCTGCACGTCCGAGGGCATGCGGGTCAGCTCCTCGAAGCGCACGATCCGGCCCGCCTCCATCGCCCGCATCAGCGGCGTCGCCACCATGGCCTCGCGCGACGGGCCCTTCGCGAGCAGCAGCGCGTAATTCCAGCCATAGCGGATCTGGTTCTCGTCGGTGCCGGCGGTGCATTGCACGATCATCTCGGACGAGCCGGAGATCGCCGCAGCGAGATGTTCCGACACCCATGACTTCGCGGTGCCGGGCACGCCGAGGATCAGTAGCGCGCGGTCGGTGGCGAGCGTTGCCACCGCGGTCTCGATCAGCCGGCGGTTGCCGATGTATTTCGGCGAGATCTCGACGCCCGCCTGGGTGCGGCCGCCCATCAGATAAGTGACGACCGCCTGCGGCGACAGCCGCCACTGCGCCGGCCGCGGCCGCGTATCTTCCCGCGCCAACGCCTCGAGCTCATGGGCATGCAGCGCCTCGGCTGAGTTGCGCAGCTGTGCGTCGCTCGGGCTCGCATCGGCAGTAGTCATGGGCATGCTCCGGAGAGTTTTCAGGGCGCTGAATTCGGCAGCGCGACGATGAGTTCGGCGAAGTCCTTGGCGGCCCGCGTGGATGCCGGCGTGAGCGCGTTCAGCGAGGCAATGAAGGCCGGTATCGTGGCGGACGGCATGAGCGCAGCCATCAGCACCAGGCGGCCGTCGTCCTTCTGCGCCGCAGGCACCGTGGCGTCGGCGATCTCCTGCACCGCTTTCCGCCAGCCCGCCGACGCGAGCACGCGCTCGGCCACCGCCGGCGCCAGCGGCTGGCGGGCCTTCGCGGCCAGCACCATCAAGGCATAGCCGTGCAGCTGTTCGCTGGTCGTCAGGCGTGCGCCGATGATGCGCATCACCATGTCGTCGTCGCCCTGGTCTTCAGCGGCATCCATCAGCAGCGTGAGCACGCGCTGCTCGCTCGGCGGCAGCGCGGCGATCAGCGCCTCCGGTGGCGCGCCGACTGCCGCGGCGAGCGCGGAGAGCTGCACGCCGCCGAACAGCCGCTCGCGCAGCGCTTCCGTCTCCTGCCATTTCATGCCGTCGCTCGGCAGCTTGAACGTCAGCGTCGATTCGGAGCCGAGGCCGACCTTGGCCAGCAGCGAGCCCGTGCGCTTGAAGCACCGCGCGGCCTCCGCAAATCCGCCGTGTTCCCCGCGCTCGGCGAGGCGCGCCAGCAGCTGCGCGGCAAGCTGCTTGACGCTGTCGGCGCGGTCGCTGGCGAGGCTTTCCAGAAACGGCTTGTCGTCGTCGGACAGGCGGGCCGTGAGCGCATCGAGCAGCGCCGCACGCACCGGCGCCGGCTCGCTCTTCCAGACGGATTCGATCAGCGCGCGCCCGGCGGCTGCATCCTCGCGGCGGCGCCCGGCGACGAAAGCGCGGCGCTGCGCCTTCGGGAAGGTGGTCCAATTCTCGGCGGTGATGCGCTCGAAGACCAAGCCCTTCGCCGCATCGTCATCCGTGTCGGAGGCGATCAGCGCCAGGAACGCGCGTTCGGCGAGGCCTTGCTCGCTGGCCTCGGCCTTGATGGCGGCAGCGAAATCCGGCAGGTCGAATGGATGCAAACGGCATCCCGCCGCGTGAACACGGCGGAGCGCCAGCGGCACGACGTTCGACGCGAGCGACTTCTCGACGCTGCGGGTCAGCGCCTTGAGCGCGCGCCGTGCCGCGTCTGGAAGGATCGGCCGCGCATCCTCGTGCAGCCGTCGCGCGGCGTCCGGAACGGCCTCGGCGACGGGGGCCGGCGTTCCGGCAAAGCGCTGCCATTGCGCGGCGAGCGCGAGCAGCGGCAGCGCCGGCTCGCGATCCCGCGGCAACAGCTCGGCGAGCTCCGGCGGAATTGTCGGCGGCTGCCGCGTCAGGCCGAGCAGGAACGACTGGCGCAGCCGGGCGTGTGTCTGCGGATCGATCACGCTCGCCATCGTCAGTCCTCGTGATGCCAGCGGCCGAGCGCCGTGTCGGCGGCGAGCACCTGCGCCACGCGGCCGTCCCACAGGCACAGCAGCGACAGGTCGTCGAGGCCGAGCAAGGGCAGCAACTGATCGAGCTGGCCGCGCTCGACCGCGATCGCTTCGCCGCCGGTGTCGGTGATCGCGAGCGATCCCTTCCCGGCGGTGCGCAGCGTGACGCCCGACAGCAGCAACGGCCAACGCTCGAGCCACGGCATCGCCGCGAGCGTCGCCGCGTAGTCCCGCAGCGCCGGGGCAAGTCCCGGCAGCGGCCGCGGCCACGCCGCGACCGCGGCCGTCTTGCGGTTCGCCAGCAGACCGCGCAGCGGCGCGGCCGAGGGATAGAACACCACCTCGCCATCGATGATGTCGCCGGGCGCGAACGGAAAGCCGCCGCCGCCGCCGGACACCGGGACGAAATCGATCAGCACGGCCGCGCGCGGCTGGCTGCCGTCCTCCCGCGTATTGACGAGCCAGGTCTCGAGACGACGCAGCTTGTCCGGCTGCACCTCCGACAGATTGGCGGCGACGATCCACACGCTGCTCACGCGCGGCGCCGTGTCATCGGCCAGCAGCTCCTCGCGGCGCACCGTCCAGCCGACCGCGCGGCGGACGTCCCCGCGTAGCGCTGCGGGCAAGCGGTCCTGGTGTCGATAGGCGGAGGCGATCAAGGTCATCGCGCCGAGCCGCTCGATCGCAAGGTCGGCGCGGCGCTCGTCGCCGACGCGAAACAGCTCGGTGCCGAGCTGATCGAGGCGCGCGGCCAGCCCGCCGGCCTTGGCGTCGACAAGGCGCGTCGACAGCGTGCGCGCGGCGGCCGCGGCGCGGGTGGCAAAGTCGGCGAGGCCCTGGTTGAGCTGGTCGGCGATCCAGCGGTCGAGCTCGTCGAGCCCGGCGAGAATCGCCGCCTCGCGTTCGGCCTTGATCCGCTCGCGCTGCGCCTCGGCACGGGCGGCTGCCTTTGGATCGACCGCGGCCGGTGTCGCGGCGTCGGCCAATGCCGCATCGAGGGAGGGCGCCCCGGTCTCAGCGCCCTCGGATCTGGGCTTGCCCAGCGCACGTCCGCTGCCACGCCTGCGCGCACTCCAGTCCTCGACCCATTGCGGCGGGCTCGCGCTCTCGAATCGCTCCGGCTTGTCGACACGCAGCCACAGCACCGCCAGCACGTGCTTGCAGGGAAACTTGCGGCTCGGGCAGGTGCATTTGTAGCCGCCACCATCGGCGGCTGTGACGACGCGGTACGGCGTTGCGCCCGAGCCCTGGCACTCGCCCCATAGCATCTCGGCGTCGGTGCTGGCGGCCAGCACCGGCCAGCTCGCAGGCTTCACCAGCTTCAGCGCTGCGCCGAGCGAGGCCTGGTCGGGCGCCAGCCCTTCGATCCGTTCGCGTGTCAGAGACACCAGCTCTCCCAACGGCTGATCGCGCGATCTGCACTACCTAGCAGATGGCGGCCGAGCCGCACAACAATCCAGGCGCGATGACCGCCAGCTTCAGGGCGCGGTGCGTTTGAGAGACTGGTCGCGTCATTCGCCGCCTTCCGACCACAAGGTTGCGAATTCCTGTGCGCGATTTACTGGCGATCTTGGGGGCGAGGCAGCCGGTCGCCGCGACGCGGATCGGCACCGCTTCACCGTGAAGAGATCATTCGGCACGGCGAGGTACGTCTCGGAATTCTTCCCGGTCGGGCATGGGCCTCATGCCCGATCGCTCGCCATGGACGCGGTGCTGATAGCATACGCCTTTCGCCGACGCTGCCATCTATCCATGTAGTTGAGCGTGTGAGCTCCACGTTGAACCGCGTCTTCTGCGTAATGCTACTGTAAGGCCGCCAGAATAGTTTGCAGATGTCCTTACGATCGGAGCGGCATCTGCCGCGCAATGACCGCGTGGGCCGGCGAACTATCCCTCGCCGTTCCGATGTGGCCTCCGATCGCAAAGACATTGGACCGGTGTCGCGGAACTGAACTCGACCTGATCAGGTCGGCTCATTGCCCTCTGCGGCATCTTCCATCATGAGCTGGCGCCGCATGGCTTCGAACGTCAGAGGTCCAGTCGGCAGGCCGTTCGGGATGTGTCCCAGCCCCACACGCCCGAACGGCCTGCAATGATGTGCCGCTCCGTTCAGCTCGCACAAGGCGCGGCGCTCCGCTGGCAGCGTTTGCGCCGCATGCTCATTGCGCCGCTCGCGTCGTCAGCGCGTCATCATCAACGCCACCACAGTCCGCGTGCATCCGGCCCATCCGAGCAGTCGCGATTGTACCAAGAACTCCCGTCTGACGGAGTGGCCGGCGCGGGCGGCGGCCTGTTCCGCGCCTGCGATGCAATCCGGCTGGTCGCGGAAGCAAAGCAACACCCAGCCGAGCTCCTCGTTCGCGGCGTTGCCGGACAGGACTGATGGCGGCGGACCGTAGACGGGATGATCTGCACTGTAGAAAGCCGTCGCGAGCGCGAGGCTTTCGGTGCCGGCGACGTGCCCGAGCGGGCTCCCGGTCCATTCGCGCCATTGCCGCGTCACCTCACCCGCGATCTGCCGGTAGTAGGTGCGACCCTCTTCGTAGCCGTGCGTGTTGCGATAGAGCGCATGCAGGGGGGCCGCGATGACCGCAGCCGCGACGGCAATCCCCGCCATCAGCACCGCCATGTTGACGGTGTGGAAGCGCTCGATCGGATAGCTCGCGCCGCACACGATCACCACCGCGAACAGGAACAGTCCCTGAAGCGCCCACAGCGAGGGCAGGTCTGTGCCCATGATCAGCGCATTGGCGACCGGCAGGCCGATCGTGCCCAAGGCGATGTAGGCCAGCAGTCGCAGTCCATCGTCCAGCTCGGCCATCTCGGCGCCGAAGCGCTTGATCCTCGGGCCGGCGACGACGATCCAGGTGATGGCCGCCCCTGCCGACGCGGCGAGGAGGCCGAGCAGGAAGAACAGCGAATCGCGCAGCGAGGTTACGAGGTCCGACCTCGCATGCATCAGCGCGTGCTGGATCGGCGCCGCATCATTGGCAATGAGCCAGTGGAGATGCATGGACAGGACGGCGAGGCCCGCAGCGACCGAGATCCATGGCGAGGCCGATGTAAAGTAGGCGCGGCGCTGCGGGTGGGCCGCGGCAGCAAAGGCGAAGCTCACCAGAAGGAAGATCGAATAGTATTTGCCCAGCACGGCGACCGCAGCGGTGATCCCGGCCGCAATCGCCCAGAGCATCGTCCGCGTTTCGAACGTGCGCAGGAAGCAGTAGGTCGCCAGCGGCCACGTCGCCAGCTGCACCGCGTTAGCGTTGAAGCGTTGCGCGTGGAACTGATAGGCCGGCGTCAGCATCAGTAAGAGCAGCACGATGACCCGTTTGTCGCCGCTCACGAAGCGCCGCGTCACGAGGTCGACGCACCAGAGCGCCACCGCGGCATTGGTCATTGCCATCAGATGAAAGGACCAGTCGGTTGCGGGAAACACGGTCGACCAGGCGCCGGCGATCCAGCCCATCAGGGGCGGGTGCTTGGCGTAGCCCCAGCCGAACTGCCGGCCGAACGTCCATGTTTCCAGCACGTCGGGATGCAGCCCTGCGCCGGCATAAGCAATGCAGAGATAGATCGTCCAGACGGCGACGAAGGCCACGAGCAGCAGCGGGATCGCCCAGCCCGCCTGGATACCGTCCAGCCAGCGCAGCAGCGGGCGGCGCCATGCCGCCGGATCGCTGTCGGATCGTGCGGCGACGGCCGAGAACCCAAACGCGTGGATCATGTCGACGCTATTCAAGGACAGCGGCCGGAGCCTGCGTGCGGCGCTGTATCCGGGCGATCATGCGTCGGGCTCATATGCGTGTTTCCTCGGCGACCATTGAGGACGTGGTCTCCGCCGGGAGGATTACGCCACGCTGACATTCCGGGCCTCGTGCCTGCCGCGCGTCATACGATTGCAACCGCAGTGCTGAGAGTGTGCGGTGTTCTACAACCAAAGATGTCGGTGTCGGCAGGCCGGATGCCCGGTGAGGAGAGGGAAGATTGCCCGCCCGAGGTCGATCAGGCGAGCGCGCCATCAAAACCGTAATTCGGGAAAGTGCAAATGGAAAAACGACAAAAGCGGCACGGCAAGTGGAAGGTATCAAAACGCCATCGACGTAATCCTATTGTAATCCGTCCGTAATGATAGGAGCACCACGTGTCGATGTCTCGGGAGAATGACGTGCGCGTACTGGTCGTTGAGGATGATCCGCAGCTGGGGCTCTGGCTGGGCGATGCGCTCGCGGCCGCGTTCGGCTCGTCCGACGTCGTCACCACGCTTGACGAGGGGCGCGCCGCGATCGCCGTGCGGAATTTCGAGCTGGTGGTGATCGACCGCGGCCTCCCGGACGGCGACGGGCTGGAGCTGCTGGCCGACCTGCGGCAGCAGAAGCCGAGCCCGGCGACGGTGGTGCTGACGGCGCTGGACGATCCCGCCGACGTCGCGCGTGCGCTCGACGAGGGCGCGGACGACTATGTGGCCAAGCCGTTCGAGCCCATCGAGCTGGTGGCCCGTGCGCGCGCCGTGCTGCGTCGGCTGTTTCTCGACCGCGGCGCCATGGTCTCGATCGGCAATCTCAGCTACGACGTCGTCAATCGCGCGGTCTGCGTCGATGCTGCGCCGATCGTCGTGCCGCGGCGCGAGCTCGCGATCCTCGAGGCGCTGGTCCGCGGCAGCGGGCGGGTGGTGCTGCGCGAGACGCTGGAATCCGCGGCTTACGGCTTCGACGACGACATCCAGTCGAATGCGATTGAGGCGCATGTGTCCCGGCTGCGCCGGCGGCTGCGCGAGGCCAATTGCAAGGCCACGATCCGGCCGGTGCGCGGTCTCGGCTATCTCTTGAGCGGCGAGTGAGAGATGCGAGGCTTGCAGAAGCTCACGCGGATCAGCCGCTCGATCACGTTGCTGTCGGCGACGCTGATCGGCGCGCTTAGCACCATCATGCTGATCTGTGCCGCCGCGCTGCTGATCCGTTTCGGCGGCGACGATGACGGCACCTGGGGCGCCGCCGACGTCGCCGATGCGCTGAAGGAGGCGGTGGCGCGCGATGCCGGCGGCCAGCTCCGGGTCAAGCAGACGGCGCGCCTCGACAAGATCATCCAGGACTTTCCGACATTCTGGTATGTCGTCTCCGACAAGAGCGGCGAGGTCAGCTATGGGCCGATTCCGTCATGGCGGCCGCACAAGAATCCGTCGGCACAGGGCTCCAGCTTTCTCGCTTATGCGATCGACGGCGAGACGCGGCGCCTGAAGCGGATGACGACCGTGCGCGCGACGCCGGTCGGCGAAGTCCTGATCGAAACCGGCGGCGTCGCCTACACGTCGACTCAGCTGATGCTGGGCACCTTGACCGACGCGACCATCGTCGCGCTGCCGATCATCCTGGTCCTGGTCGCCACCGTTGCCGCGGCGCTCTTGTTCGTGCCGACGCTGATCGCGCGCCCGGTTCGCGCGGTGGCCAAGGCCGCCGAGATGATCGACGGCGTGCCGGATGGCCGGCGGCTGCCCGAGCGCGATGCGCCGGCCGAGCTGCTGCCGCTGGTCACGGCCTTCAACCGCGCGCTGTCGCGCATCGATCAGGCCGCCGCCGCGCAGCGCAACTTCCTCTCCAACGCGGCGCATGAATTGCGGACGCCCCTGACCAATGCGCGCACCATGCTCGAATCGCTTCCCGACCCGACCCTGCGCGCGAAGCTCATCGGCGAGAACCAGAAGCTGTCATCGATCGTCACCATGCTGCTGCAGCTCGCGCGCATCTCGATGGAGGAGGTCGAGCTCGCCGAGATCGATCTCGTCGCACTGGCGCGGCGCGTCACCGCCGAACACGTGCCGATGGCGCTGAAGGCCGGCCTCGAGATCGGCTTCGCCGGCCCGGATGCGCCGGTCTGGATCCAGGGTTCGGAGCCTGCGCTCGCGATCGCGCTGTCCAATCTGATCAGGAACGCCGTGACGCATGCGGGCACCGGCGGTCCCATTCTCGTCGAGGTCGACGCATCGGCGCGTCTGCGTGTGGTCGATTCCGGACCTGGCCTGCAGGCGGATCAGCCCGAGCAGTTGCTGCAGCCGTTCGAGCGCGGCCAGGCGCGCGGCGAAGGCATGGGGCTCGGGCTCTCGATCGTGTCACAGGTGATGATCACGCATCAGGGCGGCGTCGAATTGCGTGAGACGCCCGGCGGCGGCACCACGGTCGAGCTCAGCTTCGCGCCGAGCGGGCTCCAGCGTTGCAGCGCTACCTCCGTGCGCGGTGCAGGACAGTCTGTCGTCGTCCGGCACGCTGCAACGCATAAGGCCGCTTCGCTGCCGCGCTCGGCCTGAGCGCGGCCCCTGCGGAGCTCAACGCGCGTCCTTGCTCCGCTGCCACTTCAGGAAGTCGCTGTAGAGCTTCGCCGCCTCGTCGGTCGACATCCGCGCCTGCGCCTTGCGCTCGTCGAGGAATTTGCGGAATTCGGCCGGATTGCCGTCCGAGGCCGGCGATTGCACCGCCCGCGCGCCGTCGAGCCAGTCCTGCGCCGCCTTGAAGCGGATCATGCCCTGCACCGGGGCGGACAGCACCGTGTCGCGCCATTTGGGGTGCCGCGGCGGCGACTGCAGCACCTGGATCTTGCCGAACAGCGCGTCGACGAACCGCGCCGTGCGGCGATAGCGGTCGCTGTTCTCCGGCCAGTTGTAGACCATCAGCACCGTGGACGCCGCGACCGCGTCGACCTTGGTGCCCGGCGCCACCAGGTTCGGATATTCCTCCGACGAGAACGACGTCGGCAGATAGATGTCCTGCAGCGTCCGGTCATACGGGACCGGCAAGAGATGCAGCCGGCCGCCTTCGTTCTTGATGCCCTTGATGATCGGCGCATCCTTCGACACCGAGGCGATCCAGGCATCGCCCTGGCCGTCGATCAGCTTCTGCAGGCCGCCGGTCGGATCGGTCACGGAATCGATATCGGCCCGGATGCCGAGCCGGCGGAAGATCGTGTTCGCGGCCGGCAGGCCGATCGACCGCTCTGCGAACACGCGCTTGCCGTTGAGATCCTGGAGCGAGCGAATCTCGCGCCGCGCGACGATGTGGACGTCGTTGTGGAACAGCTTCGCGATGTAGCGCACACGCTGCGCGATGTCGGGAATGTTATATTCCGTCTTGACGAATTCCAGCGCGTCGGTGGCGACGAAGCCCATGTCGATGTTCTTCAACATGATGATGTCGACGAGGTTCTGCGCCGAGCCCTTGCCGAGGATCGGCAGCACGCGCAGGTTCTCGCCCTCGTCGAGCACCGCCGCCATGTCCGAGCCCATCACCGACATCGGCCCGCCGATCGGCGCGGTGATCACGGTGACCGTGCCGGAGTTCAGCGACTCGCGATCCGGCAGGTTGCCCACATTGGCCGCGCCGGCCGCTTGACGCGGCTGCTGCTGCGCCTCTGCGCTGCTGCCGAACCCGGCAGCAGCGGCCAGCACGATTGTCGAAACGAATGCGCAAATACGAAGACGCGCCACAGCTGCCCCCAACGCTTCCTTGAGTCATTCTAATTTGGCAGTGTACTTAGCAAATCGATCCAGGCCGAATTTTGTCCTTGGCGTGACGATGCCCAAGACGCTGCAAAGTCGCCTAACCGACTCCACGCCAGTGCTGGAATTCCCGGGGAATCGAGGCCCTCGCGCGGCACGCGGTCAATGCGATGCGTCAACGCGTCGCGTCGCGCGCGGGGCTAACTAACAACTCAAGCGCTTGCGGCGTCGAGTCGTGCAACCTGATCGGGCGTCAGCGTCAGCTGTGTCGCCGCAACTAAGGTATCGACATGCTCCGACTTGGTGGCGCTCGCGATCGGTGCCGTCACCGACGGCTTGGCCAGCAGCCAGGCCAGCGCCACCGAGGCCTGTTGTGCGCCGGTCTCGGCGGCGACCGCGTCGAGCGCCGCGAGGATGCGCAGGCCGCGCTCGTTCAGATATTTCGGCATGCTGCGCGCGCCGCGCGGGCTCTTGCCGTAATCGGCCTCCGAGCGGTACTTGCCGGTGAGAAAGCCGGCGGCGAGCGAGAAGAAGGTGATGACGCCGACCTCGTTCTGTTCGCACACCCGCTGCAGCGCGCCTTCATACACCGAACGTTCGGCGAGGCTGTAGTCCGGCTGCAGGCTTTCATAGCGCGGCAGGCCGTTCGCCTTGGAGATGTCCAGCGCGGCCTGCAGTCGCTCGGCAGAGAAGTTCGAGGCGCCGATGACGCGCACCTTGCCGGCCTTGATGAGCTTGTAGTAGGCCGCAAGCGTCTCCTCTTGCGGAGTCGCCTCGTCGTCCTTGTGCGACTGGTAGAGATCGATCACGTCGGTTTGCAGCCGGCGCAGCGAATCCTCCACCGCGCGCGCGATGTAGTCGGCCTTCAGCCCGACCTTGCCGTCGCCCATGTCCATGCCGACCTTGGTGGCCAGGATGATCTTGGCACGGTTGCCGCGCTGCTTCATCCATTTGCCGATGATCGTCTCGGACTCGCCGCCGCTGTGCCCGGGCACCCAGCGTGAATAGACGTCGGCCGTATCGAGGAAGGTCAGGCCGACGTCCTGCACCTTGTCGAGCAGGCGGAACGAGGCCGCTTCGTCCACCGTCCAGCCGAACACGTTGCAGCCGAAGCAGAGGGGCGGAACATTGAGGCCTGAGCGGCCGAGCGGACGATGCTTCATGACGATCTCTCGATTCGGAAGGGCTTGTAAAATCTGTGGCTGGATGTGTGGCGGAACGCCTGCGACAGATTGCCTCCGATGGCCGCGCATGACCAGCGCGGCGGGAGCATGGCGGGGCCGCCGCCGCGCATCCAAACCATGACGTCGCTTGCCCCGAAGAGGTTCCGACGACGTCAGACTTTGCACTTAGTTGCCGACGATGGTCCGCCCATTGCGAGTGTCTCGCAGATGAGAATGTGAGGCGCGGGGAAGGAGTCCGGCCAATGAACACGCTGACCTATGACCAGCTCGGACTGAGCTCCGATGCCCTGATGATGCAGGATAGTGCGGCGGCGAAGAACACCACGACCACGCCGGCGGCGGCCGCAACGCCCTTGGCGCTGCCGGCGGGGGCCGTTTCGGCTCCGGTCGTTCATGCCGACGGCTCGGAGACGGTCTCGGTCCACACCGGCGGCCTCACCTTCAATCTGACGTTCGACGCGGCTGCCGCGGCGGCGCCCGAGAGCTTCCGCGCCGGTGTCGAGCAGGCCGCCGCCATTCTGTCCTCGGCGATCACCGACCAGGCGACGGTCAATCTCGCCATCGACTTCGCCGGCACCGGCGGCGGCGCGGGCGCCAATGTCAGCAACGGCGTGCTGGCCAACTACACGCAGCTCCGAACCGACCTGCAGGATCACGCGGCGGCCGGCGACACCGTGTTCGACAATCTGCCGACCACGCGGGCGGTTCAGGGCCATTCCCAGGTGTTCGTCTCGAATGCGCAGGCGAAGGTGCTCGGCCTCATCGACCCGAACAACACGACCACCGAGGACGGCTTTGCCATCTTCAACACCGACATCCCGACCCAGTCGCTGGTCGGCGTCGCGCTGCACGAGCTGTCGCATGCGCTGGGCCGCGTGCCCTCGCCGGGCAATCTCGACATCTTCGATCTGTTCGATTTCACCAAGCCGGGACAGCACCTGATCAACAACAACATCGCGTCCGGCCCTCCCGCTTACTTCTCGCTTGACGGTGGTATCACCAAGATCGCCGATTACGGCCAGATGTCCGACCCGGCCGACTTCCTCAACACCGGCATCCAGGGCGCCCGCGATCCGCTGAACGAGTTCTACAATCCCACGACCTCGCAGACGCTGTCGCCGATCGATCTGGTCGTGCTGGAGACGCTCGGCTACAACATCTCGACGCCCGACACCCAGGCGCTGCTGGCGCAGATCCCGCACGCGGCGGGTGTCGCCGCGCCGATGCAGACACCGGCGCAGGCCGCGGCGATCGCCTCGGCGGTAGCGGCCGAGACGGCGGCCAGCCTGACCAAGCTCGGCGATGCCGCCGGCGCCGCGCAGGTGCTGGCGAATGCGCAGGCGGATGCGGCCGCCGCGCTCGCGCCGGAGGCCGGCGCGCCCCATGACCACCTCGCGACCTACGCGTCGCATGCCGCCGAGTCCCATCATGATCCGATGATGCTCGCGATGCAGCTGCATGCGATCTCCGCGAACTGAAGCGGGACGCGGCCGGTCAACGATCCATCAGGCGAAAGCAGCGGGGATCAGCCGAGCCCTGGCTTCAGGAGCACCTCGCTTCGCTCCCACAGCAGGCGCGCCGCCGTCCCGTCGTCCTTGAACGCCACCGTCATCGGCGTCCGTCCGGCATAGCAAGCGCCGGGCTGCCAATCGGCTCCCGGCGTGCCCTCGGCGAGCCTGACGAGACGCTGCGCGCTACGCGCCGGACTGAGGGGAAGCAGGTATTTCAGCGGCGAGTGATAGACGAGGCGCATCATCGGCGTCGTCTCGCTGGCGAAGTTGGTGCGCACCACGCCCGGGTGGAACGCGACCGCGGCGATGCCGTCGGCGCGGTGCCGCCGGTCAAGCTCGCGGGTGAACAGGATGTTCTCCAGCTTGCTGCGGCCATAGGCGCCGAGCGGCGTGTAGTTGCGCTCATTGTTGAGATCGGTGACGTCGAAGCTCCTGCCGAACATGTTGGCCGCGGCGCTCGCCGTCTGGATCACCCGGGCGCGGCTCGCGACCAGCCGCGGCAACAGCAGGCGGGTCAGCAGGAACCCTGCGAGATGATTGACCTGGAAGGTCCTTTCGAATCCGTCCGCGGTGAGCTCGCGCGGACCCATGATGCCGCCGGCATTGTTGACCAGCACGTCGATCCGGCCATGATTGCCGAGCTCGGCCGCGAGCCGCGCGACGTCGGACAGCTGCGTGTAGTCGGCGGTGTGAAACGGCGCATTCAGCTCGCGCGCGAGCGCCGCGGTCTTCGCCTTGTTGCGGCCGACCAGCACGACGTCGTGACCGCGCGCCTTCAACTGGCGCGCGCCGGCCGCGCCGATGCCGTCGCTGGCGCCGGTGATGACAATGGTGGGCATGATGGCTCTCTCCGGTCCCCTCAGCGATCGTCTGAAGATATCAGCATCTCGCGACAAGCAACCCTGCCGATGGGTCAATCCATCGTGTCCGGGCCCGTTCCGCCTGTCCGGTCCTAGCTGCTTCGGTGCGGCGAACGCCCTGGCTTCCACGCCGTTGAAAAGGTCGCGTGACGTGGATGGCCGGGACAAGCCCGCCCTGACGATGTGGAGACGAGCGAGGCAGCCTTCCGATCTGCTGTGGATGGCTAGCGGCACTCGTCGATCGGATATTGTTGGGCGCTGCCAGAGCCGTCGAAGACGTCGACGAACACCTTGATCCCGGTCTTGCAACGGGCGATGCAGGCGTTGGTTTCGGCGCTGCATCGGTTGACGTACCTATCGAAGTATTGTGCGGACACCTTGCTTCTCGCCGATGCCCGGCATTCCTCACCCTGCTGCGAGCACGACTTGGCATCCGCGGCGCGCGGCAGCATCGCCGCGGTCATAAGGGTCGCTGTCAGGGCTGCGGATGCGAGCCGCCGCGACCGTGCCGGCGTCAACCAGTTGGTAACAGACTTCACCTGCGAGCCCTCCGCCTGCCGAGAACGCCATCAAAGCGAAGGGTGTCTTAAAATTATCTCAACCGCGGCGGGCGGGGGGTCTGATATCGCTAGATCGCCGATCCGCGCCTATGATGGCTCCGCCGTTCTCTGCCGGTCCAGCTTGCGCAAATAGCTCAGGCCATAGACCGTGAGCCGGCCGGGATCGTGCAACCCCTGTTCTGCCAGCCCGCGAATGTGCCGCGCGAGGTCACGCCGCATCCTCCGGTCCAGATCGTGTCCGGCCATGCGGCGATAGATGTTCATCGCTCGAACGAGCGGCTTTGCGATCTCGACCTGAGGCATCTCCAACAACCAGCCACGCCGGCCAGGGTTCCGGCGAACCTCGGGGTGTTCCAGTGCTCGGGGCCTTGGGATCATTGAAAGAGCTTCTGCACCGGCAGCGCGTTGCCGATAGCTATCGCAGTTGCTCCACCGGCTGCAGGGCGGGCCGAGCAAGAGCGCTCAAGAGGGTTTCTGCTTGTCGGTCCGCGCAGTGGCTCACACATGCCTCGGCTGACCGCCGCTTTCTTGCTCGTCGAGCAATTCCGGCATTGTCGTCATGCGCAAACTGCCCGTCGAGCCAGTTTGTCGCATGCCACGCGGCTTGTGTCGTCGGGCAAATCAGATCGATGTTTCCGGCCATCCCGTTCGCGATGAAGAGGGCGTTTCGGCCGATCGTCACGGAGCGTAGCGGCGGGGAGCGGTGGACGTGTCGGGCTCGGGGCTCTGCTTTGGCGGGCTGACGAGCGAGCCTGATGCGTACGGTCAAGTCGCGTGGTCCTGGCCTCCCGATGCTGAGGTCAAGCTGGCTGATGATGCTATTGCGCATCTCGCCGGCGATGGGGGCAACAAGCCGGTCCCCAGGGAGAGCGCGAAGCAGCCGTTAAGACCAGCGCGC
>NZ_CAFI01000423.1 GCF_000239775.1 Bradyrhizobium sp. ORS 375
GCCGCACGGGCGGTGCAGCTCTTATGCCGCGAACTAATAGCTCAGAAAAACGACGTGGGACGCGGCATCAACATGCTCCATCGACGCGACATCCGTGCCCGTCCGATGGACTGTGGTCTTGGCCTCGTATGTGCCATGCCCCTCACCCGGATTGCTGCGCAATCCGACCTCTCCCCGCAAAGGGTGGGGAGAGGTTGCACCGCCGACGCCGCCGGGACTGCAAGCAAGGCGCACACCGCCGCTCCACCCGAGCCGTCATTCCGGGGCGACGCGCGCAGCGCGGCGAACCCGGAATCCATTGGGCCGCGCGTGATGCCGCACGCTGGAATCCGGGTTCGTGCTGCGCACGCCCCGGAATGACACCGGTGGTCCTCTCCGGCGCTTTCGCTCCAGCACCGGCGCGAGGCAAGATTGCCATCGTGGAAAACCGGGACAGCCTCCGCAAAGCGGTAGGACCGTCCGGGCAAATTGGCTAGTTTCCGCGCCATGACGATCCAGCAGCCCATCTCCGCCCCGGTTCCGCAAGAGTCGGTGTCCTCGGCCGCGCCTGCCGAGGCGCCGGCCAAGCTCACGCCGATGATGGAGCAGTATCTCGACATCAAGGCCGCGCATCCCGGGTTGCTGCTGTTCTACCGGATGGGCGATTTCTACGAGCTGTTCTTCGAGGATGCCGAGGTCGCCTCGAAGGCGCTCGGCATCGTCTTGACCAAGCGCGGCAAGCACCAGGGCCAGGACATCCCGATGTGCGGCGTGCCGGTGGAGCGCTCCGAGGACTATCTGCACCGGCTGATCGCGCAAGGCATCCGCGTCGCCGTCTGCGAGCAGATGGAGGATCCGGCGGCGGCGCGGGCGCGCGGCAACAAGAGCGTGGTCAAGCGCGGCGTGGTGCGGGTGGTGACACCGGGCACCTTGACCGAAGACAATCTGCTCGACGCCCGCGCCAACAACTATCTGCTGTCGATCGCGCGCAGCCGCGGCTCGTCCGGCGGCGACCGGCTCGGGCTCGCCTGGATCGACATCTCGACCTCGGACTTCATCGTCACCGAATGCGCGTTCGCCGAGCTGACGGCGACGCTCGCGCGCATCAATCCGAATGAAGTCATCGTCTCCGATGCTCTCTACGCGGACGAGGCGTTCGAGCCGGTGCTGCGCGAGCTTGCCGCGGTGACGCCGCTGACGCGCGACGTGTTCGACGGCGCCACCGCCGAGCGGCGGCTGTGCGACTACTTCGCCGTCGCCACCATGGACGGCCTCGCGGTGCTGTCGCGGCTTGAAGCCACAGCTGCCGCCGCCTGCGTCACCTATGTCGAGCGCACGCAGGTCGGCCAGCGCCCGCCGCTGGCGCCGCCGGCGCGCGAGGCGACCGGCAGCACCATGGCGATCGACCCGGCGACCCGCGCCAATCTCGAACTGACGCGCACGCTCGCCGGCGAGCGCCGCGGCTCGCTGCTCGATGCGATCGACTGCACGGTGACCTCGGCCGGCTCACGGCTTTTGGCGCAGCGCCTGGCTGCACCCTTGACGGAGCCGGCGCAGATCGGCCGGCGGCTCGATGCGGTCAATGTGTTCGTCGCCGACAGCGCGGCGCGCGAGGACATCCGCTCCATCCTGCGCGGCGCGCCGGACATGACACGCGCGATGGCGCGGCTGTCGGTCGGGCGCGGCGGGCCGCGCGATCTCGCCGCCTTGCGCGACGGCATCCTCGCCGCCGACCAGGCGCTGGCGCGGCTCTCCGCGCTCGACCAGCCGCCGCAAGAAATCGCGTCGGTGATGGCGGCGCTGGCGCGGCCGGCGCGCGCGCTGGCCGACGAATTTGCCCGCGCGCTCGACGAGCAGCTGCCGCTGATCAAGCGCGACGGCGGCTTCGTGCGATCCAGCTATGATGCGACGCTCGACGAGACGCGCAATCTGCGCGACGCCTCGCGGCTCGTCGTCGCCTCGATGCAGGCGCGCTACGCCGACCAGACCGGCGTCAAGGCGCTCAAGATCCGGCACAACAACGTGCTCGGCTATTTCGTCGAGGTGACCGCGCAGCACGGCGACAAGCTGATGTCGGCGCCGCTCAACGCGACCTTCATCCATCGGCAGACGCTCGCGGGACAGGTGCGCTTCACCACCTCGGAGCTCGGCGAGATCGAGGCGAAGATTGCGAATGCCGGCGAGCGTGCGCTCAATCTCGAGCTTGAGATCTTCGAGCGTCTCTGTGCGCAGGCGCTGGCGATCGGCGACGATCTGCGCGCCGCCGCGCATGGCTTCGCGATGCTCGATGTCGCCACCGCGCTCGCCAAGCTCGCGGTCGACGACAACTACATCCGACCAGAGGTCGACGGCTCGCTCGGCTTCGCGATCGAGGGCGGCCGCCATCCGGTGGTCGAGCAATCGCTGAAGCGCGAGGGCCAGCCGTTCATCGCCAATTCCTGCGATCTGTCGCCGACGCCGGGCCACAAGAGTGGACAGCTCTGGCTGCTCACCGGCCCGAACATGGCGGGCAAATCGACCTTCCTGCGCCAGAACGCACTGATCGCCTTGCTGGCGCAAATCGGCTCGTTCGTGCCGGCGAGCCGCGCCCGCATCGGCATCGTCGACCGGCTGTTCTCGCGCGTCGGCGCCGCCGACGATCTCGCGCGCGGGCGCTCGACCTTCATGGTCGAGATGGTCGAGACCGCGGCGATCCTCAACCAGGCCGGCGAGCGCGCGCTGGTGATCCTCGACGAAATCGGCCGTGGCACGGCGACGTTCGACGGCCTCTCCATCGCCTGGGCCGCGATCGAGCATCTGCATGAGAGCAACCGCTGCCGTACGCTGTTCGCCACGCACTACCACGAGCTGACCGCGCTCGCCGCCAAGCTGCCGCGGCTGTTCAACGCCACGGTGCGCGTCAAGGAATGGCAGGGCGATGTCGTGTTCCTGCACGAGGTGCTGCCCGGCTCCGCCGACCGCTCCTACGGCATCCAGGTGGCGAAGCTCGCGGGCCTGCCGCCGGCGGTGATCAGCCGTGCGAAATCGGTGCTGGCGAAGCTCGAGGCCGCCGACCGCGGCCAGAACGCGCGCGCATTGGTGGATGATCTGCCGTTGTTCGCCGTGCCGTCGCGCGCGGCCGCGGAGCCGACGATGTCGAGGGAGACCGAGGAGCTGATCGCTGCGGTGTCGGCGCTGCATCCGGACGAGATGACGCCACGCGAAGCGCTGGATGCGCTGTATCGGCTGAAGGCGAAGTTGCCGAAGACCTAATTGTCTGGCGTCATTCCGGTAGTCGGGAGGCAGCTCGGGCCACACTCTCCGTCATTGCGAGGCGCCCTTGCGCCGAAGCAATCCAGAGTTCCACCCGAGCCCTGGATTGCTTCGCTACGCTCGCAATGACGGAGCAGGGGGTCGTATTGTGGGCAAAGATGCGCAGTGTCGTGCCCACCATTTGAAGCGCGTGATGAAGGTGGCGGGCACGCTTCGCTTTGCCCGCCCGACATCATCGACCCGCGGCCCTCGCTCAATCGTTCGAGCCGACGGGGTGGCCGTCCTCGGAGCTGACCTTGACGGCGCCGAGCTTCGGCAGCTCTAACGACTTCGGCCAGAAGTAGCCGACAAGCCGCGTCTTCGGCTCGAACTGCTCGCGCACCGCGTCGCTCTCATTGCCGCCGAGGGTCAGCACCTGGGTGCGTGTCTCGCCCATGTAGAAGCCGACATGGCCGAGGCCGGAGTTCGGCTTACCGCGCGTATAGACCGCGATCGCGCCGAGCGCGGGCTTGTCGAGCTTGACGAAATTCTTGTTGGTGCGGAACGATTGCGACGAGGCGCTGCGCGTGCCGGGGACGCCGCTCTGCTCGAGCTTGGCGTTGGTCCAGATCGCGCACCAGGGATCGCCCTCCGAGCCGCAATGCGCCTGGTCGATGAACTTCTTGATGCCGCGATTGTTGCCAGTCTCGTGAAAGCCGAGGTCCTTCAGGCCGTTCGCGATCCATTTCGGCTGCCCATTGGTAGTCCCATCTGCGGTCGGCATATTACACCTCCTGCTGCCGTTCAACCGTTGACCCACCTATCAGTTGCATTGTCGCCGGCGCCCTCGCCAAGGTTCAAGGCTTGCGACATGCAACCGGAGCTGATGAAGCTGGGGGTTCAGGCCGTCCGGCGGCGGCCGAGCGCCCACAGGCCGAGATTCCAGCCGACGCAGGTGGCGAGCGCGCCGCTGAGGCCCGCGACGGCGCCGAGATGCAGGCTGCCGAGATGCAGCACGACGACGGCGAGCGAGAAGCCGATCAGGCCCCAGGCGCCGTTGGCCATGACGGCGGCCGTTGCCGGGCCGCCGATGCGCGGCTGCAGGATCAGCATCATCGAGGTGAAGACGATCGGAAACAGCGCGAGGATGCCGGAGACGCTCGGACCGGCCCAACCGGAGACGGAGGTGACGGTGGCGACGAGCGTTGCGACCAGCGACGCGCGCAACGGCACGTCGTACCAGCGGCGCGTGATCAGCGGCATTTTCGCATGACGGTATCGTTGCAGCAGCGGCAGGCAGATCGCGAAGGTGACGATGTTGGCGACGATGCCCATCGCAAGCGTCCACTGCACGCTCTTGATGAGGGATGCGAGACCGAGCCACACCGCGACCGCGGTGGCGCTCGCCACCCCCACGCTGTGGCGCTGCGCCAGCACGGCGTAGGCGAGGCTGAGAAAGATGGTCGCGGCGTTGATCGGCAGGCTGGTCAGCGCGCCCTGCGCGATGAAGGCCGCATCGTGGTCCAGCGCGAGGAACACGTAGGTCGGCCCGGCCGAGATCGGCAGGGTGGCGACCAGCGCGCCGATCACGGGGCCGGTACGCTCGGCGATCATCGAGGCCGACACCACGAACGACGCCGCGATGGCCATGCGCAGGCCGAGGACGAGCAGGAAGGAGGGATCGAGGGACATCAGTTCATGCGGCAGGGGCGGTTCTCCGCCCGTTACGAGCGCGCAACCGCAAGTGAGACTTTCAGATGGTCGTCGGCTCGTCCCACATCGTCATGCCCGGGCTTGACCCGGGCATCCATGTCTCTCCGCCCGAAACGATGGACGTGGATGGCCGGGTCAAGCCCGGCCATGACGAGCAACTAACTCACGACGCTCCCCGACAGCGTCTTCCGTCGCGCGGAACAACGTGAGCGGACGCGGCGTCCGGCTTACGCCACCCGCTTCAAGCTCACCGACACCTTCGGGCCGTTCTTGATGGTCTGATAGACCACGCAATAGCGCTCGGTGAGCTTGAGCAGCAGATCGAGCTTGTCCTGCGGGGCATCGGTGTCGACCTCGAAGCGCAGGCGGATTTCCTGGAAGCCGACCGAAGCCTCCTTGTCGACGCCGAGCGTGCCGCGGAAATCGAGATCGCCTTCGGCCAGCACGAGGCCGCTCTTGAGTGGCACCTCGACCGCGGTTGCGACCGATTTCAGGGTGACGCCGGCGCAGGCGACCAGCGCCTCCAGCAGCATGTCGCCGGAGCACAGCTCCAGGCCGGAGCCGCCGGTGGCCGGATGCAGGCCGGCGACGGCCAGCGCGCGGCCGGTCTCGAGCTTGCAGGTCAGGCCGTCGCCGCCGACCTCGCCCTTGGCCTTCAGCGTGATGACGGCGGCGGAGGGGTCAGCCTTGTAGCGTTCCTTGATCGGCGCCTGCATGGCGCGCAGCTCGGCAGCATCCATTGTCGTTCTCTCCCGGAGTCATTTCGGAACAGATGTACCGGGCCAAGCCGCCGATGTCACCACCACAGCCCGCCGCCGGGCTCACGCCTGCCTTGCGTATCCGGCACCGTCCGATCGAGCGAGCGGTCGAGCGCGGTCAGCACGTGGCGCTTGAACTGCTCGAACAGCGGCGCATTGCGGTCGCGCGGGCGCGACAAATTGATGGTGATCTCCTCGAACAGCCGGCCGGGATGCGGCCGCATCACCAGCACGCGGTCGGCCAGCACCACCGCCTCCTCGACGTCGTGGGTCACGAGGATCAGCGTCGGGCGCGTGTCGGCCCAGAGGTCGAGCAGATGGTCCTGCAGGTCCTTGCGGGTGAAGGCATCGAGCGCCGAGAACGGCTCGTCGAGCAGCAGCACCTCCGGCTGCGCGACCAGCGCGCGGGCGATCGCGACGCGCTGCGCCTGGCCGCCGGACAGTTCGCGCGGCCACACCTTGGCCTTGTCAGCAAGGCCGACGCGTTCGAGCGCCCGCGCGACGCGCTCGCGGCGCTCGGCGGCGGGCAGCTCGGACAGGCCGAAGCCGATATTGTCGGCGACCGTGAGCCAGGGCAGCAGGCGCGGCTCCTGGAAGATGATGCCGACCTTGGCATGCGGCGCCGCGATCGCTTCGCCGTCGAGCGTGACGGTGCCGTTGCTGGCCCGGTCGAGCCCGGCAATCGCCCGGAGAAGCGTCGACTTGCCGCAGCCGGAGCCGCCGATGATGGCGATGATCTCGCCGAGCTGGATCTCGGACGAGAACCGCTCCAGCGCGTGGACGCCGTTGGGATAGACCTTGGTGACGGATTGAAGCTGCAGCATCAGGCGGCTCCGCTCTGGCGCGCAAAGCTGTCCTGCCAGCGCAAGAGCGGCGCGGTGGCGATCTCCAGCAGCCAGTCGGTGGCCTTGCCGATGATGGCGAAGATGACGATGGCGGCGACGATCTGCGCCGGCTTGCCGAGCTGCTGGCCGTCGATCAGCAGGTAGCCGAGGCCCTCGGAGGCGCCCATGAACTCCGCGGCGACGACGAACATCCACCCCAGGCCGAGGCCGACGCGCAGCGCCACGACGTAGGCCGGCAGCACGGCGGGCAACAGGATGCGGCGGATCATCGCCGGGCCGGACAGGCGGAAGACGCGGCCGACCTCGACGATCTTGCGGTCGACGGAGAGGATCGCGCCGGTCAGGCCGAGATAGACCGGGAAGAACACGCCGACCGCGATCAGCGCCACCTTGGACGTCTCGAAGATGCCGAGCCAGAGGATGAACAGCGGCACCCAGGCGATCGACGGAATCGCGCGCAGCGCCTGCACCGTCGGGTCGATCAGCCGGCGCGCCAAGCCCCAATAGCCGCAGATGCCGCCGAGCAGGGTGCCGGCGGCGACGCCGAGGCCGAAGCCGATGCCGACGCGGGTCAGGGTCATCGTGATGTGGCGGGTCAGCTCGCCGGAGCGGGCAAGCTCGGCGATGGTGGTGAAGACCTTTGACGGCGGCGGCACCAGCCGGCCATTCGACCAGCCGGCCCAGACCGCGAGCTCCCAGGCCAGCGCCAGCGACAACGGCAACAGCAGCCCGAGCAGCGGCCGCGCCAGGCGCGCGGCCCAGGGCCGGCTGGCGGTTTGGGGGGTGGCGGCCACGGCGGGGGCCTGCAATTCGACAGTCATGATCATAGTGAGAACAGCGTCTCGCGTGGGAATGCAAGGCGGGGTGACAGCGCGATGTCGTTTGCGGAGATGAGGGCGCGCCCGTCAGGGTTTGAGCCAACAGCGGCGCCACAAATTCGGTGTCGTCCCGGCCTCCGCGCCGGGACCCATACTCCGCGGCGGGTGTGGCCAGGCGAGATGCCGCTCCAGCGTGCCGCCACACGACCTGCACGGAGTATGGGTCCCGGATCGGCGCCCGACAACGCTGGCGCGTTGCCGGGCTTGTCCGGGACGACACCGGCTTTTAATCGCGCTACCGGTTCTGGTCGGGTCGCTTTGCGCAAGCGCGAGCGTCGGCGTGAGCCTTGGCGCAAGCGCACGCGTAGGCCACGTCAGTTCGTCGGCAGCGGGACCTGGTCGTCGATCAACGCATCCAGCGTCGCCTTGACGTCGACCTGCGCATCCACCACGCCGGCCTGCTGCAGCGCCAGACCGGCCGCCAGAATCGACTCCCGCTGCGGGGCGCCGATGCGGCTGTGGGTCAGCTCGGTGCGCTCCTTGAGTTGCTTGTCGACCACCGTCTCCGGCAGCTTGGTGACCGCGATAAACGTCTTCTTCAGGTCGTCGTAATTCGCCAGCGCATCCTTGCGGGCGACCTCGTAGGTCGCGAGCACGCGGCGGACGATCTCCGGATTGTCCTTCAAGAACTGCTCGCGGACATTGAGGATGCCCCAGGTGTTGGCGTCGGCCTTGCGGTAGAACAGTTTTGCGCCCTCCTCGACTTCGGCCTGCGCCATCATCGGGTCGAGCCCGGCCCAGGCGTCGACGTCGCCGCGGATCAGCGCGGCCTTGCCGTCGGCATGCTGCAGCAGCACCGGGGTGATGTCCTTGTCGGTCAGCCCGGCCGCCAGCAGTGCGCGGACCAGAAAGATGTGCGGATCGGTGCCGCGGGTCACCGCGACGCGCTTGCCCTTGAGGTCGGCGACCGAGGCGATCTTGGAGTCCTTGCCCGTGACCAGCGCGGTCCATTCGGGCCGCGAATAGACGTAGATCGACTTGATCGGGTTGCCGTTGATCTTGGCGACCAGCGCGGCGGAGCCGGCGGTCGAGCCGAAATCGAGCGAGCCGGCGTTGAGGAACTCGAGCGCCTTGTTGGAGCCGGCCGACTGCACCCAGACGATGCTGATGCCGTCCTTGGCGAACTCCTTCTCGAGCAGGCCCTTCTGCTTCAGGACCAGCGACACCGGATTGTAGGTCGCCCAGTCGATCCGGATTTCCTTGGGCTGGTCCGCGGCTGTTGCAACGCCGCAGCCCAGTAGAATCACGGCCGCGAGCCCGGCCAGTCCCCGCCTCGTCCATCCACCCATCGTCAACCTCCTCAAGCCTAAAAACATTGGTGTTGTTTCAAGGTGTTATGCCAGGGCTCAACGAGAATTGTTTTTCCTTTCGGCTGGCCCCTCCAGCACGATCATCATCCGCCATGAACCGGTGACAGCATGGAATGATTGCTGCATTGGAAGTTTCGTGACAGCACGGGCCTTGTTCGATATCCGGTTGCATCCATGGACAGCGTCGCCACAGATTCCAAAGCCTTCACCTCGGCCGATTTCGACAGCGCCGGCATCGCGGCCGCGGTCGATGCCCTGGCCAAGCAGCACTCCGGCCGGGAGGACATGTTCCGCGCCGCCGTCGTGCAGTTCCTGAAAGCGGAGCTGGTCAAGGCGCGCGCCGCGGCCCAGGCGCAGCTGCTCAAGGACCGTCACGGCCGGCGCTGCGCCGAGCGGCTCTGCTTCGTGCAGGACGAGATCATCCGGATTCTCTACGCGGCGGCGACCGAGCATCTCTATCGCTCGGACGTGCCGAGCGGCGCCGAGCGTATGGCCATCGTCGCCACCGGCGGCTACGGCCGCGGCCTGATGGCGCCGGAGTCCGACATCGATCTCCTGTTCATCCTGCCCTACAAGCAGACCGCCTGGGGCGAGCAGGTCGCCGAAGCCATCCTGTATTCGCTGTGGGACATGGGGCTGAAGGTCGGTCACGCCACACGTTCGGTCGATGAATCGATCCGCCAGGCGCGCGGCGACATGACCATCCGTACCGCCATCCTGGAAACGCGCTATCTGGCCGGCGACAAGCCGCTCTATGACGAGCTGGTGCAGCGCTTCGACAGCGAGGTCGTCCAGGGCACCGCCGCCGAATTCGTCGCCGCCAAGCTCGCCGAGCGCGAGGAGCGGCATCGCCGCGGCGGCCAGTCGCGCTATCTGGTCGAGCCCAACGTCAAGGACGGCAAGGGCGGCCTGCGCGATCTGCACACGCTGTTCTGGATCGCCAAATACGTCTACCGCGTGCGCGAGACCGCCGAGCTGGTCGAGCGCGGCGTGTTCGACGCGCATGAATACCGCACCTTCCGGCGCTGCGCGGATTTCCTGTGGTCGGTGCGCTGCAATCTGCACTTCGTCAGCGGCCGGCCCGAGGAGCGGCTGTCGTTCGACCTGCAGCGCGAGATCGCGGTCCGACTCGGCTACACCAGCCACCCGGGCATGCAGGACGTCGAGCGCTTCATGAAGCACTACTTCCTGGTCGCCAAGCAGGTCGGCAACCTCACCGCCATCCTGTGCGCCAAGCTCGAGGACCAGCAGGCCAAGGCGGCGCCGGTGCTGAGCCGGATGATCTCGCGCCTGACCACCGGCTCGACCTGGCGGCGCGTGCCGGAGAGCGACGACTTCATCGTCGACAACAACCGCATCAACCTTGCCGCGCCCGACGTCTTCAAGCACGATCCGGTCAACCTGATCCGCATCTTCCGTCTCGCGCAGAAGAACAACCTCGCCTTCCATCCCGACGCGATGCGCGCGGTCACGCGCTCGCTCAACATGATCAACACCGAGCTGCGCGACGATCCCGAGGCCAACCGGCTGTTCATGGAGATCCTGACCTCCAATGACGCCGAGACCGTGCTGCGGCGGATGAACGAGACCGGCGTGCTCGGCCACTTCATCAGCGCCTTCGGCCGCATCGTGTCGATGATGCAGTTCAACATGTATCATCACTACACGGTCGACGAGCATTTGATCCGCTGCATCGGCTTCCTGCAGGAGATCGAGCGCGGCGGCAATGACGAGTTCGTGCTGGCCTCCGATTTGATGCGCAAGATCCGGCCCGAGCATCGCGCCGTCATCTACATCACGGTGCTGCTGCACGACGTCGCCAAGGGCCGGCCCGAGGATCATTCGGTCGCCGGGGCCAAGATCGCGCGGCGGCTGTGCCCGCGACTCGGCTTCAACAATGCCGACACGGAGCTGGTCGCCTGGCTGATCGAGGAGCATCTGACGATGTCGACGGTGGCGCAGTCGCGCGACCTGTCGGATCGCCGCACCATCGAGAAGTTCGCCGCCGTGGTGCAGTCGGTCGAGCAGATGAAGCTTTTGACGATCCTGACCACGGCCGACATCCGCGGCGTCGGCCCCGGCGTGTGGAACGGCTGGAAGGCGCAGCTCTTGCGCACGCTGTACTACGAGACCGAGCCGGTGCTGACCGGCGGCTTTTCCGAGGTTAACCGCGCCAAGCGCATCACCGCGGCCCAGGCCGAGTTCCGCAACGCCTTCACCGACTGGCCGGCGGATGAGCTCGACACCTATATCGGCCGGCACTATCCGGCCTACTGGCTCAAGGTCGAGCTGCCGCGCAAGATTCGCCACGCCCGCTTCGTGCGATCGAGCGAGGACGCCGGCCACAAGCTCGCGATCAATGTCGGCTTCGATCCGGCGCGCGGCGTCACCGAGCTGACGATCTTCGCCATGGACCATCCGTGGCTGTTGTCGATCATCGCCGGCGCCTGCGCGTCGGCCGGCGCCAACATCGTCGACGCCCAGATCTACACCACCACCGACGGCCGCGCGCTCGACACCATCGCGATCTCCCGCGAGTACGAGCGCGACGAGGACGAAGGCCGCCGCGCCACGCGGATCGGCGAGACCATCGAGCAGGTGCTGGAAGGCAAGCTGCGGCTGCCGGACGCCGTGGCGCGGCGGACCACCAGGGGCAAGCAGCACAAGGCATTCTCGGTCGAGCCCGAGGTCTCCATCAACAATCAATGGTCGGAGCTCTACACCGTCATCGAGGTCTCCGGCCTCGACCGGCCCGGCCTGCTCTACGAGCTGACCACGGCGATCTCGAAGCTGAACCTGAACATCGCCTCGGCGCATGTCGCCACCTTCGGCGAGCGCGCGCGCGACGTGTTCTACGTGACCGACCTGCTGGGCGCGCAGATCAATGCACCGACGCGACAGGCGGCGATCAAGAGCGCGCTGCTGCATCTGTTGGCGAGCGACGACGCGGCGGCACAGCCGGCGGCGTGAGTATGTGTTGAGCGTTCCAGGGCGGCCTAGAGCCGTCCCGACAGAGTTCATGGAGAGGACCGGCAACGTCGCCGGCACGGCTTGGGGGAGCCGAACAATGGCATTGATCGCGAACATCGTCGTCGGGCTGATCGGCCTGCTGCACGTCTACATTCTCGTGCTGGAGATGTTTCTCTGGACCAAGCCGGCCGGCTTGCGGGCGTTCAACAATACGCCCGACCGCGCGGAGGCGACCAAGGTGCTCGGCGCCAATCAGGGCCTCTACAACGGCTTCCTCGCCGCCGGCCTGTTCTGGGGCCTGGCGCACCCCGCGCCGGCGTTCGCCTTTCAGATCAAGATCTTCTTCCTGCTGTGCGTGCTCGTCGCCGGCCTCTACGGCGCCGCCACCGCCAGCCGCAAGATCCTGTTCATCCAGAGCGTACCGGCGACGATCGGCCTGATTCTGGTCTGGCTCGCGGGCTGAGGCGGGGCTGCGTCTCCACAACCGGTGTCGTCCCGGCCTTGAGCCGGGACCCATAACCCCGGGCGGCGCTTGCGGCACGAACGACACTCCGAGTCCTCGCCACACGATGGTCTGTGGCTATGGATCCCGGCTCTGCGCCCCGTCGTCGCTGCGCGACGCCAGGGCTTGGCCGGGACGACACCGAATGTGAGGCGGCAGCTTTACTCCAACCTGATTGTCGCCCTCGGAGCCCGCGCGCCGGCGCTCCGCCCGCCGGAACCGCCGCCCCCCCCCCCCGTGCTCCCTCGGCTTGCGCCGGCCCCCCCGTTCCTCCACACTCCCTCCCAGCGATGGCGCCCACGGGCAGACCAGCCGCACAAAACATCAGGAGGAACGATAGACCCCATGCGACAGGGAATTTTCCGTCTTGCCGGCGTGGCCGCAGTGGCCACCACCCTCTCCATTACGTCAGTCCAGGCCCAGAAGAAGTACGATCCCGGCGCGTCGGACACCGAGATCAAGATCGGCCAGACCGTGCCGTTCTCGGGTCCCGCCTCGGCCTACGCCTCGATCGGCAAGACCCAGGCCGCCTATTTCAACATGATCAACGAGCAGGGCGGCATCAACGGCCGCAAGATCAAGCTGATCCAGTATGACGACGCCTATTCGCCGCCGAAGGCGGTCGAGCAGGTGCGCAAGCTCGTCGAGGACGACGAGGTGCTGCTGACCTTCCAGATCATCGGTACGCCGTCCAACGCCGCCGTCCAGAAATACCTCAACGCCAAGAAGGTGCCGCAGCTGTTCGCGGCCACCGGCGCCACCAAGTTCACCGATCCGAAGAACTTCCCCTGGACCATGGGGTACAATCCCAACTACTTCACGGAAGGGCGCATCTACGGCCAGTACATTCTGAAGGAGCACCCCAATGCCAAGATCGGCGTGCTCTATCAGAACGACGATCTCGGCAAGGACTATCTCAACGGCATCAAGGCCGGCCTGGGCGACAAGGCCTCGATGATCGTCGCCGAAGCGTCCTACGAGGTCTCCGACCCGACGATCGACTCGCAGCTGCTGAAGATCAAATCGGCCGGCGCCGACCTGTTGTTCTCGGCCGCGACGCCGAAGCAGGCTGCGCAGGCGATCAAGAAGCTGCACGAGCTCGACTGGCACCCGGTCCATATCGTCGACATCAATGCGACGTCGGTCGGCGCCGTGCTGCAGCCGGCCGGGCTGGAGGCGTCCAAGGGCGTGATCTCGGTCAATTACGGCAAGGACCCGCTCGATCCGCAGTGGAAGGACGATCCGGGCATGAAGCGCTATTTCGATTTCATGGCCAAGTATTATCCGGAAGGCGACAAGAACTCGAACTTCAACACCTATGGCTACGGCAACGCCGAGCTGCTGGTGACCATCCTGCGGATGTGCGGTGACAATCTCACCCGCGAGAACGTCATGAAGCAGGCGACCTCGCTGAAGGATGTCGTCGGCGACCTGTCGCTGCCCGGCATGAAGATCAACACCTCGCCGACCGATTATCGCGTCAACAAGCAGCTCCAGATGATGAAGTTCAACGGAGAGCGCTGGCAGCTGTTCGGCCCGATCCTGGAAGACAAGGGTCCGGCGGGTTAGTTCGGCTCACCGTCGTTCCGGGGCGTCGCGCCAGCGACGAACCCGGAACCTCGAGATTCCGGGGTCGCTGCTGCGCAGCGCCCGGAATGACGCGACAACAACATCACCGGTAAAGGGCTGCGCAATCGCGCAGCCCTTTTGCGTTGCGGCACGAAATGCGCCGGTTGGTCGCTCCAACAAGCGTTGCCTTGTCGACTTGCTTCCTCCACACTCGCGTGCAGCGATGGCGACACAACAACCAACAAAGATCATCGCACACATCACGGGAGGGAGGACTTCATGAGAACGTCACTGCTCGGTCTCGTCGGCGCCCCAACGCGCGCCATCGCACTCACCGCGTCGCTTGCCATCGCGCTTTCCACGTCGGCCTACGCCCAGAAGAAATACGACACCGGCGCCACCGACACCGAGATCAAGATCGGCCAGACCGTGCCATTCTCGGGTCCCGCCTCGGCCTATGCCGGCATCGGCAAGACCCAGGCCGCGTACCTGCGGATGATCAACGAGAAGGGCGGCATCAACGGCCGCAAGCTCAATTTGATTCAGTACGACGATGCCTATTCGCCGCCCAAGGCGGTCGAGCAGGTGCGCAAGCTCGTCGAAGGCGACGAGGTGCTGTTCACCTTCCAGATCATCGGCACGCCGTCCAACGCCGCCGTGCAGAAATATCTCAACGGCAAGAAGGTGCCGCAGCTGCTGGCCTCGACCGGCGCCTCGCGCTTCACCGATCCGCAGAACTTCCCGTGGACCATCGCCTACAATCCGAACTACCAGTCGGAGGGGCGGATCTACGCCAAATACATCCTCGCCAACCACCCCAACGCCAAGATCGGCATCCTCTACCAGAACGACGATCTCGGCCGTGACTACATCGCCGGCCTCAAGAGCGGCCTCGGCGCCAAGGCCGATACGATGATCGTGTCGGAGGCGTCCTACGAGTTGTCCGATCCGACCGTCGACTCGCAGATCGTCAAGCTGAAATCATCCGGCGCGGACCTGCTCTACAATGCCTCGACGCCGAAATTCGCGGCGCAGGCGATCAAGAAGCTGGCCGATCTCGGCTGGAAGCCGGTGCACATCCTCGACATCAATGCGAGCCCGGTGTCGGCGACCTTGAAGCCGGCCGGCCTCGACATCTCCAAGGACATCATCAGCACCAATTACGGCAAGGACCCGGCCGATCCGCAGTGGAAGGACGATCCGGGCGTCAAGGCCTATTTCGAGTTCATGGACAAGTACTATCCGGAGGGCGACAAGCTCAACACGGTCAACACCTACGGCTATTCGACCGCAGAGCTTCTGGTGCAGATCCTGCGCCAGTGCGGCGACGATCTCACGCGCGAGAACGTCATGCGCCAGGCCGCCAGCATCAAGGGCTTCGTCCCGAGCCTCGCGCTGCCCGGCCTCTCCATCAACACCTCCCCGACCGACTTCCGCATCAACAAGCAGATGCAGATGATGCGCTTCAACGGCGAGCGCTGGGAGCTGTTCGGCCCGATCATCGAGGACACGGGCGCGGCGGGGTAGGCCCGAACGCTTCCTCAACCACCGCTGTCATGCCCGCGCAGGCGGGCATCCAGTACGCCGCGGCGACTGGTTTGATGACGACTGCCTGCCAGAAGACGGCGCGTCATCGCGCATCTCTCGTTACGAGCGATCAAACACGTGAGTTACTCCGTCATGCCCGGGCTTGTCCCGGCCATCCACGTCGTTCTCAGGATGCCGGACGACGTGGATGGCCGGGACGAGCCCGGCCATGACGACGTGGAGATGGAGGCGCACAAAACTCCGTCCACGCATCCGACGTGGCAGACGATCAATCACCGCTGACGCTCGCCAAGTCGCGCTGCTTCACGACCCGGTCGATCAGGCCCCAGTCCAACGCCTCGTCCGCCGTCATGAAGTGATCGCGATCGAGCGTGCGCTCGACGTCCTCGTAGCTGCGCCCGCAATGTTCGGCATAGAGCCGGATCACGCGGCGCTTGGTCTGCTCGATCTCTCGGGCGTGGATCAGAATGTCCGACGCCTGTCCCTGAAAGCCGCCGAGCGGCTGATGGACATGGAGGCTCGCATTGGGCAGCGCGGTCCGCTCGCCGGGTTCGCCCGCCATCAGCAGAAGCGACCCCATCGACCGCGCCGTCCCCATGCACACCGTATGCACAGGCGCCTTGACGAACTGCATCGTGTCGTACATCGCGAGCCCGCTGGTGATCACGCCGCCGGGCGAATTGATGTAGAGATGGATCGGCCGCTTCGGGTTCTCGGCTTCGAGAAACAAGAGCTGCGCGCAGACCAGAGCGGAGACGGTGTCGTTGACCTCGCCGTTGAGGAACACGATGCGCTCGCGGAGCAGCCGCGAATAGATGTCGAAGGAGCGTTCGCCCCGGCTCGACTGTTCGATGACCATCGGGACGAGTTGCATCGTTTCGCGCATCGGCGACCTCCAGGCTAGGTGGCTTGTCGGAAGAAGTGACGGCTCAGGCCGCGCGCATCAGGCAGCGCGCATTGCTGTTGGCCGCTGTCGGCGCCCGCGCCATCGCGCGTGTGACGGCCGGTCCGTGAATGATTCTGAGCCGCGTGCCGCCCACCGCATTGGGTGTCAGCTGGAAGGTGACGATGCTCTCGAGAAACGGCGGCTCGTCGTCGCGCATGCGATAACTGACCTCTTCGCCAGGCGTGGCGGAGATCGGCGCATCGTGGGCCAGATCGCCATCCGGCAACCAGCTGTCGCGCAGCGCCGGGATGCTGAGCGCGCGCCCGACCTTCTCCGGCGGCGCATCGAGGTCGTAGTCGAGAACGAGGCTGTCGCCCTGCTTGTCAGCGTCGAGATCACTCATTGATCCATGTCCTTCAGCAAGGATTTCAACGCATCGACGCGTGACGGCCAGTAGGCGCGGTACTTCGCCAGCCAGCGCGCGATCAGCGCGAGTCCCTCGGGATCCACCTCGTAATTGACGAACCGCCCCTGCCGTTCTTCGCGCACCAGCCCGGCATTGCGCAGCACCGCGAGGTGCTGCGACATCGCCGGCTGGCTGATCGTCATGCCCTCGCGCAGCGCGCTGGCATTCATGCTGCCGGCCGCGAGCTTCTCGAAGATCGCGTAGCGGGTCGGATCGGCCAGGGCTTTGAAGATGTCGCTCTCGATCATGGCGATGACATAAGCATACACTTATGTGATGCGCAAGCAGACATTCCGAGAAGGCCCGCACCGCGAGCTGCTCATCGATAGCTCATCTCGGTCTGCCCCGACGCCAGTCCATCACCGGTGTCGTCCCTGCGAACGCAGGGACCCATAACCCCGGGCGTCGCTTGGGGCACAACAGGCTCAGCGTGCTGACCTGCCTCAAGATGGATCACGCGGTATGGGTCCCGGATCTGCGCCCGCTGACGCGTTGCGTCAGCGGGCTTGTCCGGGACGACAGCTTTTTTACCTCGCACGATTCACGGCAGGCCAATAAGGATGCGGTTGTTGCCGAGGCAGCTCGTCGCGTCGCAGGCCGGAGCATCACTCCGGCACCTCGCCGAAGTTCTTCCCGATCGGCAGCACCGCGTGGCGGATCAGCCGCGAGTCCTCCACCGCTGCCTGGCGATGCTTCACCGCTTCACGATAGACCGGATCGCGGATCATCTCGACGAAGGCCTGCACCGACGGATACTCCGCGATGAAGCAGTGGTCCCAGCGCTCCTCCTGCGGGCCGATCAGCATCAGCTCGAAGCGGCCCTGCCAGACGATGCGGCCGCCGAGGCGTTCGAACACCGGGCCGCTCTCGCGACCATAGGCGGCATAGGCTTCCGCGCCACTGACCTTGCGTCCGTCCGGATAGGCCGCCTCCTTGCGCAGCCGAACCAGGTTCAGCATGTGGATCGGACCTGGCCGATCGTTGTCGCGGAACTGCGCGAACACCTCCTTGGTGGGATCGATATGGCCCATCAGCTTCCTCGCTTGTCGTTGTTTACCTTGGCTTAACCATAACGCGGCGTGGACGGCGGGGAACTCCTAATTGCGCGTTAAGCTTTTCCTAACTGCCCCTTAAACTCCGGACATTACCGTGGTCGGACGGCAGGGCTCGGGTTGCGTATGGCGCGGGGACGGAAACAGGGCGGCGGCGGCCGCAAGGAGCCGCGTTTCGGCCTTGCGGCGGCGATGGCCGATTTGCGCCTCGACCCCAAGGATCGGATTCCGGCCGGCGAGGATCCGCCGAAGAAGTCCGCGAAGAAGAAACCGGTCGAACCGGACGAGGATGATGTGCCGGCGCGCGAGCCGAAACCCACTCCACCGAAATCAAAGCCGGCCCGAGCCAAATCGCGCTGGGGGATGTCGATCGGCCGCATGGCCTATTGGGCTGTCGTGTGCGGCCTGTGGGGCGTCATCGCGCTGGTCGGCGTCGTGATCTGGGCCGGCGCGCATCTGCCGCCGATCCAGTCGCTGGAGATCCCGAAGCGGCCGCCGACCATCGAGATCGTCGGCTTCGACGGCACCATGCTGGCGCAGCGCGGCGAGATGGCCGGCGCCAATGTCGCGCTGAAGGATCTGCCGCCCTATCTGCCGAAGGCGTTCATCGCCATCGAGGACCGGCGCTTCTATCAGCATTGGGGCATCGATCCGATCGGCATCGGCCGCGCCGTGGTCGCCAACATCCTGCATCGCGGCGTGTCGCAGGGCGGCTCGACCCTGACGCAGCAGCTCGCCAAGAACCTGTTCCTGACCCAGGAGCGCACGCTCGCCCGCAAGCTGCAGGAGGCGGAGCTGGCGCTGTGGCTGGAGCGCAAATATTCCAAGCGCGAGATCCTCGAGCTGTATCTCAACCGCGTCTATTTCGGCTCCGGCGCCTACGGCGTCGAGGCCGCGGCGCAGCGCTATTTCGGCAAGTCGGCGCGGCAGGTGACGGTCGCCGAAGCGGCGATGCTCGCCGGCCTCGTCAAGTCGCCGTCGCGGCTGGCGCCGAACCGCAATCCGGAGGGCGCGGCGAAGCGCGCGCAGACCGTGCTAGCGGCGATGGCCGACGCCAAGTTCATCACCGAGGCGCAGGCGCAGGCCCAGATCGCGCATCCCAGCGTAGCGGTGAAGCCGGCCGGCGCCGGCACCGTCAACTACGTCGCCGACTGGATCGGCGAGGTGCTCGACGATCTCGTCGGCCAGGTCGAGGAGTCGATCGTCGTCGAGACCACGATCGATCCGAAGCTGCAGAGCGTGGCCGAAGCCGCGATCATCGACGAGCTCGCCGCGAAGAGCGTGAAGTTCAACGTCAGCCAGGGCGCGCTGGTGGCGATGACGCCTGACGGCGCCGTTCGCGCCATGGTCGGCGGCCGCAACTACGCGGACAGCCAGTTCAACCGCGCCGTCACCGCCAAGCGCCAGCCGGGCTCCGCCTTCAAGCCGTTCGTCTATCTCACCGCGATCGAGCAGGGCCTGACGCCGGACACGGTCCGCCAGGACGCGCCGCTCGATCTGAAAGGCTGGCGGCCGGAGAACTACACGAAGGAGTATTTCGGCCCGGTGACGCTGACCCAGGCGCTGGCGATGTCGCTCAACACCGTGGCCGTCAGGGTCGGCCTCGAGGTCGGGCCAAAGAACGTGGTCCGCACCGCGCACCGCCTTGGCATTGCCTCCAAGCTCGACCCCAACCCGTCGATCGCGCTCGGCACCTCCGAGGTGTCGATGATCGAGCTGGTCGGCGCCTACGCGCCGTTCTCCAATGGCGGGCTTGCCGTGTCGCCGCATGTGGTGACGCGGATCAAGACGCTCGACGGCAAGCTGCTCTACATGCGTCAGGCCGAGCAGCCGGCGCAGGTGATCGAGCCGCGCAATGCCGCGATGATGAACCAGATGATGCAGGAGACGCTGATCTCCGGCACCGCCAAGAAGGCCGAGATCCCCGGCTGGGTCGCCGCCGGCAAGACCGGCACCAGCCAGGATTTCCGCGACGCCTGGTTCATCGGCTACACCGCGCGCCTCGTCACCGGCGTCTGGCTCGGCAATGACGACAACTCGCCGACCAGGAAGGCGACCGGCGGCGGCCTTCCGGTCGAGGTCTGGACACGGTTCATGCGCGCGGCGCACCAGGGCGTGCCGGTCGCAGCGCTGCCGAACGCGCAAGGCTCAGGGCTCGTGCCCACGCTCGCCCAGATCGCCTCGCAGATCACGGCGCCGACGGCCCCCGCTCCCAATGCGGCCTACTCCGCGCGCTCGCCGGCACCGAATCCCGGCCGTGGCAACGTCCGGCCCGAGTCCGCCGCTGGCCTCGACGGCTGGCTGGTGGACCGCCTGTTCGGCGGCCGCTGAGCTGCGGCGTCGGGCTGATCTGATCGCG
>NZ_CAFI01000422.1 GCF_000239775.1 Bradyrhizobium sp. ORS 375
ACATCGAGGTGCATCCGGAACATCTGGCCTACGTCATCTACACCTCGGGCTCGACCGGGCTGCCGAAGGGCGTGATGGTGCGCCATGGCGCCGTAACGAACTTCCTGTCGACCATGGCCGAGCAGCCGGGCATCACGCGTGAGGATCGCGTGCTCGGGCTGACCTCGCTGTCGTTCGACATCGCGGTGCTGGAGCTGTGGCTGCCGCTGACGCACGGCGCCCGGATCGTGCTCGCCGATCGCGCCGCCGCGCATGATCCGGCGAAGCTGAAAGCGATCGTGGCGCGGCACGGCGTGACCCTGATGCAGGCCACGCCATCGAGCTGGCGGATGCTGCTCGATCATGACGAGACGGCGGACTGGCTGCCGCGGGATTGCCGCCTGCTGAGCGGCGGCGAGGCGCTGGCGCCGGATCTGGCGCGCCGGCTTTCGGCGCTGAGCAGCGAGGTCTGGAACCTGTATGGGCCGACCGAGACCACGGTGTGGTCGGCACGGCATCGGCTCGATGCGGCCGGTCCACAGCCGGTGCTCGGCGGTCCGATCGGCAACACGACGCTGTATGTGTTGGACGCCCATCTCAATCTCGCGCCGGTCGGCGTAACCGGCGAGCTGTTCATCGGCGGCGAGGGCCTTGCCCGCGGCTATTGGAAGCGGGCGCAGCTGAGCGCGGAGCGCTTCATTCCCGATCCGTTCGGTCCGGCGGGCGCACGGCTGTACCGGACCGGGGACCTGGCGCGCTGGCGCGGCGATGGTGTGCTCGATCATGTCGGCCGCGCCGATCATCAGGTCAAGATCCGCGGCCATCGCATCGAGCTCGGCGAGATCGAGGCGCGGCTGCGGGAGCAGCCCGGGGTGCGCGACAGCGTGGTGGTGGCGCAGGAGCTCGGCGGCGGCCGGCAACTGGTCGGCTATGTCAGCGGCGCGGATGCGCTCGATGGCGCCGGCTTGCGGGCAGCGCTCGCCTCCACGCTGCCGGACTACATGGTGCCGTCGCGGGTGATGGTGCTG
>NZ_CAFI01000421.1 GCF_000239775.1 Bradyrhizobium sp. ORS 375
CCGGCATTCCCTGCGCGATGGGCTTACGGCTGCTCCGTGCTCTCCCTGGGGACCGGGCGTTCTTGCCCCCATCGCCTGCGCGTGCCGTTGGAGCTACGATCGCAGACTTGGCCTCAGCATCGGGAGGCCAGGACCACACGGCTTGACCGTCCGCAGCAGATCGTTCGTCGGCGCGGCCAGAGCCACGCTGCGATCCACCACGGCCACCGCATCCCCGCCTCGCGTCTCGTGACGACCGCGCGTACGCCCCTCATCGATGAGGCAGGATGCGCGCAGTAGAGCATGGTTTTCGGAAAAACGAAAGAGGAATTTTCGTGGACGGCAGGAGACAATCGCTTTTCATGGCCGCCAGCACGGTCATTCCGGGGCAAGGCCGAAAGGCCTTGAACCCGGAATCTCGAGATTGTCTGGATTCTTTTTTCGCCACGTCGAGATTCCGGGTTCAATCGTCATGCGCAGTCGCGCATGACGATTGCCCCGGAATGACGGGGTGAGGCGGCAAACCCGCGCTCGCAGACAGGGCCTCCGCGGAGTGAAACCCAGTGTTTCGCTATCGCCCGCTTGCAATCCGGTTCCGGCCCTTCCAGCTGACAGCGGGACGCCGTAAGACGGCGCGGCGCAATGGAACGGCACATGACCACAGCACTTGAATTCGGCCTGGATACCTTCGGCGATGTCACCCGCGGTGGCGACGGCGTGATCGCGGCGCATGCCCAGGTGATCCGCGACGTGGTCGAGGAGGCGGTGCTGGCCGACCAGCTCGGGCTGGATTTCATCGGGCTCGGCGAGCACCATCGCGGCGATTTCGCGATCTCGGCGCCGGAGGTGGCGCTGGCGGCGATCGCGGCGCGGACCACGCGGATCAGGCTCGGCTCGGCGGTGACGGTGCTCAGCTCGGATGACCCGATCCGCGTCTTTCAGCGCTTCTCGACGCTCGATGCCGTGTCGAACGGCCGCGCCGAGGTCATCCTCGGCCGCGGCTCGTTCACCGAATCCTTCCCGCTGTTCGGCTTCGATCTCAAGGACTATGAGGCGCTGTTCGAGGAGAAGCTCGATCTGTTCGTCAGCCTGTTGCCGCAGCAGCCGCTGACCTGGCAAGGCAATCTGCGGCCGCCGCTGCGCGATCAGCTGGTCTATCCGCCGGTCGAGACCGGCCGGCTGAAGGCGTGGATCGGCGTCGGCGGCAGTCCGGAGTCGGTGGTGCGCGCCGCGCATTACGAGCTGCCTTTGATGCTCGCGATCATCGGCGGCGATCCGAAGCGCTTCGCCCCCTATGTCGACCTCTATCACCGGGCCATCAAGCAGTTCGGCCGCGCGATGAACCCGATCGGCGTGCATTCCCCCGGCTATGTCGCCGACACCGACGCACAGGCGCGCGAGGAGCTGTGGCCCGACTACAAGACCATGCGCGACCGCATCGGCCGCGAGCGCGGCTGGCCGCCGATGGGCCGCGACGAGTTCATCCAGGAGGCCGACCACGGCTCGCTCTATGTCGGCTCGCCGGAAACCGTCGCGCAGAAGATCGCCGCCACGATCAAGGCGCTCGGCCTGGCGCGGTTTCAGCTGAAATACTCGGCGGGCCCGCTGCCGCATGCCAGGCTGATGCGCAGCATCGAGCTGTACGGGCGGGTCGTGGTGCCGCGGGTGCGTGAATTGCTGGCGGAGGAATCAGCGCCGGTGTCCTGACCGACGTGGCCTCACTGTTCTCCGGGTGAGCCCGAGGTGGCGCAACACCCACCGCCGTCGTCCCGGCGAACGCCGGGACCCATACCGCGTGATCTCTCTGTGGGGCACGCTGAGCGCCGTCCTTCGCAAAACAA
>NZ_CAFI01000420.1 GCF_000239775.1 Bradyrhizobium sp. ORS 375
ACCCCAGAGGATGCTCGCAGGGCCGGGCATCGCAAGGATCATGTCCAGGGCTGTCCGCAGGCTTTGCGGCCAATTGTCGATCGGGCCGAGCGGCGTTATCGCCCAATGATGGGCGCGGATGCGCTCCGCCATTTCGCCGTCTCCTGCCGGCCAGACTGCCAATTGCCGCAGTGCCTTCTCCATTTTTGGACTCCGAGACTGGTGTGAACCAACGCCCTGCATCTCAGGAGTTCCAGTAGGAGTGGACAGGCCGTCACCTCGTCGGTGAGGGCCACAACAGAACTCGTCCCATCTGCCGCCACGAGCAACTGCCCTGCGCCCGATCGTTACCTTCAAGCTCTTCAGCCTGCCTCAAGAGGCATCGCGATGGGGATGAGGAGCGTTGCTCGCAGGCCATCCTGCTGAAATCTGAACTCGGCCTCGCCGTGCAAGCTGAACTTGGTCATCTCCGCGATGATCAGCGTTCCAGTCCCCGTCCGGGCGGGTGAAGCGATAGGCTCAGGGCACCTCTCTCGCCATACGAAGCAGAGACAGGGGCGATTGGAGCAGTCCGAATTGATCTGCCAGCTCACCTCGACAGTGCCACGGCGTTGCGCGAGTGCCCCGTACTTGAAGCTGTTGGTCGCGAGTTCGCTCAAGATCATCGCAACCGGCACCACCTGATTATACGGCAGTGAAAAGGGCGGTCCTCCCGAAAAGACCAGCTGCTCGTCTTTCAAGGATGACAACACCTGCGGCAACAGACCAGCCAAATCGATTGATGAGCTGCCGGCAGCCATGATCGACTGAGCCTTGGCCAGGGCGTGAACGCGCGCCAGAAACGTTGCCTTGTAGTCTTCGGCCGACCTGTCTTCAGTCTCGATCTGGTTTGCGATAACCTGCACGACTCCTAAGAGATTGATGAGCCGGTGACGGAGCTCTGAATATAGCAGCGAGCTCTCACGCTCCTTGGTGCGTCTTTCCGTCACGTCCGTGAAGACGATGACGAGATGCGTACTATTGTTGTCAGGCCTGGATAGGCGCCTTGCTGTGATCAAGAATGTGCGAGGGCCAATGGCCGGGAAGTCGTGGGCGACCTCATAGTCGATCACTGCAGCGGACCTAGGGATGACCTCCGAGATCAAACGCTTGAGTTCGGGAATATTCCACTGGCCGTTGCCGAGGCGATCCAAAGAAACGCCGATGGTGTCGTCCCGCTCCGCGAGAAAAGTGACGAAGAAAGCGCGGTTGGCCTCGATGACAGCGCCACTTTCGTCGAGCACGAGAAGCGGCTCGTCGATTGTATCGACAATTCCTTGGGCTTGAACATGGCTGGTTCGGAGAAGTCGATACAAATCTTCAAGGTTCATCGTAGAAGCTGCGAATACGCAGCTCTATTCGACGACGCGCGCTCTCGCACCCGTCGCACTGCATGTACGGCAGTGTGCGTCAAACATGTCCGATATGCAACAGCGAGACCGCTTAGCGCGGGCATCGCTTAAAGCATTGAGCGGATCGCAGAGCATCGCTGCCTGAGTGATCGAAAATGGGCCCCGCGATCAATCCGGATCGCCTGGGTCACCTTCGAGTTCACGATCCAGGCGCTACTAGCGCTGCGTCCAGGACGATTGCACGGGACGGCGCCAAAGAGTGAGATCCGACCCAGATCAATACTGTTAGAAAATGATAGTGCCCGCTTAGCGTGGATAGCAGATCACGTTGAACAGATCTGGAAATCTCGATTCATCCCGTAATAGACTCGCCTGGACGACTGCCCCTGCTTCGTTCGGTTCGAACCAACGGACCTCATAATCATAGGAGTTCCAAAGATCTACATACTCCTCGGCACTCGAAGAACCTGCATTGCGAAGTGCGGCAGGGAAGACTTCGCTCGTGGCGATGGGGCGGTACTTTCGAAAGAAGCTCCTGCCGCCGCGCAGGACCTTGGTCTCGAAACCTTCCACATCGATTTTCAGAACGTCGACCGTCTCTCCGAAATCGATCTCATCCAAAGTTGTGAGCACAATGCTTTCGTCTTCTGGGCTGGTATCTTCGAGCACGAAGCTCGCGCCCGGATTGAGATCGAAGTGTCGCATCCTGCCCAAGGATTCCTTGTCGCTTAGACCCTTATTGAAAATGACGCAGCGGTCTGCCAGACTGTTTTCCTCGATCGATCTACTCAGCATATGGAATGTATCGACGCGTGGCTCGAAGCAGAACACTCGTCCTTCGGATCCGACGTGTCGAGCGACCCGTAACGCATGGGCGCCGACATTGGCACCAATATCGACATAGACACCGCCCGTCTTGAGCTGCTTGGCAATGATCGCCAGGACCTCATTCTCATAATGCCCTTCAAGAATCGTCCTGGCGATATAGTTGTCGTGCAGATTGATCCATATCCTCAGGCCGTCGAGGTCCGTTGCCACCCATTTGTCAGACGGCCAGATCGGCACCAGCTGTCGGTCCAGATCAAGCCGCGCCTTGATGTCCCGGAAGCCGTTGGCAATCTCATGTTCGATCGATTTCTGACATCTCGCCAGTTCATTGATCTCCTCGGCCAACCTCTGAAGACTCAAGAACGATCGCAAGGCCCGAAGCAAACAACTCTCCTTCCGTACTATTTTCAGCAGTTTCGGGCATGTCCGCGCGCTCCAGCTGGCTGTCGGGGCGACGAAGTATCAATCCGTCAGAACCCTTCTGCCTGCCCCACCGGTCGCTCCATGGACGGAGCCCGGCGCGCTCAACGCGCAGAGCGTGACGGGCGCGTTCTGGGCTAGCACATGGCCCCATGTCCCTGATGTGGCTGATCTGAAGCGGCTCACAGATGCCGATCTCAAGCGCTCAGCGACAGCTCATCCCCGCAATGGCGGAACGGATCAGCTGCTCAAAAGGCGGCTGTATTGCAGTTTGACGGCTGTGTAGCATTCACATGCGCACTCTTCGAGTGCCTCCAGATCGAGTATCGTTATACTGCCTCGGGCATACCGAATCAGGCCGGCCTCCTGCATCAGGCGGGCTTCGGTGGTCACGCTGGAGCGCGTCACCCCGAGCATCACCGCGAGATATTCATGCGTAAACTGAAGGTTGCGATCGCCTGAGAAGTCGCGGGCCCGTAGCAGCCAACGGCACAAACGGGCCTGAACGCTATGCGTTGCAGAACAGGCGACGGACTGCTGAGCTTGCGCATAAACAGATTGATCATGCCGTATGAGTAGGGACATGACCTGAGCGCTATTCATTGCGACCGTTCTCAGGTCCGCGACGTCGCAGACGAGCACGTCTCCAGCGAGCTTGACGACGCCACGGCTTAGCGCTCCCGCGCCGCTCAGAGCTGAGGTGGCCCCGACTGCTCCATCCGATCCGACCATGGCTGCTTCGATCGTTTCGCCGGTTGCAAGTTCCGCAACCAACGAGATGACTGCGCTGATAGGAAAGTAGACGACCTTCATAGGCTGGTCAGGGTGGAACAGGACCGTGTGCTGCTGTACCGATTGATACTTCAAAAGAGGCGCCAATTTCGCCAACTCGGCTGGCGGAAGCTTGCTCAAAAGGGCGTTTTTCATACCATGCTGTCGGCCAGGGGGAGGCGCCCCCTTACGAGGGGCGCCAGAACAAAAAACCGGGAAAGCGGCCCCAGCTCTCAAAGTGATGATCCCCGCGTGGCAAGCTACATGAGCATGATACCTCGCCTTGATTCCGCCGCCATAACGCAAGTTAAACGCCAGATTGTATTATTGAGCGCCCCTCGCAGAGGACGATGAGGATCGAACGCTCGATATGAGTCCGGCTGCATCTAGCACCGATCCTGGATCCCCGGGGTCGCTAGAAGAGCGGGCAAATCAGTTGTTAGAAGTTGCAGCAATGTAGGCTCGTAGTCCCTCGAGGGGAAGTTCCGATGTCCTGCGAAGTTCAGTTGGAATTGTCAGTGCACAATTCCCTATCAAGGCCGCGCCGTGCGACGAAACGTCGCTCGTTGATGATCGTGACAGCGCCCTGGCGCGCGATGCTGTCCGCAACGGTCCGTTGTTGCCAGCCAGCGCTAGTAGCATCGCGGTGCTGTCGGTGTAGGGCGCCCGACTAGACCGGCACGGTCACCTTGACGAGAACAAGGCTCTAAGCTCGTTTAACTCAAGGAACGGGGCGGCTTACCAGCCTTGCGTAGCGCGATCCCACGCGCTTCAGGCGCCGCAATACACGGACCATATCGGCCCGGACCGATTTGGCCACTTCAGTGATAATGTAGGCCGCGCGGGCCAGACCGCGGCTGGGCGCTCGCGCGGAGGGAAGGAGCCCCGAAATGGCCTCACGCCGAAAGCGTCGACCATCATAGTGCCAGCGTGCGAGATGGAATCCGGATGGAGTCTTGGACAAGAAGTTGAAAGTTCTGGCTTGCTTCACGGACCACCCCGGTGCTCGAAAGACCGGCCAATGGAGTCCAGCAATCTGCTTGAAGTCAATTACGCGGGCATCTGGGTTGTAGTCCTCGATCCAGGCCTGACCGACGTAGGGAGCTGATGATGAGTGCTCGAAGACCAGGGAATTTGGGATCACCTTTCGCAGAATGCCCTCGGCTGCGGCCAGCTTGTCGGAAAAGAATGCCGTAACGTCGACCAGGACCGGCAGTTGATCCGTGCGCGACCACCATATTCCTTCCTGATCATGGAGGTGATGGTGGACGGAATCGATCCTGAAGGGCTCGTCTCGCATCAGTGCGTAGGGCATGTCGAGCAAAGCGATCTGCGCGCCGTTTTCCAAAAGGTTACGCAGCAGCACCATCTCAGGATTGAAGGCCAGCTTGTCGATATTTTCGAGAATGAAGTCGAACGTCCGGAAGTATGTCCTCATAACCTCGTGCCCACCCAGCGCGAACTGATCATTCAAGCCCTTGGACTGGAAGCCGCGCGGCACATACACTGCGTCGGGAAGGAAGTCGCCATGATCGCTGATCTCGAACATCAGCTCCTTGAGCGAGCTGTTGCAGCAGATGTCTGGGCGGATGCGCACGATATGGTCATAGTCCGCAGTATTTTCGATCAACTCGAAGCAACGCTGCATCCCATAGAACATCGCCAGGGAGCCCTCGTCGCGTCCTGGCTTGAGCTTCTCCTCGTGGACGGTAATCCGGCCGGCAATGGCTGCAAAGCATGGCCTGGGCTCGAACAGCCACGCTTTCGGCTGCAATTCATGGATGATTGCCGCTTCGCTCGTATTGCACCAGCCGTGCACGTAAATGTCGCAATCGACCCCCGCCAAAAATCCGGCGAGATGACGGAGATGGTGTTCTGGGGTCCGGTGAACCGAATGACGGAACTGCCCACTGACGCAGATCGCGACCCGGCCCTTGAGCCACATGAAGTGATGTGAGGACACCGTGGCGACGAAACTGGGAAGCTTCTTGAGCTCGATGATGTACCGGTGATCCAGGAACGGTGGTTCAAGTCTTACGAACGGCAGCCGGTACTTTGCGAACAATGCGCCAAGGAACTGTACCTCCTCAGGGCGGAGAATATTCAAGAGGTACTCATTCCCGAACAGTGCAAACGGCAGCTCGCTGAGCACCATACGGCCGCTAATCTCCGGCGGGAGGGTCTCCTGGACCAGAGCATGGAAGTCGATGAATTGATACTCGGCCGAGTGATGCTTCTCGAGAAAGAGATAGAAGAGGATATTTTCGAAAAGATCGCCTGGCGTCCCCTGCCTGATCGCTCGCCAGCATGCCGCAGACAGTCGATGATCGACCAGCTCACGCACCTTGTCGATCTCGTAGAACCAATGAAAGTATTCCATGTACCAGCGGTCGCCGCCGCTCGCCGAGATGGCTTCTGCACAATTCCGGGTCACCGCGTGCCCGAGCGAGTCCCTCCAGCGCGCTCCGCGCGGATCCGTCTCAGTGAAGAAGACATATCTTTGCCCGACGTAGTCGGCCAACAGGGTCGCGGCTGAGAAGGGCTTGTGAAACAGCGTTTCGCTGTCCATCACGAGCGCCCATTCATCCTGCACTCGCAGCAGGCCTCCCAATTTCTTCATCGTTTGAAAGGTGAACTTTCCGACACGATTGAGGAAGGCCGGCGAAGAATCCGGAATCTCAAAGCTGTCGAGAATGGCCTCGGTAGTCACCAAACGAATGCGAACAGATGGGTGCCGCGTGCATAAACTGGAGAACAGCTCCCGATTGACGGTTTCAATGACGACCAGCAGCGTCAAGAAGCTCTTATCTAGGCAGAAGCTGTCGATACTGGCGACGAAGCGCGCGAATTGCTGATAGTGCTTCTCGTAGCTTGGCGTAACGATCGTGAGGCCACTGAGGACTTCTGGGCGCATCTTACCACCCTGTACGCATGATAGCGGCGGTGAACTTCTTCATGGGGGTGCGATAGATAATTCCGCCCATGGGGTCGATAGCTCGGCTGATCGTCCGGAAAAGCCACTTTTTAGCGCGGCGACGGCGCCCGCCCGCTGGTGGGCTGGCCAAGTCGAGGTTCATCCGCCAGTCCAGATGGCTTACGCAATTCAGATTCTGAAATCCCGAGCGCACGGCCCAGTCGTATTTGGGGAAGTCGAGTTTGATGTCGGCAGCGTCGAGTACGACCACACGCTCGCGCAGGAAGCGATCATGATCGCGCATGACGTGCGCAGATGTGTCGTTATGGAAGGCCGGAATCCTGTACCCAAGACGCGCGGCGTAATGTGTGGCAATCGACTGTTCGACGGCCAGGCGGCACCTGAACTTGCGATCCATATAGCTTGAATGCGCAGCGAAAGGCTGACGTTCGTAATATGTCGCGTCCTCCAATGTCACGAACGGGCAATCCCAGAGCTTTCGCAAGGTGTCGGTTCGTCCGAATTGAAACCAATCGCTGATGTGAAAAGGCAGCTGCTCGAACATGCGCGGGTCTACCGTGAACAGGCTACACACGACGATCGCATCCCGGCTCAGCACGTCACCGCGCCACGCCAAGAAGCCAAGATCGGACAACCCGCAATCGGAGCGCAGCTTAACGGCCAGCGGTGTAACAACCGCTGCCATACCGGCGGCGGTGCTCCGGATCTGTCGGTTGACATTGTTATCGGCGCTTCCCGCAAGCCGGATGTCAGGAAGGGCGGCCACGTCGTCGGACTGTACAACGAGGTCCACATCCAGCTCCGAGGGGACAATGGCGGATCTCCACGTGCTGAAGATGATAGTGCACCCAGGGCAAAGCCTGCGAAGGTTCTGCACCGTGACGCGAAGTCGAGTCTGTCCCGTCGAGGGAACGCTTCCCTGCAAGACAAAAGTGATGTCCGATCCGTTGCAGGTGATGTCTTGCGCCAATTGCGTCCGGCTCCGAGTTGGCAACCTGTCGAACGTCTACGTGATCGATGCGAGCGACTCCATCGAAAATTATGGGTTCCTTTGTCGGCTACTAAGCAGACGACGGCGGCCGCAATATTCTACTGATGGAGTGAGTTATTCAGGGGGCGGATGTGAGCACAGAGAGGCCGTCGAGAACGGTGCTGGTGGTACTTGCCGCTGGAGTCGTTACGCATGACTTCGTGTCCGTGTTCAACGCGACGACGCCAGTGCTGCTTCCTTACGAGGGACGACCACTGATCTACCGAGTCGTCGTTAACTACCTGAAACGCTTCGGTGGAGAGGTCGTCGTGGCGGTTCGGGAAGGGGAGACCCGTGTGGAGGAGTTTCTTCGCGCCGCCTTTGGCGGGCGCGTCGATTTGTTCATCACGCGTGTTGCATCGGCAGAAACAGCGTCTCCGACTGACACGCTGAAATCTGCGCTGCAAGACTATTCGTCAAAGCGGCCTCACGACGGTGCTGTTCTGATCGTTCATGGAGACATCTATTTCGAGGATATTGCGGAAGCCCTGCCGCGGGAACCTACAGCCTACGTCGCTCCGTTCATCGAATCCGACAAATATTCGTATTTCAGGGTCGATGGCGATGGTGTGACGCACTGCAATCTTAGTCGTGATGAAGTGACTGACGCAGGTGAACCGGAGCTAAAAACCGATATCGGGGCCTACTGGGCGCCCTCGATCGCAACTCTGAAAGCAGCGCTCACGTCGTCCGACAAGCCGTCGACCGTAGGTGGGCTATTTGCGAGGACGTTTCCCGCTCTGAAGCTCTGCGATCAGGTTGTCTGGTGTGATCTTGGTCATCTTGACACGGCGACGCAGATCCGTACGCGACTGATGGGGACGCGAGAGTTCAATTCGTTGACCATAGACGAGCGGCGCGGGCTTCTGACGAAGAAGTCCACGCGCAATACGAAGCTGATGCAAGAGATCAATTATTACGCGCAGTTGCCGCGGCCGCTCTCGATATATTTTCCGCGCATGCACGAGTTTTCCATCGGTAACTCGATCTCATACAGCATGGAGTTCTATAGCTACCGGACCCTGTCGGAATATCTCGTCTTCTTCGATCTCCCGGAGCGCATCTGGCACCGCGTGCTTCAATCGGTCCTGGAGATTCGGAAGGAGTTCACCGCCTATGCAGGCGAAACCGTGAGCCTGAATGATCATGTTCAGTTCTATATCGGGAAGCTCAACGCCCGGATGGGGCAGCTCGATCCAGAAAGCCGCATCCACGAGATCGTCAGTCGTGAAGCAGTCATCGTCAACGGGCAGGAGCGCCGTGGATGGAGAGCTTATCTCTCTGAGATCGAGGAGATCATCGTCGAGATGGGCGCGGATTATCGTGCCACGGTTGTTCATGGCGATCTCTGTTTCAGCAACATTCTCTACGATCCGCAGACCAGCATCTTGAAGCTGATCGACCCCCGGGGCGAATTCTTCCGCGAAGGGTGCTTCGGAGATCCGCGGTATGATCTTGCGAAGCTGCTGCACTCCTTTCACGGCGGATACGATTACATCGTCCACGAGATGTACGAGTTGTCGGTTGAGCCCTGCAACATCGCGTTCACGCGTTTCCAGTCGCGGCAGTCCGCGCAGCTTGGACAAAGCCTGCTCGCGTGGGTTGCGCAAAAAGTGGAATATCCGATCCGGGATCTGCTGGTGCTCGAAGCCATGCTGTTTCTGAGCATGCTGCCGCTTCACGGCGACGATGAGAAGCGTCAGATCGCGCTGTATCTGACAGGCATAGAGATCTTGAACGAGGTGTTGCCGTGCGGCTCTGCATCGATCTGGACGGGACCATCTGCGAGTTCCGAGCACCTGGCGCATCCTACGGCTCGGTCCGGCCACTTCCAGGCGTCTCTGCTTTCCTGAAAGCCCGCCGTCGCGAAGGGCATACAATCATCATCCATACCGCCCGGCACATGAAATCGTGCGGCGGTAATGTCGGTCTGGTGCAGGCCCGCGAAGGAGCGTCGTTGCACGACTGGCTTCGGGCGCACGACATCGAATTCGATGAGCTCGTATTTGGCAAGCCGCACGCGGATGTCTACATCGACGACAACGCGCTTCAGTTTCAGGGCAACTGGCCGCAACTTGAGACATCCGGTGGGTGGCGGCGAACTCCAATAGAAGCCTCTGGGTTGATGAACATCGTGATCACGATGGCCGGTGAAGGGCGCCGGTTCGCAGATGCAGGATTTGCGGCTCCCAAGCCGTTGATTCCGGTTCTCGGCGAGCCGATGTATCGTCATTCGGTGCGATCGTTACCGTTGCACCGGAGCGCAAAGCTGATCTTCGTTATCCTTCGCGACCGGCATACGGAGCGGCTGCGAACGGATATCGAGGAGGCGTTCGCGGTCTATAGGCCGGAGGTCGTCGAGCTGGATCGGGTGACGCGCGGACAGGCAGAGAGCGTTCTCGGCGCGCGCAATTGCGTCGCGTATCATCATCCGACACTGGTCCACAATGCCGATAGCGCTTTTGTGAGCGGAGGCGCTGACGGCGATATGTTCGGCGGCGTCGAGGGAGCGCTCCTTGTTTTCGACTCGGCTGAGAGACGCTGGAGTTACGCGAGAACCGACGAAGCCGGACGGGTTCAGGAAGTGCGCGAGAAAAGCGTCATCTCGTCGCATGCGTCCACCGGAACCTATTACTTCCGGTCGACCACACAGCTCTTCGCGCTGATCGATCGCTCAATTGAACAGCAGGACATGGAGGGAGGCGAGTTCTATATCGCGCCACTTTACAACAGGATGATCGCAGCGGGTCAGCATATCTCGATCGTCCCGGTCGCTCAATTCATGTGCTTCGGAACGCCGTCCGATCTCTCGGCGACCTTGGCGAATCCGGAGACAACGCTCGCGCTGGAGGGTCTCAGGCGGTGTCCCGGCGGCCAGAGCGGCGCAAGACTGCAGCCTCATCTCAGGCGAGACGTACGCCCTCGCCAACGAGCCTGATCATGAGTGCAGCGCGGCGCATCAAGGTTGTTCAGGCCTACAAGGTCTACCCACCAGATGTCGAAGGCGGGATCCCGTCCGTCATCCGCAATATCGTGAACGCATTGAGTGACAAGTGCGAATGCCACGTCGTGGTTGCTCGTACGGCTGGTCGGTACGTCAAGGAGATCATCAATGGCGTGAAGGTGCATCGGATCGCATCTCTTGGCACCCTGTGGTCTCTGCCAATATCGCTGTCTTGTCCGTTTGCTCTTTTCCGACAGGTGAGAGACGCCGATGTTCTCGCGCTGCACGAACCATATCCGTTGGGTTCGATTGTCGCCGCATTCGGTCTGAAAAGATCGACGCGGCTTGTCGTGCATTGGCACTCCAACATTGTCAAACAACGGGTGCTGTTGCCGCTTCTCCGGCCACTGCAGGAGAGAATGTTGAAGCGCGCTGACGCGATCGTCATTGCAGACGGCAGCTTGATGGAGGAGTTTCAGGCCTTGGCACCGCACCGCGATAAGGTGCGGATCATTCCGTTCAGCGTGGATGTTCAGCGCTGGTCGTGGCGAGATCAGGACCAGCTCGGCGCTATCGCTGCACTGAGGCGATTGCACCCACGGCTGATCGTCGGCGTAGGTAGGCTCGTCGGATACAAGGGGTTCTCGGTACTCGTGGAGGCGATGGCGTCCGTCGATGGTCATCTTGTGCTGTGTGGCGCTGGACCGGACGATCGTGAGCTGCTCCGCCAGATACGTGAAAGGGGACTTTCGGATCGGATCACCCTTGCGGGTTCGCTCCCGTTCAAGCAGCTGCGGTCGCTGATACAAGCCGCCGATGTATTTGTGCTTCCATCCGTCACCACCGCTGAGACGTTCGGGCTGGTTCAGCTCGAGGCGATGGCGTGTGGTGTGCCTGTCGTCAACACTCTGCTCCCGACAGCTGTGCCGCATATCTGCCGAGATGGATTCGAAGGACTAAGCGTTCCGCCGGGTGATGCAGGCGCGCTTGCGACCGCCATCAAGATGTTGCTCGATGATCCCATGCTGGCGAGTCGTCTCGGCAAGGCCGGAAGAGTGCGGGCACAAACGTGTTTTACGACAGAGAAATTCGCCGAACGTATTTGGCATTGCTACGTGTCAGAGCGTGGCGGGTCGGAAGGGTCCATCGCAAGAGGCGACGCAGGTCCCCATGAACTTGTGCCAGGTGAAGCCGCAGCTTCGGCCATGTCTCTCGTCGTTGATGCCCGTCATGACCGGAGTCCGCCGGCAGAAGCCCGGAGCGCTTAACTCTCATCGGCAGAAGCGCAGAGGGTTTGACGCGATGCTGCGCAGTCTGAGATGGAGAGGTTCGACATTAACGCGACGTCACCATGCTCTTCCAAGGGAGCCTCATAAGGACGAAGAACGTATTCATGCGCTGGATGCTGTCTATCCTTGTCATTGTCGTGTTTGGAACAGGTATCTATGTCGGATCCGCTGTGGTGTCGTTGGTAGGCCTCGCGGAGGCGGTTCGCATCGGTGATGGGACCGCAGTGCTTGATCGCACCGACGTTCCTCGTCTTCGGCGGTCGTTGGTCGAGCAGGTGGTTGGAGCTTATCTAAAGCGGGTTGGCGCTAATCGCACCGTTCGGCCGCTCGAGCGGTTGGCCGCCAATACATACGGGGCGTCGATCGCCGATGCATTTGTCGATCGACTTATCCAAGAAGGGCAGCTTAACCGGTTACTGAAGAGTGGCGCGCTCGTCCTGGATAATGACGAGCTTGGTGCGATGCCGAGCCTCGGAGATCTCGATACATCGAAGTGGTTGGCGTTGCTGGGGCGCTTCCAGCCGATCAAGCTCGTCGAGTTCAGGATCCGACTCGGAAGCAAGGAGGCCGACGGGGGGATCGTCATGCACTTCGAAGGTCGCGAATGGAAGCTCTCAGGCATCCAGCTGCCTTCAGCTCTGACCGATCACGTCGCTAGCAGGCTCATGAACAAGGATCGATGAGGACGAAGACTGCATAAGGGCAGGGGGCTAGAATTGGAATAGGAGGTCTTTTGTCCCAGGCGTCACAGACGCGAGCGTGACATAGCCGATGCTGGCACGGCTGCTGTCGCGCGCAGCCTGAGAGCATGAGAGCGTCTGCATGATTTCATTGAGTGGCCGTGTCGGACGGATAGGTTCGCGGCAGGTGCTGCACGGTGATCCATTGATCTGTCGTAAAAGCCGCGACGGCCCACTTGCCGCCGAAACGGCCGATGCCGGAATTCTTGACGCCGCCGAACGGATTGTTCGGCAGATCGAGGACAGGCTGGTCATTCACGTGAGCCATGCCCGCTTCCATCCGCTCGGCAAAGCGAGCACCGCGTGCGAGATCCCGGGTAAACACAGATGCGCTCAAGCCCTGTGTGGTTGCATTGGCGGTCCGCAGCGCATCCTCCTCATCGCGTGCGTGGATGAGCGGTGCGACAGGTCCGAAGATCTCGTTCGCCGCGATCTCCATGTCGTTGGTGACATCGGCGAAGACGTGCGGCGGGATCACGAGACCGTCCGGGTCGCCTCCCACGAGCTCCCGGGCGCCGCTGGCGCGGGCCGAGGAGATCAGCTTGTTGACGGCCTCGAATTGGCGAGGGTTGATGATCGGGCCGATCATCGTGTCGGGCTGCTGCGGATCTCCGACCTTGAGATGGCGGACCGCCGCGGCAAATCGCTCAGAGAATTCGTCGTAGACAGCGTCGACCACAATGAAGCGGTTCGTGATCATGCAGATCTGCCCCTGGTGGAGGAACTTGCCGAACACCGCAGCCCGCACCGCCAGGTCGAGATCGGCGTCGTCGAGTACGACGAACGGACCGTTACCGCCAAGCTCCAGTTCGACGCGCTTGATAATGTCGGCCTCTACCATTGCCAATTTGGCGATGCCGCGGCCAACGCTGGTGGAGCCGGTGAACGATATGACGCGTGCGGCCGGGTTCTTGACCAGGGCAGAGCCGATCCGTCCGCCCGAGCCCACCACGACGCTCAGAAGACCGGACGGCAGGCCGGCCTCCTCATAAATCTTCGCAAGCAGGATGCCCCCGCTGACCGGCGTGTCGCTGGCCGGCTTGAGAACCACTGCGTTGCCGACCGCCAAGGCCGGGGCCACGCTGCGGTTCGAGAGCTGCAGCGGCCAGTTCCACGGGCTGATCACGCCGACGACCCCGACGGGCTTGCGGTAAACGCGACATTCCTTGCCAGGGATATCGGCGGGCAGGATCGCTCCCTCCACCATATAAGGCATCGATGCAGCAGCAAGCATGACGGCCTGCGCCGCCTGCCATTCCAGATTCGCCTTCAGCCGGGTCGAGCCGGCCTCGCGGATGAGCCAGTCAACGATCTCATCGCGGCGTTTGACCATGACGTCAGCCGCGCGCTGCATGACCGTAGCGCGTTCGGAGGGCAATGCGGCAGCCCAGTCGCGTTGAGCTGTGACGGCGGCCGAGTAGGCGGCCTGCACGTCGGATTCGTCAGCTTCAACGATCTCCAGCAGCGTGTCGCCCGTGAACGGATCCTTGTCTGCAATGCGATCCGTCCCGTTTCCGGCGCGCCACACACCGCCGATCAGCATACGGTCGAGTTCATTAAGATTGGCTGTCAACGGGAGTCCTCCGGAACCGATCTGTCGCGGGTGTCACTGACGTGAACGTGCTATCTCGCCCGCGACCTGCAACACGACCTTACCGTGCACATGCTCGTGTTCCATGTGCTCGTGTGCCTTGCCGACGTCCTGCAGAGGAAAGATCGAGTCGATAACGACGGTCACCTTGCCCGTCTCGAGCAGGCGCGCGATCTCCGCGAGCTGCGCTCCGCTCGGCTCGGCCATGTAGTTGGTCGCACGGACGCCGCGACGCTCGGCTTCGTCCGGATCGGGCTTCTGCAATGTCGAGACCAGGACGCCACCGGGCTTCAAGACCGCCCAGGACCGGTCCTGAGTGTCGCCTCCGATCAGGTCGAACACCAGATCGATGTCCTCAACCAAGTCTTCGAACTGTTCGTTTCGATAATCGATGGCCTTGTCCGCGCCGAGCTTGCGCACGAGCTCGACATCTGGATCGGAGACCGTGGTTGCAACTCATGCACCGGCGTTCTTGGCAAACTGGATGGCGAAATGCCCAACGCCACCCGCTCCGCCATGGATCAGCACCTTCTGGCCAGCCTCAAGGTGGCCATGATCGAACAGGCCCTGCCACGCCGTCAGCGCAGCAAGAGGGACGGCCGCGGCCTCGATGAAATCGACGCCATCGGGTACTTTAGCAGCATCACCCTCATGGATGCGCACAATTTCGGCGTAGCCGCCAACGTCGCGATCGAGCATGGCGAACGCAGCATCGCCGGTGCGAAATCGTGTGACGGTTCTGCCGATACGCTCCACAACTCCGGCCACGTCCCGTCCGAGGACCTTCGGCAACTGCTCCTGTGTGACCGCCGGGTAGCTACCGGAACGAGTTTTGTAGTCGACCGGGTTGACGCTCGCTGCCCGCACGCGGACGAGTACGTCGCCTTCGCCGGGCTCAGGCATCGGAATGTCATCCCACACCAACTCCGAGGGGCCGCCGAACGTGTGGATACGGATCGCGTGCATGATCGGAAGCTCCTCGACGGATAACCGACAGGTTCTGGGGCCCAATGAGCCGGAGTTGAAGCCGTTCCTAACCCTTCGAGGGCCGGCGCTGATCCGCACGCCCTTCGCTCGCAGCAGGGCAGGCTGATCGGACAGGCAGAGCGAGCGAACAGCTGTCGGACGCCCTGATGCGGTTGAGCCCCGGCGCGCTCGAGGCCTGTGCCGAAAACACCCTGATAGGTATAAAGCCCGAAGCGCTCGATCAGCTCTATAGTGGCCAGCCTCCAATGTCGCGCGGCCATAGCCGCCAGGATGTCACCGCCTATGCGTTCGGCGCGCATTTCGCGGAGGTGCGCGTCCATCGCCGCACCTGTGAGATCCGCGTGCCGCGGATGGTCGGCGCCTTCGCCTGTGGGACCATCGTCAATCCGTTGACGGCCTACAGCCAGTTCATGGGAGGCATGATCCGCACCGGAGGAGAAGACGGAGATCGATCCCGTCGCGGCGCGCTACGTCAACACCAACATCGCCGAGTATCTCATCCCGGTGAATGCCGATGTGTGCAAGGTCGATGTGCTGATGTTGCCTGAAAGCGATGACGACGTGAATCCGCTCGGAATCAAGGGCATTGGCGAGATTGGGATCGTTGGTAGGAATGCGGCGATTGCCAACGCTGTTTTTCACGCCACCGGCCGGCGTGTAAGCCGGCTGCCGATCCGCATCGAAGATCTGCTGTAGCTTGGGCGGATAGGAACGGCGCCTTTCAAGTCCCGTTGCCCGGTGATTGTCTCTGGCGCGCGGAGAGCTGACATGAAGGCGGTAGTCTATCACGACAAGGGCGACATCCGGCTCGAGGAGGTCACCGATCCCACGATCGAGCAGCCGACCGATGCCATCGTTCGGCTCACGGCGTCGGCCATCTGCGGCACCGATCTCCACTTCGTCCGCGGCTCGTTTTCCGGCATGGAGCCCGGTACGATCCTGGGCCACGAGGGTGTCGGGATCGTCGAGCAGGTCGGACCCATGGTCCGCAACTTCCGGCCGGGCGATCGTGTCGTCATCGGCTCGACCATCGCCTGCGGCAGCTGCTCATACTGCCGCGCTGGCTATTTCGCGCAATGCGACAACGCCAATCCCCATGGCAAGCGTGCCGGGACGGCCTTCTTTGGCGGCCCGGGACCGACAGGGCCCTGGAATGGATTACAGGCAGAGAAGGCGCGGATTCCTTACGCCCACATCGGCATGGTCAAGATTCCCGAGAATGTCACCGACGATCAGGCGATACTCGTGTCCGACATCTTCCCAACCGGCTATTTCGGTGCCGATCTCGCAGACATCCATGAAGGCTCGACAGTCGCCGTATTTGGTTGCGGCCCGGTCGGCCAATTCGTGATCGCCAGCGCGCGGCTGATGGGCGCGGGCCGCATCATCGCCGTCGACCACCATCCCGATCGGCTCGAGATGGCGCAGCAGCAAGGCGCCGAGATCGTGAATTTCGACAACGAGGATCCGGTCCAGGCGATCGTCGAGATGACCGGAGGCATCGGGGTGGATCGCGCGATCGATGCTGTCGGCGTCGACGCCGAACACGCCCATCATGATGCGGGAGCGGTCCAGGAAGACCTCGAGACGGCGCTCGACTCCGCCGCGCATGCCGTAGAGCCGAAATCTGCCGAGACGCATGCGCATGCGTACAAGCCGGGTGACGCCCCCGGGCAGGCGCTGGACTGGGCTGTGCAGGCGCTCGCCAAGGCCGGAACGCTAGCGATCATCGGTGTCTACCCGCCGACGCAGCGCGAGTTCCCGATCGGTGAGGCGATGAACAAAAACCTCACGATCAAGATGGGCAACTGTCATCACCGCAAATATATCCCCCATCTCCTCGATCTCATCGCATCCGGTACTATCGATCCGCTCAATATCCTGACCAAGACCGAGCCGATGGGGTCGGTCATCTCAGCCTACGAAGCCTTCGATGCACGTCAGCCTGGATGGATTAAGGTTGAGCTCAAGCCGGTCGCGGCGTAACGACAGCCCCGTCGCCCGACTCTCGCTCTGATTCGGGCTTGCCGGGGCGCTCGGAGAATTCATCTGCATTATAAAGAAGCATTTCGCTTAACATGTGATAGTCGCCAGCAAGCACATGTTATTAGTACGTCGCCGCCAAGCGCGAACATGGGTGAACCCCGAGACGCTTGTCTTAAACGAGCTCTCCCAGCTTGTTGCTCGTTTACCACGAAATAGCGCGATGCCGTTGGTGAAAGCTATCGAAGTAACATGTGTAGTCGTCATTGATCGACCTGCGAATATCGTGAGCCCGCTCGCAACTTGGGAGGGCTTCATGAAATCGCACTTAAGTCTTGTTTTTGCTTCGTTAGTCTCGATTGCCGCGATCAGTCAGGCCCCGGCGGCCGATCTCGCCGCACGGCCTTATACGAAGGCGCCACCCGCCGCGCCGGCGGTGCCTGCCGCCTACGACTGGACCGGCTTCTACATCGGCGGAGAAGGTGGCGCTGAGTGGAACCGAACTGATGGCTCGTTCTATAACGCGCCTGGCTTCGGCTGGCACACCAACAACCACACCAACTGGATCGCTGGCGGATTCGGCGGCTTCCAGAAGCAATGGAGTCAGGTCGTGCTCGGCATCGAGGGCGGCTGGGACGCGGTCGGCAGCGACTGGGGAACGTCGCTCGGCGGCGGCGCAGGCGGAAGCTGCGGCTTCGCGGCCGGCACGCAGTACTGCCGCAGCCGCATCCGCGATATCGGCTATGTCGGTGGCAAGCTCGGTTGGGCCTGGAACCGCTGGATGCTCTACGCAACGGGCGGCTGGGCCGAGGCGAGCCTACGGAGCAGCGGCTCGATCGCCGCGTCCGGCGCGACATTTTCGGAGGCAAGCCGTCGTCATGACGGCTGGTATGTCGGCGGCGGCTTCGATTATGCAGTCCTCGACAATCTGGTCCTTGGCGTCGTGTACCGGCACTACGAGTTCGACTCGAACCGTCACGACTGCTCGACCTGTCTCGGTGTTGGCAATGTCGATTTCAGAAACGTATCCGCCCGCGCCGACTCGATCATGGGACGGATCAGTTTCAAATGGAACGCGTGGCCCGGTACGACCGCAGGATCAATCGGGTTTTGAGGCCTGAAAAACGAAGTCGGCTCGCCATCGAAGTTTCTCATGAGCCTTCGATGGCGTTCTCTCGTGCGCCGACGTCGCAAGACAGTTCATGCTGCCGACGCAGGGATGTGCTGAGGTCGGTGCGCTTTTGTCAGTCACCGGGCTGGAGAACGTGGCGCGAGAGCTGTCGGCGCTACCCTGGCGATCCCGCGGGACGAATTGATTGTGCCCTTGTAACCGACCGCCTCGCCACTCGGCGAGCGTCAAGCCATGTACCATCGGCTCCATCTCGCTGCTCCCGAACTTGCGTGGCTCAGAAGGATCGACGTCGAGATGGACGGCTACCAATGAATTGAGCCGCCGCGCTGGCTCCGCTCATCCTCTCGCGGAACAGCCGGCCGACAGAATGTGATTGCGTCACGCAAATCTTGACTGCGTCCGGTGTCGAGGCCGTCAACGACCGGTTCTTCGTCGCTGCGGATGATGTCATGAAGCGTGCCCAAAATGCCCTTGACCGCGCCAATCGCGGAAGGCTCAGACGGACGCGCTGGCTTTCGGTCCACGCCAAGAGAATGGCGCACGGTCCAGACCGACGTTCTCAGTATAGTTCAGCGCAACAGTCAGCATCGTGGGCCCGCGCTCATGAGTTCAACTTGATAGCGTGACACTCAAGTTGGAAAAGTTCTTTGAAACATGCAGCCAATTACCGCTATCGACAAACATCGCCGCAAGTGACATAGATTGCGCGTTAGTTGCGAATTGTTGTTTTAACATGCGTTAGTGTGCTATGGGTGCAGCCTCCAATGTCGCGGCTAGCAATGTTGATCTGTCGAACTGCGATCGCGAGCTGATCCAGTATCCTGGAGCGATTCAGCCTCATGGCGTCCTTTTGGTCGTCGGAGAGCCCAGCCACGTCGTTCTCCAGGTTTCGGCAAATGTTGAGACTTTTCTCGGCCGGTCACAGGCCGAGGTTGTCGGCAGGCCCTTGGCGCAAGTGTTTGCCGCATCTGGTCGTCAATTGATCGCCAGGATCGAGCGAGCCACTTTGGAAAGTGATCCTGCCTATATCCTGCGCGAAGCCTTTGCGGGGCAGAGCGGCGACGTCAACATCTTCGCGCACCGAAGTGATGGCGTTCTGCTCATCGAGCTGGAAAAGGCAACCGAGCCCGAGCAGCCGCTGGCGGCAGACCTGTATTCGCCGTTGCGCACGATCATCTCGCGGCTTCAGGCGACGCCGACGCTGCAGGCCTTCTTCGATACGGCGCTCGAAGAGGTGCGAGCGTTCACAGGCTATGACCGCGTCCTTGCCTACCAATTCGCGGATGATGGCAGCGGGCATGTCATTGCCGAGGCGCGGCAAGAAACGCTTGAGCCATATCTCGGATTGCATTACCCCGCATCGGACATCCCGGCTCCGGCACGGCGCATGTTCGGTCTGGGATGGCTGCGCCACCTGCCGGATGCGGATTACACGCCGGTCCCTCTCGTGCCCGAATTGCACCCCGAGACAGGACAGCCGATCGATCTCAGCTACTCGATCCTGCGCAGCGTCTCCGTGATGTACTCGCAGTACCTCAAGAACATGGGCGTGCACTCGACCATGGTCATGCCGCTGATGAAAGCGGGCAAGTTGTGGGGCCTGATCTCGGCCATGCATCATGCTGGCCCGCGGCATGTTCCCTATGAACGGCGGATGGCCGCCGAATTCCTTGCACACATGCTGTCGCTTCTCATGGCTTCCAAGGAGGACGGTGAACATTACGAAGCCCGCCTGCGCATGCGGTCCGTGACCGAACTTCTGGCCGAGAGGCTGATGCGCAGCACGGACATCCACGAGGCGCTTGCAGGTGATGCTGATGGGGGAAGCCTGCTCGATCAAGTTGACGCGGCAGGCGGCGCCATCGTGACGGACGGCCGCGTCACGTTGCTCGGCGAAACGCCGCTGGAGCGCGACGTAAAGGCGATCGTCGATTGGCTGTACCGTCGACCCGACCAGTTTCTTGCGTTCGATGAACTGGGCAAGGACTATCAGGCGGCGACGGCACTCCGGGCGCTGGCGAGTGGCCTGCTCGCGATCCGGCTCTCGAGCCGCAAGCCCGAGTTCCTGCTCTGGTTCAGGCCGGAGCAGGTGCAGGAGGTGACGTGGGCGGGCGATCCGAGCAAACCGGTAGAGATCGACGAGCAGGATGGCATGCTCAGGTTGCGTCCCCGGAATTCCTTCGCGCAATGGAAGGAGAGCGTCGCCGGACGGTCGCGGCCATGGCTGGAGCATGAGAGGGAGGCTGCGCAGAACCTCGGCCGCGCCCTGCTCGATGTCCGGCTCACGCAATTGGAGAAGATCGAGAAGGCCAACCGCGAGTTGACCGAGCTGAATACTGAGCTGGACAGCTTCGCCTACGCCGCTTCTCACGACCTGAAGGAGCCGATGCGCGGCATCCACCACCTGGCAACGTACTTGCGCCGAGGGCTCGACGGCGTGCTCACAGACGACGCCCGACAGCAGCTCGATACGATCAAGAAGTTGGCACGCCGGATGGATGATCTGATCGAGGCGCTTTTAAGCTACTCCCAGACAGGTCGAGCGGAGCTCGCAATCGAGCAGGTCGACCTCGATCAGCTGGTTGATGAGGTGCTGCTGGCCTGTCGCGAGCGGTTGGCCGAGACAGCCACCCAGGTGCGGCGGTCGCGATCGCTCGGTCTGGCGACTTGCGATCGGGTACGCCTGCGCGAGGTATTCAGCAATCTGATCGGCAATGCCCTCAAGTACAATGACAAGCCGAGCCGGTGGATCGAGATCGGGTACGAGGACGGTACGCCGCGGCGTTATTTCGTCAGGGACAATGGGATCGGTCTGGCCGCCGCTGATCAGTCGCGCATCTTCCAGATCTTTCGCCGGCTGCATGGGCGAGATGAATTCGGAGGCGGGTCCGGCGCCGGGCTGACGATCGCGCGCAGGACTGTCGAGCGCCATGGCGGCCGGATGTGGGTGGTGTCAAGTTCAGGCCGCGGGGCATCGTTCTACTTTACGTTGGAGGCGGAGGAGCAACCATGAACTTTCGGCCGATCATCTCCATCGAGGACAGCGACGAGGATTTTGCTGCCTTGACCCACGCCCTCCGCGCCGCCGGAGTACCCAATTCGCTGGAGCGTTGCCAGAGCGGCGCGGCGGCGATGGCGCTGCTGCGATCGCCGGATGGATGCCCACTTGCTGATCGCGCCTCTCTCATTCTTCTCGATCTCAACCTGCCGGGCTCCGACGGCTTGGCGCTGTTGAGTGAATTCCGCAGCCAGGATCCGAAGCGGCTCGTCCCGGTCGTCGTCCTGTCGACGTCTGGGCACCGCAAGGAGATCGACGAGTGCTACCGCGCCGGCGCCAACGCCTATGTCGTCAAGCCGTTCGATCTCGACGAGTGGGAAAGCAAGGTTGGCAAGCTCGCGAATTTCTGGCTGCACGCGGCGGAGTTGCCGACGCGCCCGAGGGCCGATGGCGGTGGAAGAAGGGCATGACGAACCGCCAAGTGCTTGTGATTGACGACAGTCCCGAGGACCGGCGAGTTGCCTGTGACGTATTGAATGGCGCTGACTACGATGTCGTAGAGGCCGTAGACGGGCCACGTGGCCTTGATGCGGCACGGACGCTGCAGCCGGCCTGCATCTTGCTCGATCATGGCCTGCCCGACGTCGATGGCCTCGACGTGCTTCGGACGCTCTCGATCGATCTTGCCTGGCAGACGCCCGTTGTGATGATGACCGGCAGCCGCGACCCGAGGATCGGCGCCTCCGCAATCAAGCTCGGCGCCGAGGACTTCGTGGTCAAGTCCGATATCGAGATAACCCTTCTGCAGACCGTGCGGCATTCAATGGAGCGGTTTGCCCTGCGTCGCGCCAACCATGACGCTGCAACGCGGAACTGCGAGCTCGCCGCGCTTGCTTCCGCCTGTCCACTGGCGCTGATGACCGTTTCGCGGAATGGGGAAGTGCGGACATGGAATACGGTGGCGGAGCTGCTGTATGGCTATCACTCCGACGCGATCATCGGTCGGCCAGTCGAAACATTGTGGGTGTCCAGCGAACAGGAAGCCCACCGCATCCTCTATGAAGAGGCGATTCAGAACCCGCGCGGAATGGAATCGCGACATCTGAGAGAGGACGGGCGGATGATCGACGTCTCCGTGTCGGTTGCGGCCATCAAGCAGCCGGACGGCTCGGTCAGCGGATTTGCGACCTGTGTGGAGGACATTTCCCGGCGCAAGATGGGCGAACGCGATCTAGCGTTGAGCGAACAGCGACTGCGAATGGCGGCGGAGGTAGGCCGCATCGGCACCTTCGAGTGGAACATCAAGTCCGATGTCGTGACATGGTCCGATGTCATGGCACAAAATGCGGGAATGAGCCCAGGCCAGTTCGGCGGCACTCTCGCCGCCTTCAGGCAGCTGGTCGAGTCCGACGACCTTCCACGGGTCGAGAGCTGCATCGCGAGAGCGCTAGAAGACGAACAGCCCTACGAGATCGAATTTCGGATGCGCAAGCCAGATGGCAGCATTCGTTTCGCGCAGACCCGGGGCGCTGTCCTTGGCGACGAGCAGGGCGCCGCGGAGCGAATATTCGGCATCGACATGGACGTGACCTCCAGCAGGCTGGCGGAGGCCGCACTACGCGAAAGCGAACTGCGGCTGAGTATGGCGCAATCTGCGGCGAAAATCGGAATCTGGGACTGGCATATCTTGTCCAATACGACAGCTTTCAATTCTGTTTACTACGAATTGTATGGCCTGCCGCCTGACACGCCTAACAATTACGCGGATTTCCTTGCGCGGGTTCATCCAACTGACCGGAGCCACGTCGACGAATCCATGAAAGCAGCTCTCGCCAGCGAGCGGCCCTACGAGGCGGAGTACCGTATCCAGCGTGCGGACGACGGCGAGACACGATGGTTTGCCGCGAAAGGCGAAGTCCTCTTCGACCGCGAGGAAAAGCCAATCCGCGCGCTGGGTGCCGTTTTTGACATCACTGAAAGAAAGCGGGCCGAACAACATGCCAAGCTCTTAAGCGGCGAGGTGAACCATCGCGCCAAGAACTTGCTCGACGTCGTCCGCAACGTTGCGCGTCGGACAGCAGCCACAACGATCGGCGAATTTCGCGAGAAGTTTGACAAACGGTTATCAGCGCTGTCGATCGGGCAAGACCTTTTGGTCAGACGTGAATGGAAGGGCGTGAGCTTGGAAGAGCTGGTCCGCACGCAGTTGGAAGCATTCATGGATATTGATCGCGTTCGATTCGACGGACCGGATCTCGCGATCAATCCAAGGGCTTCGGAATGCATTGGAATGTCGCTGCACGAGCTTGCGACGAACGCCGGGAAATATGGGGCTCTCTCGAACCAGGAGGGAAGCATACGCATCTCATGGAGCCTGGATGCTCAGGACGACGCCCCGCAGCGGTTTTCCATGACTTGGCGGGAAATCGATGGTCCCGCGCTGGATGCGCCCAAGCACCGGGGGTTCGGCTCCACCGTGCTCGAGGAGATATCTCGATGGACGTTGTCTGCCGACGTCGTACTCGACTTTCGTCCCGCTGGCTTGGTCTGGCGTCTGTCGTGCCCGATCGACCGGGTCGTCGCGGATGCGTTCGGCTAGCCGGCTGCGGCCCGAAGCGCTGGGGCTGGGTCACCCGCCGGCGACCTGTGATGTGCCGATTGCGCTGGCCTCGTAGAGGCATGTTCTTGGGAGACTGACTGCCGCCATCCGAATTGGTGCAAGAAGCCATTCTGCGATCCCGGATGGGAGCGTGAAGATGGCGTCCGAACTGCGCGACGCACGCGCGGCATAGAATCATTGGGCCAATGAAGACCTCCACTCATGCCGTAGTGTTTTCCGGCATTGTCCTCGGCACCGGGCGCGATCGTCCGTAGACGAGAGCGGCCAATCCGGCACAGATCAGGAGCGCGAGAAAATCCCACAACAATCCAACCGGACCGGGCTTCAGCACCATGATTGTGCCCAGCGACACCGTCCCCGCCGCACCGACGATCTGAGCGAAGCGCCGGATCGCAACCGGGTCGCTCTGAAAGCTCATGAGCAGGCTTGCGGGCTGGTACAGGCCTGTCGCGATGATGATGAGAGCTGCAACCGGTCCCGCGCTTGCGGGAACGACGTTGTTGTGGCCGAGCAGCAGTGAAAACACCAACGGCGTGTCAAGCGCGACCACAGCGGCCGGTATCGCTGAGGCAAGGACGCAGAGCGCGACGAGCTGATGGAACAGGCGGTTTGCCGCAGCCGGATCGGATGCGACGACCAAGCGGCTGTGCTGCGGCAGGGCGATCTCGGCCAGCGTGCGCGATCCGGCCATGACGAGCCTCGCGACCTTCATGACGCTGTCGAAAATCACGAGCGTCGGACCCACGCCATAAGCGAAGGAAACCGCCGCATAGGGCACGTTGAGGACCATCAGGTCTGCGCAGCCCGAGAGCAATGAGGTGCGGGCGACATGAAACCGGCCTGTCCACGGGACCATGGCTTCGGTCAGCGCGCGGGTGCCGATTCTCTGGATGAGACGACTGAATGCGAATGCCGAGAAGATCGTCAGTGTGCTTGCCGCAAGCGCGGCGAACAGCAGAAAGCTGCCCGAAACCCAGAGCACGCCGAGCAAGATGAACTGGCAGCTCCGATGAAGGAGAGACCATCGGACGAACTTGCTCGACAGGTCGACCGCGAATGACGACGACTGCAGATCGAAAGCCCAGAAGTTCGTCATAAGGGCAAACAGCAGATAGAGCGCATTCGATATGGTGTAGGTCCCGCCCTGCCACAAGCTCATCAAGGCTGGAACGCCGAAGGATGCTGCAGCGATGACTCCCATCTGCGAGGCAAGCAGTAATTTCACATAGGACAGGGGAGCCTTGCCGACGGTGAAACTCTGGCGCAGTTCGGCGAACAGAACCCTGCCGACGACCTGGTCGAGCGGCTGAACGTAGACCGAGATCGCAGTCAGGAAGACCACGATTGCGTAGTCCTCGCGCGGTAGAACGCGCGAGAGGGTCAGAAGAAGAGCAAGCGAATAAAGAATGTTGGCCGCGGTGTTGGCTGAGTGCAGAACGCCGAAACTCTGCATCAGCCGTGTCAGGCGATAGCGCCCGGGCAAGGGCTGTACAGGACGGTCATCGGCGTCGATTTCCACCATACCGGAGCTTCCCCGTGGCAGGGCTCATCGCCACCATCCGCTAGTGGCGGCGGCAGGCTTGCTCGGCCATGTCACTGTGACGGGCGGGTTGGGCCGGACCCATCGGCGTTCGCCAGTCGGTGATCCCGTCATATTCGCACAGCGCCTCGAGCTGTCCTCGACGAATGACCTGCGTCCATCCGTTGGACATATCGGCGAGACCCGCCTCACGAAGCTGCTTGAGCATGCGGCTGACATGCACGACGCTCAGTCCGAGCGCGTCTGCCAGCATTTCCTGCGTGAGCGGAAGTGCGAACGCGCCATCATCGACAAGTCCGATGGCGGACAGGCGGTCGTGCATCTCGAGAATGAAGTGAGCCAGCCGCTGACAGGCATTCTGGCAACCGAGACGCCTGATCTGGTTGCGAATGTAGCCGAGCTGTTGGCGCGCCATCAGAAGTTCGAGGCGATCGAGATCATGCGGGCTGCCCATCCGGTCATCGGTCAAGGCCCTGCTCATTTCGACCAGATCGACCGAGGTGACCGCCAGAATCCCCTCAGGGGTCACGGGGCCAAGACAGCCGAACGGATCGAGCGGATCCCCTGGAAGGACGAAACCGAAAATCTGGCGACGTCCGTCAGCCAGATAGGCGTGACGAAGGGCCCAGCCGGACAGGAGGAAGCGAGACCCGCGGCCGAGGTCGCCTTGCTCGGCCAGAAGCGTTCCCTTCGCACGCCTCTCATATCGGGTCGCCAGTTTCCGGATGCGGCTTTGCTCGAGTTCCGTGAGATCAAAGGCGGAGCTGATCCGTCTTGTGAGCACATCGCCGACGACATCCCGACTCGACAACTGCGACATGATGCAACACCTCACTAGGACAATATGACCAGTTACCGCCTCACCTGACGCCTCATCCCGGCTTTTGTTTCTATTTGCATTGCATTGCGAAACGACGTTCGGAGCAAGCCGCCGCTGAACGCGGCTCGCACTGACGGCTCACGGCGCTGTGGCCGAGAGCTCTGATCAGAAGGACGAGACGTCGTCTCGCGAAATCGTCCGCGAGAGGTTTCATATGTTAACAGCACGACGCAGTCAGTGATCGCGACTGCGCAATTGAAGGGCGTTCTGCTGCAACAATGGTCATCAACAATAAGGTCTGTCGCAAGCGGCGTAGCTCGCTGCTAGGTTGTCCAGAACGGCGGTTGGTCATGAAAGCACCTCCGGCAGCGGATCAGATCCGAAATGTCGCCCGAGCGAAGTTGGACCAGAATAGAGTTTCCGCGCAATGCGCGTCGCGAATCCCTGGAGCTCAGACCAGGTACAGACGGACCCGCCGCATCGCGCGCAACTCAGAACGGCCTCGGGCGTCAGCTCCTCTGGAGGAGTCAAAGCCGAGCCGTTACACGTTCGACACCGATAGCGAGGAGGCGTCATCATTGGTCAGACCTCAGGTGGCCGAGAGCGGCCACCGGCGCATAGGTACCAGCTGCCGCCTTCTCCAGGCGTTGACGATCCACCACCAGGACGCATCGCCGCTTCGATCGGATGATCTGCTGACCCTCAAGAAGATGAAGCACCGCGGTCACCCCTGCGCGATTCGCTCCAACCTTCCTGGCCAATTCGTCCTGGGTGATGGATATCTCGTCGCCCAGACTGCGATCGTGGTGAATGAGGATGCCACGAGCGACGCGGGCCTCAAGCGAACCGAACGTCGTCGCGACGACGGCGTTGTAGGACTGCAACAAAGCCTGGTGAATGTAGAACAACATCCGGCTTCTCAGGACCGGAGTTTGAGGCAGAAGTTGTATCAGAACGCTTGCTGCGACCCGACGTCCCCGTCCGTCGGTCTGCATGATGCAGTTGTTGGTGTCCGCTGCGACGCCGAGCAGGATGCAGGCACCGACTACGCCCTCCGCGCCGACGACGGCAACCTCAACCGGTCGCATGCTTCCCGTCGACATCACCGATGCCCAGCCTTCGTCGAGGAAAACGGCGTGAATGATCGGCTGGTGCTTTTCAATCAACCGCTCGTTTGCACGCAGCTTGACCGGATGGAGTACGGGACCGAGCGCGTCCAATTCATGGCCAGGGAGCTTGTCGAGTAGCGCATTGCGCGACATTGGTGACGATCTCTGCCCGGTCGTCAGAGACGGCTCTGAATTCTGGAGGGTGGGCGCAGGTCGGTTCATTGCGTCTCCGGAGTGACGCCGACGACAGAACCCGGGCGGACGAGCCCGGCAGTCGTGTGCGACTTCGATCGCTGGAGCCGAGATTGATCGCGCAATTGTAGAAATGGTCGCTCCACCGCCCAGGAGAGCGCGACGGCGGCGCAGATCACGATGACGAGACAGAGGATGAGACTGCCCGCAGTTACCATTGCCGACACATAGGGGGGAAGCGCTGCCGTCGACCAGTCCGAAGCGAGCACGCCGTGACGCGCGGCGATCGCGGCGAGGCGCTGCGGGATGTCAGATGGGACATAGTCGTTGATCAGATAGATCGCGTAGCTGAGCCGGCCCATTGCGGCGATCGCCGACAGTTCGAGCACGGACACGAGCGAATTGGTCTGTCCGGAGATCACGTTTGCCAGGACGAAGAGGGCGACGGCGCCGCCAATCACGTAGGACAACTGCAACGCGACAGGATGTGCCGAAAGCAAGGGCGTGGTCGTCGCAGAAAGGACCAGGAAAACCGCGAGAGCCGTCCAGCCCGCTGGTCCTCGGTCGAGTCCCGCGTGAACCATCCATGGGCCTAGGCGATCGAACAGCAGATAGAGCGCTCCACCAGCCGCGAGCAGGCCGACGTTGACGAAACTATCGATATAAATCCGAAATGGGTCGACGCCTTGCGCGGTCAGTATGATCCTCTGCAGGCAAGAGACGGCGATGATCAGGAGGCAAAGCGGCAGCGCCGACCGCCGCGCCGTCAGGAGGAGCAGGGGCGCCGCCAGGAGATAGAACTGCTCCTCGACGGCAAGGCTCCAGAAATGCGCCCAGGTGGTGTGGAATTGCTCCATATTGTGAGAGAGATAGATATTGGACAGATGGAGCGCATAATAGATCGTGCCGTGAAGCTCGCGGCTCGATAGGACATAGTAGAAGCTGATCAGGATCAGAACGGCATAATACGCCGGAAAGATTCGAAGCGCGCGCCTGCGCCAGAAGGACAGCAGCTCCGAAAGTCGGCTGGACCGACCCGCTTCGATCCGTTGCTGCGCGGCATGAAGCTGCCCGATGATGAGATAGCCGCTGAGCAGAAAGAACAGCCAAACCCCATAGAAGCCCATCCGTGAGTCGGTGCCGTACTCGGTCTTGTGCATCACGAGCACGAGTGCCACGGCGATGGCGCGCAAGCCATCCAGGCCGCGGATGCGATGCTTGGCGTCAGGCATGGTCGCGGTCCCCATCATGTCGCGCGCCTGACGGTTGAAAGCGGCTGCCAGGTCTGGAAGCGATCGCCACGCAGTGATCGCCAGACGCCGACGCCGGGTCCAAGGAGACCGAGAAACATCGATCGCAGCTGCGCGACTAGGCGACTATTTCCGAACGCGATATAGGCCGAGAGCGCCATGGCCGCGAACAGGAGCGCCATGAAGTATTGGATCGGGACGGCGAGGAACATCGCCCAGGCGAAGAACGTCGCGAACAGGCCCAGATTGTAGATCGTGAGCCATTTCAACAGGCGGTGCGACACATAGCCATAGAGGATCGCGTTGGACGAGGTCACGGCTGGCCAGATCAGGCGATGGACATTGAAGGCCTGACAGGCGATGCGGATCTTGCGTCTGAATTCCTCGCGGTTGTCCGATGCCGTGCGTTCGAATGCCAGCGCCTGTGGCTCGCGCACCACGCGATAGCCGGCCAGCAGGATCCGCATGCTGATATAGAAATCGTCGATGATATCTGGTGGAACCGGCTGATGAAGTGCGCGACGGATCGCGAACAGCGAACCATCGGCGCCGATGATGCCGATCGTGTCGCTTTCGAGCTGCTTGATGCCTTCTTCGATCCGCCAGTACAGGCTTCCAGCCGATGCCGCCGCTGTTTCGGAACCGTTGGTGTAGAGCAGGTGTCCGCAGACGCAGCCGATGCGAGCGTCCCTGAAACGCGCGCCAATCCTCACGAGCGCGAGATGGTCGATCTCGACATTGGCGTCCGTGAACACCAGGAGGTCGGCAGTCGTCCGACCGACGAGTTCGTTCAGCCCGTGCGACTTTCCATGCCGCTCCGTTCCGACCACGAGCGTGATCTGATCACGATAGGTCGACAGAAGGTCGGCGGTGCGATCGGTCGCGGCATCGACATAGATCAGGATCTGGCACTCTGCCACGGTCGACTTCAGCTCGAGAAGATTGGCAATTTTCCGGACGATGATCGCTTCCTCGTTGAAGGCTGACATGCAGATCGCGAAGCTGGGCTCCCGGGCAGAGGAAGGCATGTCGCGCGCAGGGCCGCGCAGATATCGGACCAGCCGCAGGCTGAGCGGATAGGTCACGAATGGGTGCTGCGCAAGCACGAGAAACAGCAGTGAAAGCGCCAAGGCCGTGAGGATCATCGAGGTTCCATCCAACTAACAATTGCGGATCGGGGTCATCTCAGATAGGCAAGGAACCGCGCCATGGATCGTCCATAGCACTGGTGACTGATCGCTTCGGTCGAGCCCCGGAGAAGGCCAATGTTGTTCTTGCTCGCCGTATTCGCGGTTGTCAGCGGTGCAGCCTTGTCCAGGCTGTCATATGCGGCGCTCGTGGCGGCAGGCGCCGTCAGCTTGATGCTGTGGGCTGCGCTTCTGGCTTTTGGCGGATGGAGCGCCGGCGCTGTCATTGGATTTTGTGCGCTCGGCCTCGCGCTGCAGCAGGCGGCGTACCTCGCGACTCTAAAGTGCGATTGGACGGGCGCGGATCGGAAGTCTGTCCCGACCTCAACGGGTCCCCGTCCTGACCGACCGTGCTGAACCGATGTGAGGGCGGCGGTCATTTCCAGACCTGTCCGCCGCACGCTCGGATGTAGCTGATCGCCCCGTCTCCGATCGGCGATCGGCGGCCACGGTTTTGATGGACCCAGCCGACGAACTGCCAGAGCGAGCGGGCCACATTGATCCGGCCCTTGTTGAGGATGAAGACATAGAGCGAGAAGCCGAGCAGATTGATCGGAAGATAGGCCAAGGGCATGTATTTCCATGAGATGATCATCTTGTTGGTCAGACGCATCTCTTCGACCGTGCGGGTCGGAAGCCGGCCGCCGGGATCGTTGTATTCGTCGATCCAGATGTCCGGCTGGTAGATGATCTCGAAGCCGGCCTCGATGACGCGATAAGCGTAATCGATTTCCTCCAGGCCATAGAAGTAGTCGTCCGACATGCGGCCGATCGCGGCGAAGGCGTCGCGGCGCATGGCAAAGCCATTACCCTGGAAACGGAATGTCTTGAATGGACGGTCCTGGGGCAGGCTCTTGTCGGTGTGCGGAAACGCTTCGCGCGGTGTCCGTCCTGTCTTGGCGTCGATGTGCCGGGCGGTCACGATCGCGGCGTCCGGATGATCCGCGAAACTCTGCCGATATCGCGACAGCGCGTCCGGCGGATTGAGCAGGGCATCGTCGTCCACGAAAACGATGAAGCGCCCGGTCGCGACCGCAGCGCCGTCATTGCGCGCGGACACGCCCTTATTGATGCCAAGCTTCAAGTATTGATGGTGTGTAAATGAGGCGAGCATCGGTGAACGATCGACCTCGTCGGGATTATTATCCACAAGGATATATTCGACATCCGTGCGGCCAGCTGCGACCTGCGCGAGTTGGCGAATGGAGCGCTGCAAAATGTTGTCACGCTTATACGTGACGGTGACGATCGAGAATTCGAGCGGCTCTGCCTCGTGTTGGATCGCGGTACGATCGATGTGCGATAAATCGCCCATGCAAAGAAGCCTTATCCGGTAAAAAACGGAACTTCAGACGCAAATACTGCGCTAGCAGCTTCCCTCGCGCCGCACGACGACGACGACGGTCTTGCAAATGATCCAGCAGTCGCGCATGACCGACCATTCGCGCGCGTAGGCGTGATCGAGCGCAACGCGCTGTTCGTAGGCGCAGTTACTGCGGCCGCTCACCTGCCAGAGGCCAGTAATGCCCGGGCGGCACGAGCGGTACGAGCCGAACACCTCTCCATAGCGCTCGATTTCGGCAGCGACGATTGGCCGTGGTCCCACGATGCTCATCGATCCCGCGAGCACGTTGATCAGTTGCGGCAGCTCATCGAGGCTTGACGACCGAAGCACGCGGCCGAGCGGCGTGACCCGCGGGTCATGGCGCAATTTGCGCTCGGCCTCCCATTCGGCCCGCGCCTCGGGAAACTCGGCAAAGTGCCTGGCCAGGACCTCGTCGCCATTGCTGACCATGGTCTTGAACTTCAAACAACGGAACGATCTGCCACGGAAGCCGATACGCTCGTGACCGAAGATCGGACTGTCTCCGGTGCTCAGCCTGATGAACGCCGCGACCATGATCAGGAGAGGCGTCAGGATCAGCAGAGCGGATACCGCAATCAGGATGTCCATGAGGCGTTTGAAGTCGCCTCCGGTCGGGAACTCGGCATTGCTGCCGACGGTACTGTCGAGCAGGGCAGGTACGAATGAAGTATGCGGTGCGCTCACGGCGGTATGATCGGGACCCATTCATCAACTCCAAATTGGTGCATCGCGTGGAGCCGTTGGCGTTGTCCCCGAAACGCCTGTGTTCCCCTGGTGTTGTCGACCCACGTCACGCGCTGCAATGCGAAGGCATCGTAGTCGGTCCGGTCCTCGATCCCTTAGCCAAAGTTAATTCGGTTTGGACAATCCTAGTGAAGGTCGCGCCATTCGCACCCCGCGTAAGCTGCTCTTTCAGAGGTCGGCTCCAGTGAGCCGGCACCGACGGGCGCACGATGATTGCGCCGGGGATAGACCACTATGCATGGCAGTCTTGCTGCGGTTTCAGCGGATCAGGTCAAATTATCGCCCCTTGCAGACGAGCGGCGCACGGTCGACCTGCTCGCGCTCGAGTTCGCGGTGATCGTCTTGACGCAGAAGATCGCGGTCCCGCTCGGAAGCGGGGACAGCCAGGTCGCAGTGGCACTGCTCATCCATTGGGCGACGCTGGCGGGATTGGTCGTCGCGGGACGAGCCCGAATTGATCCGATGCGGCTGCTGCTGTTCTGTATCGTATCGATCACTGCGCTCGCGGCTCAAATCGGAAGGATGACGGACAGCTACTCGATGCCATCCTTGGCGTTGATGCTGATCACGTTGTCGCTGCTGGTGGTCGTGGTGCCGTTGCACCGCGTAAGCTACCTGAGGCTGCTGAAGTACTTTGCGTCCCTCACCGCCTTGGTCGGTGCGGTCGTGCTGCTCGACTGGCTGACCCAGTTCGTGGGTCTTGGTATGCCCAATCTCGAGGACGTCATCCCCGAGCCCTACAGATACCTGGAATATGTCTACGTCCAACCGCTGCGATGGGATTCGCCCTGGTTGAAGCCCAACGGTCTGTTCTTTCTCGAGGCGTCGCACGCGTCCCAATTCCTTGCGATGGGGCTGGTGGTGGAACTCGCCTTTTTCAGGCGGCCATGGCGGATCGCGCTGAATGCTGCTGCGCTCGTCCTGACGTTCGGTGGAACCGGGCTGATCATCGTGGCTGTGGCACTTCCATTTCTGATCAGAGAGGTGCCGCCCGGCCGGCTCATCACGCTGGCTGTGCTCGCGGCGATCGCGCTTGTGACAGCAGATGCCATGGGGCTTCTGTCTGCCTTCACCGACCGTGCAGTGGAGTTCGATCAATCCAATTCAAGCGCGTACAACCGCTTCATCATGCCGGTGGAACGGTTCCTCGCCTTTCTGCACGACGAGCCGACGCGTTTGTTCGCGGGGAGCGGAGCCGGCACGATGCCGAAGGCGGTGAACAATCTGGCGCAGCTGACGTTCGGCCTGACTTGGCCACCTTACGTCAAGATGGCGGTCGAGTACGGGCTGCTCGCGTTCATCTGCTGGATCGGCTTCATCGTCTACGCCATGTTCGGAGGAGGCGCGCCGTTCATCGTGTGCTGGATTGCTTTCGTGCAGTACCAGTTTTTGAACGGCTCGTTGAATGTTCCCGTTCACACCGTCTACTGTTGGCTTCTGGCCGCCGGCTATCTCATCTCCGCTGACCGCGGCGGCAGGAGGCTTCCTGTTCTGTCGCAATCGCCGTCGTCGCCAACCATCGCTGGTGAGGCGATCTCGAGGTGAGGCGTGGTCGCTCATTGAACTGCGCGCGCAAGCTCCGTCAGGTGAGCGGGCCGGCTGGTGCCGGCGACCACGCAAGCGATGTCGCCCGGCTGCAGCACCTCCGATACCGCGTCCGCGGGTGCCAGAGTCGGTCGCAGCGCGATGGCCTCGCGAGCGATGATGCCGATCCGTCGGCTCGTGATCTGCTGCCAGAGTTCGGCCCTTCGGCAGGTGTCGATGAGATCGACGGGCAGTTCGAGCAGCGAAAGCCCGTCGAACGCCAGCGCCGCTGTCAGGCTCGCGATGTCATCGCACGACACGCCGTAATATCGGATCTTTCCGTCGCGGCGGAACCGCTGCAGCTGCTGTTCGAGATTGGCGGCGGCGAGCTGATCGGACGACGGGCTGTGGAGGAGCAGCGCGTCGAGGGTCTCTATCTGCAATCGACGCAGCGAGCCGTGCAGGGCTGTCTCGAGATAAGCTGGATCAAAATTGGCGCGCATGTTGTCGCCACGGCGTGCCGAGACGGTGCGCCGCGCGCCAGCCGATTGCGCGATCAGCGAGCGCAGCATCGGCTTGAGGGGGCGCAGGGCGCGCATCTTCAGCGAGAAGCGCTTGCCGATCTTAGAGATGATGAACGGCCGCTGACCGCTGCGCTTGAGCAGCCTGCCCAGCGTAAGTTCGCTGTCCCCTTGACCATAGACGTCGGCGGTATCGAATACGTTGATGCCGAGTTCGAGCGCGAGCTCGACGGTCCGGTGGATCTGTTGCGAAGGCGTCGCGTTTCCGAGCGAGCCGATGCGGCTGCACCCGAGCCCGAGCACGGACAGCCGCTCTTGCTCCGGGCCGAAATAGCTGAACCGCATGCGTTCTCCTTTACGAGATCTATCGAGCCAACCATAGGTGCGCGTGTCGCCACTGCCTTAACTCATGTTGTCAAAGGACGTCTCGGCAATGATCGTCGATAGTTCAATCCTCAGTCGCCACGATCAATCCTTTGATCTGATCGTGATCGGCGGCGGCGCGGCTGGTCTGACCCTGGCCCAGGCGGTCGGCAGCAAGGGCTTGCGTGTGCTATTGCTCGAAGCTGGAGGACCGCGCGAGACGCGCGAAGGACGCGCGGCGCTGTCAGGCGAGCTGGCGGCGCCCGCGGTTCATCCGGCGCTGGATCTCTATCGGACGCGGGCTCTGGGCGGAACGAGCCGACTCTGGGGAGGGCGATGCATCCCGCTCGACCGCATCGACTTCGATCGCCGGGACTGGATCGGCAAGTCGGGTTGGCCTGTAGGCTATGAGGAGATTGCGGCCTATTATCCAGCAGCAATGACCGCGGCCGAAGCCGGCGCGAACGAGTTCGATCCTGCCAGCGTGTTCGCCGGTTCACGATCCGAACTGGCCGCCGGGCTCGACGGTGACCTGGTCAGGACGACGATCGAACGCTTCAGCCGGCCGACGGATTTCTGGCGGAGGTTCGGCATCGAGCTCGCATCGTCCAACCGGATCTATGTGCTGCCCCATACCAGATTGCTTTCCATTCGGCTGACTTCGAATGGCTCGGTCGTCGAGAAGCTTGTTGTGGCCGATAGAGCCGGCCGCCAATTCCTTGTCCGCGCGTCCACCTATGTTCTCGCGCTCGGCGGCCTGGAGGCGACGCGCGTGCTGCTGGCGTCGCGCGACGTCAAGCCGGGCGGGATCGGTAATGATTTCGATCAGCTCGGTCGCTATTACATGAGCCACTTTTGCGCCAATGGCGGAACGTTGGACATGTCGTCATCACCGGCCGCGCTCGCGTTCGACTATCAGCGGGACAGTGAGGGAATCTATCTTCGGCGGCGACTTTGGCTGACCGAGACGTCTCAGCGGCTGTTCCGCTTGCCGAACATCACCTTCCGAACGCACCTGCCGGATCCAGGCGATCCCGCGCACCGCAATGCGATTCTCTCCGCGATGTTCCTGTCGAAGTCGTTCGTGCAGAAGGAATATGCGGCCAAGTTCAGCGAAGGCATGATCACGCGGGTCGACTATCTCAGGCACGCCAGGAACATTGCCGTGCAGCCCGCGGCGCTGTCGCGGTTTGCCGCGATGTGGCTGAGGCGGCGCATCCTGACGCGACGCAAGCTACCGTCCGTGGTGCTGGCGTCGGCGGATCATCGCTACCCGCTCGAATTTCATGCCGAGCAACTGCCCAACTCGGATAGCCGGGTCACGCTGTCTGAGCGTCGCGACGCCGACGATGTTCCCCGTCTCAAGGTGGACTGGCGGGTGCTCGATGCGGATGTCGAGGGGATCGTCCGCGCGCACCGCCTGTTGAAACGCGAGGTCGAGCGCACCGGAATCGGCCATCTGTCGGTCGATGAAGCGGCGCTGTCGTCGTGCATCCGCGACCGCAGCATTGTCGGGGGGCATCACATCGGGACGACGCGGATGTCCGTTACGCCGCAGCATGGCGTCGTCGATCCCGATTGTCGCGTGCACGGCGTCGACAATCTGTTCATCGCGTCAAGTTCTGTGATGCCTACCTCAGGGCAGGCGAACCCGACATTGACGATCCTCGCCCTTGCCTTGCGGCTGGCCGACCACCTGCACATGCGCAGCCGGTCGACCGCTGCAGGGTCGGTGGACACGAGCCGCCGAGCGGCTGCGCTACGCTAGCATGGGCGCGATCAGGGGCGCGCCGCGGCGTCTGGCCCGAATTGCTTGACGAACTCGGCTGCGGCGCGCGGAAACTGCCCATTGGACAGCATCGTGTTGAACTCAGGTGACGGATTGTCCCAGTAGCTTTGATACAGCGGTTTGTTGGCGGCAAACCAGCTCGCCATGCCGCGGATGAACACCGGGTTGTCGGCGCCGCCCGTGCCGTGCGGATTCCTTCCCGTGCCCCATTCGGAAAATGCGATCTGTTTGCGGTGCTGCGCGGCGAACGTCTTCTGCCACTCGAGCCCGAACGGCTGATAGACATATTTGGTCCAGCGAGATGTCGGGTCGCGGTCGAGCGGCGTCCAGGACTCGTCGTAGACGTCCATTCCGATGACATCGACGACATCGTCGCCTGGATAGGCCTCGGTGGGATCCATCTGGTGCCGGCCGTGGTTCGGACACCATTCGAAGCTGAATCGTTGTGACGGGGTTTCCCGCATCAGGCCCACGATCCGACGGAAATACGTGACGAATGCCGCGGGGTCTTTCGCAGCCGACCAGGGCTGCCAGTCACCGTTGAACTCCCACCCGATCCGGATCGTGGCGTCATCTCGTCCATGTGCGACCAGGGTCCGTGCGACGCGCCGGAACGTCTCGTCATACTTGCCTGCGGCCCCCTCCGCCAACGTCGCCGAGCGGTCGCGCGTCAGCATGGGCACGGACAGCGTCAGCTTGACCGGCACCCCGTCCCAGCAGCCGATCACCCAGTCGATGCTGGACTCGAGATCGGCCCAGGTCCGCTGATCGAGCGCGTCCACCGTCCGCTCGACCTTGCGGCCGGCGAACTGCTCGAAACCTGGAAGCCGCTTGGCGCCGTCACAGCCGGCGCCGACGTAGGCGCCGAACTCCGTGGCCTCGGCGGAAGGCGCCGCCACTGTGCCAAACAAGGCAAAGAGTGCAAGTCCGAGACAGAAGCCGTGACGCTTCGTCGTCGATAGGAAAAGGATCATCAGGACGGAAGACTTTCTGACGGAGGCATCATTGGACAGGCCGGTCGTCAAGGTCCAGGCTCAGCACGATGTCCACGACGTCAGCCGGCTCGAGGCGCGTGTCGAGGGTCGATGCCAGCGAACGGCCTTCCCTGACGATCTTGATCTTTGTCTCGGTGGTGCCCTGTCGTCCGAGAGATTTCCGCATGCCGACATAGCTCAACTTGTCGCCCGCGACGCGGATGTCAGACCGCAATGTCTCCAGGCTGATGTTGGCGTCACCAAGCTCCCGCAGCAGCTTCGCCTGTCGCGCATTCTCGACCTTGCCGATTTCCCAGGATCCCTTTTCTAGGTCAGTCTTGGCCCGCTCCAACTCGACCGCGGACTGCAGCGATTGGATCGAGGACAGCAGGACGATGCGCCTGGCATCGGCCATGCGGGTGTTGGGAGCGAGGCCCTTCTTGAAGGTGTCCTGGATCCGCGCATATTCGTCCTGGTCGGCCTGCATGCCCTCGGTTTCGGATTGGCTGCGCTGGGCCATCATGTTGCGGCTTTCCTGCAGGCGGTCCTGCAGCCGGACGAGATGGTTGCGCTGCATGTCGTGATCGGTCTGATCGATCCTGAGCTGCGCGTTCTCGATCTGGGCGATGGTCGATAAGGCCGCTGCCGGCAATGGGACGGCGGCAAGCTCCTTGTCTTCGTTCTCGACGGCCTGTCCGAGCTCGAGCTTCAGACGCCGGACACGCGCGAGTCCCTTTGCATAGTCGAGCCAAGCCGTCGTGTATTTGCCCTGCAGATCGGCGGACTGCAGGATGGGGTCCTCGATCCGCGACCGCAGCAGATCGTAGCCACCCGCGAGACTAAGCGCCTGGCGCACCGTCAGTCCCGGCCGGTATGGCTGGCTGCCCGGCTTCGATACATCACCATTGACATACACCGGACGATACTCGGCAATCGTAACCACGATCTCGTCGCCCCCGATCACGTCGCGCTCGATCTTGTTGTAACCACGCTGACGAAACTCGCGCTGCGACAGTACTCCCGCCAGTTTCGTCCGAAGATCGGACAAGGTCAGACCGGCGGCGGCGATCGTGCCGGCCAAAGGCAAGGTCAGGTTGCCGTCGATGTCCACGGCCGATTTCTGCTTCAGGTCGGGCACGCCTGCGACCGAGAAGTCGATGACATCACCCGGCGAAATCTTGTAGTCGGCCCACACCGGCGTCGCGTGCAGAGCCCCGGCCACCAAGATCGCGGCGAAGCTCAGACCTCTCAAGCGGGTTTGGTATGGACGCATCCAACCTCCTGAAGAGTGGCCGCGGGCGTGCTGCGTCCACGCGGACAACGATGCGTCAGCATGCGTGATAAGTCCGCCGCGCGACTTATCAAATGATGGCACGGGGCGCCTAAAAATGGGCGATGGAGAGCACGGCCGTCCTTGCTGATTTTTGCTGAGTACCGTGCAAACCCGGTGATGCCTTGAACATCGAAAGTCGCTCCCATCTCTTCAGCTATCCCATACGGGACGCTGTCCGTAGCTCGCAATGGGATCTGCGCGCGTTCGTGGCGCTGTTATCCCGTCGCCGGGCGCTTTTCATCACGATGATTGGCGCTGCCCTCGCTGCGGGATTGTTGTTTGCTCTCCTGGCGACGCCGGTGTTTACCGCGGAAGGCACGGTGCAGGTCGATCCGCTGCGCTCGCTGCAGCCGGCCGGGGCGATGCGGGCGGGCTCTCAGGAGACCTTGTCTCTCGATCTCGCCGCAGTCGACTCGCAGGTCGAAAAGCTGAAATCGGAGCAGCTGGCGCGGGACGTGATCACGCAGCTCGGGCTGGCCACAAATCCCGACCTCGTCGCTGAGAGCGCGGTTTCGCGCGCTTTTGCGACGCTACGAGCGATGCTGCGGCCTGCGCCGGCCGTGAACGGCGATATTCCCGCCGCGACCGTTCGTGAATTCCAGAACCGGCTGGACGTGCGGCGCGTGCGCGAGACCTACATGATATCGCTGCGCTTCTCGTCGACGTCGCCCAGGCTCGCCGCCACCGTGGTGAACACGCTGATGCAGACGCATCTCGATCGTGAGCGCGACGCCCGGCGCAGGTCGATCCAGTCCGAGATCGATTGGATGGACGACCGGCTCGCGCGTCTGCGCAACGACATCGCCGCGGCCGACGAGGCCTTGAAGCAGGCGACGCTCCGCGGCGCCCAGCGGCAGGAGACGAGCAAGCTTGAGCAGCAAGCTGCAGCCAACCGATCGGTGTACGAACATCTGCTCGACCGCTACACGACATCGGTCCAGCAGCTGTCGTTTCCGTACCAGCAGACCACGATCGTGACCGGCGCGCGGGTTCCGCAGGAGCAGAGTTTTCCAAAACTGTCCATCGTCTTACTGCTGAGCGGACTGTGCGGCCTGCTGCTCAGCCTCGCTCTCATCGCCTATCGTGAGCTGAGCAATAATGGCTTTCGTTCGGCTCGACAGGCCGAGGCATCCTTGGGCGTGCCGGTGATCGGTCTGGTGCCGAAGCGCCAGCGGGCGTCCGCTCGCATCAGCCGCGCAGGTACATCGAGGACCCCGTTGGATCAGCTGCGACCTCTGTGGTCGAATGCAAGGTTGAGCCGTCGCGAAAGGCCGTGTACGTCGATGTCGCTGGATAATTTCGGCGACTGCCGGTACGTGCTCGACAAGCCGATGTCCCGCTTCACCGAAGGTCTGCGCAACGCGAAGGTCGGCGTCGATCGGTCTGTACCGCGAGAGGATCGCGGACGGGCTGTCGGGTTCACCTCGGCGCTTCCAGGCGAAGGAAGCGCCGTCATCGCCGGCAACTTCGCCCATTTGGCTGCGGCGTGCGGCAAGCGGACGCTCCTGATTGATGCAGATCTCCGAACCGCCGCGCTGACGGCCGCCATCGTGAATGATGGAGCGCGCAGTCTGACCGATGTCCTATCCGGACGCGCGACTCTGGCCGATGCGACCTATATGATCACCGATGATCTGGCCTTCATCGGCGCGGGGGATCCGTCGCGATCCGCCCTGTCGCGGTGCGCGGTCGAAACTCCCGATATTCACGGTCTGATCGAGCGTGCAACTGCGCTGTACGACTATGTCATCGTCAACCTGCCTGCGGTGGCGCCACTGGCCGATTTGCGTACTCTAGCCCCGGCGCTCGATGCGGTCGCACTCATCGTCCGCTGCGAAACGACACCCCAGCAATCCGTGCGCGACGCCATCGGAGTGCTGGTCAGCGCGCCAGTGCGGCTTGCAGGGGTCATCCTGGCTGATGCGGATCTTGAGGAGTACGGCGTCCGGTCCGCCAGTCGTACTGAATGCCTGTTTGAAGAATGAATTTCGAAGGCGTCCAGATATCGCAAGATGGCGCCCATGAGGTTGCAGATGAGTAATGTCCAGATTGCCATGATCGGCTGCGGCGCCATCGCCGACCAGTACTACTTTCCGGCGCTCGCAGCCGACAAGGCGCTGCGGGCGGCGACCTGGATCGTGGATCCGTCGCCGGAGAGCCGAAGTCGGGCGATCCGCAAGTTCGGCTTTGCGGAGGCGCAGCAACTGTCATCGTCGGCGGATCTGCCTGACTCCATCAGTCTTGCGATCAATGCGACGCCGAGCCATCTGCACGTGACCACGACCATGCCGCTGATCGCACGGGGCATCAACGTCATTGTCGAGAAGCCGTTCGCGGAGTTCTCCGACCAGGCGCTGTCGATGGTCGACGCTGCCACCGGGAAATGTCTGCTCTCCGTCAATCAATACCGGCGTCTCGCGCCGTCTTATGCGAAGGTGCGCGCGCTTATCGAGAATGACGAGATCGGTGAGATCAGGCGGATCAGCTGGTCGGAAGGACACAAGTTCGATTGGCCGACGCAATCCGGGTTCTACTTCCGCCGTCCGTGGGGCACGGGTCGTCCGCGCGGCGCGCTTCTTGACATCGGGGTGCATGTCCTGGACCAGATCTGCTGGTGGATCGAGGACACGCCCACGCCGCTGTCGGTCGTCATGGACGGCTATGGCGGTCCCGAAGCGTTCGTCCTGGCAAAAATGGCCAGCGGCAACATCGAGATTGATCTCGGGATCAGCTTTCACGGCAAGCTCGCCAACAGCTTCGTAATTGAGGGAAGTAAGGGCACGATTAAGGGGTCGACGCATGATTATGCGAGGATGGAGCTGAAGACCGGCAAGGGCGGGTGGCGATCGATTCCGGCTGTGGGCGCGACCGGATGGCCGGCGATGGCAACGCGCCTGGTCACGAACGTGACCGAGACCATTGCGGGCCGCGACAAGCTGCTCGTCGCCGCCGCTGACGTCATCCCGTCCCTCGTCGCAATCGACTCGCTCTATGCTGCGGCAACCGAACTGTGGCCGGACAGCTACAAGGAGTGGATGGCATGATGCCGCGGGTCCTGGTCACGGGAGCCGGCGGGTTCGTCGGCGGGTGGATGGCCGAAGCGTTTCATTTGCAGGGCTGGGCGGAGGTACGGGCCGGGATCAGCCGATGGTCGAGCGCCGCACGGATCGCCCGGTTTCCGATCGAGATCGTCGAATGCGACGTCATGAACGAGACGTCGATGATGGCCGCGCTGGAAGGCTGCGACTACGTCGTCCATTGTGCGCGCGGGCGAGGTGATGACAACACTGTTACCGTCGAAGGGACGCGCCTTCTGTTGCGCTGCGCGGAAGCGCAGGGCGTGAAGAAGCTCATCTACATGAGCTCCGTCGCGGTCTATGGTGCCGCCGTCGGCGCGATCGACGAAGACACCCGCCCCGTGCTACCCATCACGCAATATGGCCAGGGCAAGCGCGAGGCGGAGGAAATATGCCGTGCAGCCGCGCATCCCGGTTTTTGCATCGCCGCCATCCGGCCGACGCTCATCTACGGTCCGTTCAGCGAGCAGTGGACCATTCCCTACATTCAGCGTCTGGTGTCCGGACGCTGGCGGGCGCTGGGACGCGCGGGCGAGGGGCGATGCAATCTGGTCTATGTCGGCGATCTGGTGCGGCTCGCTCGTTTCCTGATCGACAGCGACTTCGGCAGCTATGATGTGTTCAACGCCAACGGGCCGGAGATCCCGACCTGGAATTCCTATCTCGAGCGCCTCAATGCGGAGCTCGACCTGCCGCCCTTGGCGCCGCCGGACCGCGCCTTGGGTCTGCGCGTCGCGATGCGCGTGCCCGTTCGCAAGCTCGGAAAATATCTGCTGGCGAACCACAAGAGCCTCGTCAGCGCGGTCGCTCAGCGGAGCCCGCAACTGAAATCGGCGATGCTGAAGACAGAAGCGGATCTCCGGTTGATGCCGAACGCCGACGAGATCGAGCGTTTCGCCACCGAGGTGACCTATTCCAACGCGAGGGCAGCGGGCCTGGGCTTCGCGCCGACCACGTCCGTGGACCGCGGCATTGCACTGACGGTGGATTGGGCGCGGCAGCTCCGCTTCGTGACGTGAGGCCAGCCGGTCACTCGGAATATTCCGACAGCTGCTCCAGCCGCTTCCGGTTCAAGATCTGCAGCTTGCCCCCGGTCTGTTGCACGAGCCCCGCCGAGCGCAGCTGCTTCATCACCCGATTGACGTGGACGACGCTCAGTCCCAGCGCATCGGCCAGCATTTCCTGCGTCAGAGGAAACTCATATCGTCCGTCCGACGTCAGGCCGACCCGCATCAGCCGCGAGTGCAGTTCGAGGAGGAGATGCGCCATCCGCTGCACGGCGCTGTGACAGCCGAGACGGATCATCTGATTGCGATAGAATTGCAGGTGGTCGCGCGCGACCGTGAGGTTGAACCGCTCGATGACATCGAGCAAGCGTGCCGACCGCGGGCCGCCAATATGGGTTACGTCGACGATTTCGACCGGCGTAATCGCCACGATTCCGTCGGACACCGGCTCTCCGAGGTAGCTGAACGGCGCGAGAGGATCCCCGGGGATCAGGAAGCCTGAGATCTGCCGTCGGCCGTCGGCCAGGAACTCCTGCCGAAGCGCCCATCCGGAAGCAAGGAAGCTCGATCTCCTGTGCTCGCCATCTTCCGCGATCAGTGAGCCCTTCTCGCGGAGCTCGCTGCCTGCCGTCCGGATCTGCTGTTGCTCATCGTCACTCAGCGCGACAACGGCTGACATGCCTTTCAGCAGGGTCTCTCGTCGACGAATCGACAGGTCGTGGGCCGCACGCATACAAAGCCTCTCACGCACTGTGAACAGGTCATCAAACGACGCTCTGACCTCATGTTGCTACAGGCTCAATGATCATTCCGCACGTACATGTGTTAATGGGTCGGCACGTGCGGTGACGCATGGCGACCCTTGTAGTCGCGGCCTCCACGCGTCGATCGCTCCGGCATCATCAGCGCCTTCTGCTCGGTCGACATTATGAACCTTTGTTGATGCGCCGCGTTTGCAGCCGGGTCGCTCGATCCATCAGTGTCGCTGGCGCGGGCCGTCCGAGGGCGAGCGGGAGGGAAACGATGCCGGGACGCTACCGCCTGCTTTGCGCGATCATTCTGTGGGCGGGTTCGGCGCATTCGCTGGCCGCGCAGGGCAATCCCGGCGGCGCTGTTGCTGTTGGCGTCATCGCCGCGGCGGAGCGCCCGATGACCGAGACCGAGCAGTTTCTGGGACGCATCGAAGCCGTCCGTCGCGTCGACCTGGTCGCACGCGTCACGGCCTTTCTCAACAAGCGCTCGTTCACCGAAGGCGGCGAGGTCAGAGCGGGCGACAAGCTCTATGAGCTGGAGAAAGGACCGTTCCAGGCTGACCTCGCCGCGAAGCAGGCTGTGGTTGCCCAGCTTCAGGCGACGCTTGAGAACGCCCGGCTCACCACCGAGCGCGCGAAGGCGCTGCTCAGCGGTCCTGCCGGATTGCAGTCCAACTACGACGCGGCCATTGCCACCCAGCGGAGCCTGGAAGCGCAGATCAACGCCGCCCAGGCCCAGGTCGAGGCGTCGCAGATCAGCCTGAACTATACCGACATCACCGCGCCGATCGACGGCAAGATCGGCCGCACGGCGGTGACCGAGGGCAATGTCGTCAGTCCTTCATCGGGTGTGTTGACGACGATCGTCAGCCAGGATCCGATGTATGTGACGTTCCCGATCGCCGTGCGCGAGGCGCTGGCGCTGCGCGACCGCTATGCGCCGAAGGGCGGATTCGACGCGGTCGCCATCCGTATCCGTCTGCCGAATGGGCGGCTGTACGGTCAGCGCGGACAGCTCAATTTCGCCAGCAACACCATTACGACCAACACCGACACCATCACCGTGAGGGGTCAGATCGCCAATCCGCCGATCTCGGGCGGCCAGGATGGCTCAGCGCCCAACCGTGAACTGGTGGACGGCGAGTTCGTCACGGTTCTGCTCGAGGGCGTGCAGCCCGTGGAGGTCCTGGCGGTGCCGCGCGCAGCTGTGCTGTCCGACCAGCAGGGCAGTTACGTTTTCGTGGTCGGGGCGGACAACACGGTCGAGCAGCGCCGGGTGCAACTCGGGCAGTCGACGCCAACGCTCGCCAGCGTGACGCATGGGCTCGAGAAGGGCGAGCGAGTCGTTGCCGAAGGCCTGCAGCGCGTGAAGGCCGGCGCCAAGGTGTCGCCGGGGCCGGCGAGCGCGCAGGTCCAGGCGACCATGTCCGACGATAATCTCAACGCAGCTGGAAGCGGCAATGCCGGAAACCAGTCTGTCGGCGCGGCCACGGGTGCATCCAGCGGCGGCAGCAACAACGGCATGAGCAGCGACACCGGCAAGCCGACAGCCGCCCCTCCAGCCAGCGGGGCGGGCGGCATGCCTGCCGGCGCGTCCAACAGCGGCCGCTGACATGATCTCCTCCGTCTTCATCGATCGTCCGCGGCTCGCCATCGTCATCGCGCTCGTGATCAGCATTGCCGGCGCCCTCGCGCTGCTGCGCATTCCCGTCGCGCAATTCCCCGACATCGTGCCGCCGCAGGTGACGGTGTCCGGCAATTTCCCAGGCGCCTCGGCCTCCGTCGTGGAGGCGAGCGTCGGGCAGCCGCTGGAGGCGCAGATCGTGGGCGTCGACCAGATGCTCTACATGAAATCCACCAGCGGCAATGACGGCAGCTACAGCCTGACCGTATCCTTTGCGCTGGGCTCGGACGCGAACATCGACACCGTCAACGTCAACAACCGCGTCCAGACCGCGCTGTCCCAGCTGCCTTCGGAGGTCCAGGCACAGGGCCTCTCGGTGCAGAAGAAGTCGTCGTCGGTGCTGCAGTTCCTGGTGCTCTACAGCGCCAATGGCGAGCAGGATCCGCTGTTCATCACCAACTACGCCATCATCAACGTGCTCGATGCGATCGCGCGGACACCTGGCGTCGGGCAGGCCAACCTGTTCGCCCGCATGAACTATTCAATGCGCATCTGGTTCGACACGCAACGGCTGACCAGCCTCAATCTGGCGCCGAGCGACGTCGTCAATGCGATACGAAGCCAGAGCGTTCAGGCGCCGGTCGGACGCATCGGCAGCCGGCCGATCGGCCCCGATCAGCAGTTCCAATTCAACGTACAGACGCAAGGCCGGCTCGCGAGCGCCGAGCAGTTCGGCAACATCGTGCTGCGGGCCAATCCGGATGGTTCGGTGCTGCGCATCAGCGACGTCGCGCGGGTCGAGATCGGCGCACAGAACCTCGACACGGAAGCTCGCATCGACGGTCAGTCCGGCGTGCCGATTGGCATCTACCTCGCGCCAGGTGCCAACGCTGTGACGACCGCGAACGCCGTCGCGGCGACGCTGCAGCGGCTCTCGGAGCGTTTCCCATCGGGCCTGACCTACCGGGTCGTGCACGATTCCACGACCTTCGTCCGCGAGACGATCGGCGAGGTGCTGCGGACACTTGCCGAGGCTTTCGTCCTAGTCGTCATCGTCGTGTTCCTGTTTCTCGGCAATCTGCGCGCCACGATCATTCCCGCCGTCGCGGTGCCCGTCAGCCTGATCGGTGCCTTCGCGGTGCTGCTGCTGGTCGGCTATTCCGCCAACACGGTGTCGCTGCTCGCGATGGTACTCGCCATCGGCATCGTGGTCGATGACGCCATCGTAGTCGTCGAGAATGTCGAGCGCGTGATGGAGAATGAGCCGGAGCTGTCACCAGCCGATGCCGCCAAAAAGGCGATGCGGCAGATCACGGCGCCTATCATTGCCATCACGCTCGTGCTGCTCTCGGTGTTTGTTCCGATTGCCTTCATTCCCGGCATTTCGGGCACGCTTTTCCGCCAGTTCGCGGTGACCATCAGCGCAGCCATGGTGATCTCCGCGGTGAATGCGCTGACGCTGTCACCCGCGCTTTGCGCGGTGTTCCTGCGGCATACGGGCCCCCGGCGCGGGATCATGCAGCGTGTGCTGGCCGGGATCGACTGGACGCGGGACCGCTATGCCGGCGGCGTCCGGCGGCTGCTGCGGATTTCGGTTCTCTCGGTCGTGCTGGTGATCGCCTGCGGGGCCGGCATCTTCGGCATGTCGCTGATCACGCCGACTGGCTTCCTGCCCGAGGAGGATCAGGGCGCCTTCTTCGTCATGGTACAGCTTCCGGACGGCGCATCGGTCTCGCGCACCAGCGAGGTGGCCGGACGCGTGGAGCAGGATCTGCGCAAGCTCGACGGCGTCGACCACGTGCTGTCGATCATAGGCTTCTCGCTGCTCGACGCAGGCGCCGAGCCGAACGCGGCCTTCATGGTGGTCCGGCTGAAGCCGTTTGCGGAGCGGACCAGCGTGGCGCAATCGGCGCAGGCGCTAATCGCCAAGGCCGCTGCAGCCGGCAGCCAAATTCAGCAGGCAAACGTCCTGCCCTTCAACCTGCCGCCAATCATCGGCCTGTCGACCAGCGGCGGCTTCGAATATCAGCTTGAGGCGCTGGAAGGGCAGGACCCGACCGCCATGAACAGCGTGATGAACGGCCTGATCGCGGCGGCCAATCAAGAAGCGCGGTTGGCGCGGGTGTTCTCGACCTTCAGCGCCAGCAATCCGTCGATCTATCTCGACATCGACCGCGCCAAGGCGCAGGTGTTGGGCCTCAACCTGAGCGACGTCTTCACGACATTGCAGGCAACACTTGGCGGCATCTACGTCAACAATTTCAACCTGTATGGCCGCACCTGGCAGGTCAACGTCGAAGGCGAGGCCAAGGATCGGCGTGACATCCCGTCGCTCTGGCAGATCTACGTCCGCAACGCCCGTAATGAGATGGTGCCGCTCCGCTCCATCGCGAGCGCCAAGATGGTGCAGGGACCGCAGGTCATCACGCGTTACAACAACTACCGGTCGATCACCGTCAATGGCGGGCCGGCGCCCGGCGTCTCCTCGGGCGCGGCGATCGCGGCGATGCAGGAGATCTCCAACCGGACGCTGCCATCTGGTTATTCGTACGAATGGACCGGCACCGCCTATCAGGAACAGCAGGCGGCTGGGCAGACCGGCGTGATCATGGGATTGGCCGTATTGTTTGCCTATCTGTTCCTGGTGGCGCTGTATGAGAGCTGGATGATTCCAGTCCCAGTGCTGCTTTCGGTCACCGTCGGTGTCCTCGGCTCCTATGTGGCCGTTCGTCTCGCCGGACTCACTCTGGATCTCTACGCCCAGATCGGGCTCGTGGTGCTGATCGCGCTGGCCGCGAAGAACGGCATTCTCATCGTCGAGTTTGCCAAGGAACAGCGCGAGCAGGGCAAGGACGTCGTCGACGCCGCGGTGCTCGGCGCCCAGATGCGGTTTCGCGCCGTCATGATGACCTCGATCGCATTCATCCTCGGGCTCGTGCCGCTTGTCATTGCGACCGGCGCCGCGCAGATCAGCCGGCGGGCGGTGGGCACGGCGGTGTTCGGCGGCATGCTCGCAGCCAGCACGATCGGAATCATGCTGATCCCGATGCTCTATGTCACGTTTCAGAGACTGCGCGAGCGCGGCAAGCGGGCCATGCTGGAGAGGTCGTCGACCGAACCATCGCCACCGGCTGGCTGAGACCAGCCCTCATAGTCGCGTTACCTCGTATCGCTGAGCAGGGACAGTGACTGGACCGGAAGCGGTTCAGTCGTCGAAAGAGGTGACCGAGCGTCTACGCCCGTGCGTCTTGATGTTGTTCGGCGTATCCGTCGGGATTGAGCGACTGCCAGCGCCAATGACGGCGCACATGGTGGCTAACGAACGCTTGGCTGACCATCCAAGGGACGATTGAGCCGCATCAGTTGCCGCATCGTAGCTGTCGAGATCGCCCGGACGGCGCTCGACGAACTTGAAGGGAAGCGGCTTGCCACTCGCTAGCTCGAACGCGCGGATGACGTCGAGAACGCTATGACCAAGGCCGGTGCCGAGATTGAGCGCGGCGCATCCGGGTTGGTCCAGCCGGTCCAGGGCGGCGACATGGCCTTCCGCCAGATCCATGACGTGGACGTAGTCGCGGATTCCCGTACCATCAGGCGTGTCGTAGTCATTGCCGAACACTTTGAGATGATCCCGACACCCGATCGCAACCTGGGCGACGAAAGGCAGCAGATTGTTAGGCACGCCGAGCGGATCCTCGCCGATCAGCCCGCTGTCATGGGCGCCGACGGGGTTAAAATAGCGGAGGAGAGCGGCGCTCCATGATGGATCGCTTGCGCATTGGTCGCGCAGCATATCCTCTATGACAAGCTTGGTGCGTCCGTACGGGTTCACGGGCGCAAGCGGGTGATCCTCCGTATAGGGCAGGAATTGCGGCTCGCCGTATACGGTCGCTCCCGTCCTGATCCAGGACAACAAGGTCGCCCCGCCGCGCCGAGGCGAGATGAAGCGCTCAATGGAGGCCCTGATCCATCACTTCAAGCTGTACACCGAAGGCTTCCATGTCCCGCCCGGCGAAATCTATGTCGCGGTGGAGGCCCCGAAAGGTGAGTTCGGCGTCTTCCTCGTATCCGATGGCAGCAACAAACCCTATCGGTGCAAGATCCGCTCCCCCGGCTTTGCCCATCTGCAGGCGATGGACATGCTGTGCCGCGGCCACTTGCTCGCCGACGTATCGGCCATTCTTGGCTCACTGGATATCGTGTTCGGCGAAGTCGACCGTTAGGGTTTTTGTCCAATGTGTCGACCCCGCCGGCGTATAAATCGAGCGAACGACAGATCGGGCGACCCTAGGCACGGGCAGTCACCTCAGATGGCAATAGCAAGCGAATGTCGGAATCGGTGGTTGCGCCTCCCCGCAACCACCGATGAGTAAGTCCTGTGTGACAACGGCTCGGTCGCTTGCCTCCGCGACATTGAGTTTACGGATCGATGCCGGAAGAAGCCTCTCGTGCCGGACCCTCTCTATTTGCGTCGACTGCTTCAATATCTCGAACGACTCGGTCTACATGGCTTGCCCAAGCGGTGAGCGCGGCGCGCATTTCTGCTTCGTATCGGGCATGATTGTAAACGCCGGCTACTCCTGCCCGATGACCGCTAACGTGGTTGAGCACCGCCTCGATGATATGCGGCAGCACTCCCAGCCGATCAGCCATTACTGTCGCGGCGGTACGTCGAAGATCGTGCAGCCACCATTCAGGTAGGGGAGCGATTGTTTCCCCGGCTCCGTCCCTATCTTTACGCTTGGCGAGCAGCCGCTCATCGAGCGCGGCCTTGGATTTCGACCACCCGGAGAAGCCGCGCGGCTGATCGCCCTTCCGTCGCGGCCCGTCGCCGAAAATATGCTCTCGGCCGATTGAGAGCGCGGGAAGCAGCGTCATGGCTGCTTCCGTCAACGGAAGCGGGTGCTCGCGATGGTTCTTCGTTCGAGAGCCGGGGATCGTCCAGAGACACCTTGAGCAGTCGATTTCGGCCCAACGCATTCCGCCGACTTCGTCCCTGCGCTGGCCAGTCAGGATGAGCAGCTTGACGATGCGTCCGTAGTCGTCGTCCTCAAGGCCGGTCCAGATCTCCGCCAGTTCCGCATCGGTCAGGACCCGCTCCCTCGATCTCGGAGCGGCCGGGCGGTTGGTCCCGAGCACCGGGTTCGCCGGTATCTCAAGGCCCTCTCGAATGGCCCAGTTGAACATGGCTGACAAAGCCGAGCGTGCGCGTGCTGCCGTGACCGCTCCATTTTTAGTCGCGATATCGCCGACGCGAGCGGCAACATGTCGACGGCTGATTTGCGACATCGGGATCGGGTGGAGCGGCTTCCACACGCCGAGCAGATAGCGTTCAATCTCCGAGTACGTCCGGGGGCGCTGCTTTTGCTTGGCTGTCTTCAGGTACTCGCCAGCAACCTTTCGGAACGTGTCGGCCGTCCGCAACGTCAAAAGTTCCCGTTCGGCAGCCGGATCCTTTCCCTGAGCAACCAGCCCGAGCAGGCGCTTCGCTTCCTTCCGCGCCTTCTCAGGCGTCCAGGGGGATCCGTGGGGACCAATGGTAAAGAAGCGCTGTCGACCGGATGCGCGAAACTTCAAAATATAGACTGGCGTACCGCGCTGACGCCGCACGCCAAATCCTCGCACAGCCTCCTTGTGATCCGCATCCCAAATCGCTTCACCGGGACCGAGCGATTGCACCGTTCGGACCGTAATACCCAAATTCGCCATCGCTTACCTTGGTTGCTAGCTACCACGTAGCAACCACCGTAGCGGAAATTGGAGCGTAGGTATGGCGGGCCTCGGCGGTGTGATGCATTGAAATAATTGAGAGTTTCGTCGTTTCGGATACTCTGTCGTAGGCTCGGCGGGACGAAAAATCTGTCTGTGGAACAGGAGGTCGGTGGTTCGAGCCCACCCAACTGTACCAATTAAATCGAGATCTTAGCCGGAGCTCATCGCTTGGTCGCCTGCAAATCTGCGGGGGATCGAGGCTGCCGGCGACCACATTGGTCGCAACGGGCAGCCGCCCGGATGCCGCTGCACGACGCGCCTGTCGCGCCTCTCGGCGGATCATGGTCGGGGGTCACTTCGGAGCAGAAAACAGGCCCTTGAGGAAATCGACGGCTCCCGCCGACTTCGACGGGTCGGCTGGCGTGGCCTCGGCCGTCGATGTCTCGACCGGACGCGCCTGGCGCTCGTGAGCATGCCGCGTCCGCCGATGAGTCCGCTCGGCAGTCCGGCCGTGTCGCTGCGAGCCTTCGGTGATGGTGATCGTGATCTTCTTCGACATCAGCGGCGGATCGAAGTTGAAATGCATGCCGTCGCCCATCAAGAGCTGCAGGGTGTGCTTGCCCGGAGGAAGCTCGATCAGGGCCTCAGTCTCGCCCCCGCCATAGTGGAGATGCTTCCTGTCCTGCGGAATCGGCTCACCCGGGCTGATCGGTTCGTTGGAGTCGATCAGGAGATGATGATGGCCGGTATTGGAGAAGCTGTCTCCGGCGTGTGTCACGCCCATGTTCCGCAATCCGAAGCGGCACCAGAACGGGCTCTTCACGGTGGCGCCGTCCTCGGGCGAGATGAAGTAGAGATAGGCATCCTTGGGAGCCGTCCTCGCCTGCGCCGACGCGTGGGCCGGCAGCAGCATCATCGCAGCGACGAAGGCGAGCGCCGTGACCGATGCATGATGCGATCTTCGCGTCGATGGCGGATCGGCTAGCGGCGCGTCCAGCGCAGAGCTCTCACTCCTCATAACTCCCCAACTCACAAATGCAGACTATGATGGCAAATATCGAACGATCGAGCCGATCGATACAGCGATCGTAGCAAGGCAAAATTGAGGTTCCGCGGGTCTCCTCGCGCGATTCCCGATCAGAATCAAACTAAACTCGCACGGCAGGAGGTGATGCTTCGGAGCTTGCCGAACGTCCGCGTCACAGCGAAAGGGCGATGCGGAAGCCGTGGGTCGGATACCTCACCCGCCCGTCATAGCGGTCGCGGCTACCGCTGCGCGCGTAGCTCGCATCCTTCTTCCACGAGCCCGAGCGGATGACGTGGATGAAGCTCTGCTCCTCGAGCCAGGCCGAGCCGTCGGATGGCGCCCCCTGATACGATTTGTGCCAGTTGTCGGCGACCCACTGGTCGACGCCGCCGCCCATGTCATAGAGCCCGAAGGGATTGGCCGGAAAGCTTCCGATCTTCATCAGCTGTGCTGGCGCGTCGGCCTCGCCACATCGGCTGCAGTTGGCCATGCCGGGGCGCATCTGATCGCCCCACCAGAACTTGGTGCTCGCCCCGCCGCGCGCGGCATACTCCCATTCGGCCTCGGTGGGGAGCCGGAATGGTTTTCCCACCGTTCGCGACAGCCACGCCAGATAGTCCCGGGCATCGTCGTAGTTGACGTTGGTGACCGGGTTGTCATCCGGGCCGCTCGTTACGTCGGCGCACGCCTTGTCGGCAACGCATTCCTTCCACTCGCCAATGGTGACCGGGTATTTGCCGAGGGCGAACGGCTTGATCGTGACGCGGTGAAGCGGAAGCTCTGCGCTTTCGGTGCCACCCATGGTGAACGTGCCGCCGGGAATCATCACGATGTCGGGCAGGCGAACTTTGGTTGTCTCCGGACTCTGCGTCGGCGCTGCGGGCATCGCATCGGCAGCAGGAGGCACGCTCTGTTCTTGCGGCGGAGGCGCCTCGTTGATGGCGGTTTCCGAGACCGCATCTGCCGCGGCCCCTGGAGCGGGCGCGGCGGAGACGGACTGCACGGTGACCATGCGGAAGGACGGTTCGGCTTGAGGAGGATCAGCTAACGCACGGGACGCCTCGGTCGTTTGCGGCTGCGATGGTGGAGCGGGAGCAGGTTCTCGCGCGACGAAGAACCAGAGGCCGGCCGCCGCGAGCAGCAATGCGCCGAGGCCGGCGCCGGCGCGGGCCCAAACGCGCGGACCACGCTCTGCCGCTGCCGCCGCCTTGCGAAGACGGCGGGCCAGCTTGTCGAAGCCGTGGGCTTGCCAGATCTCGGCGCGTCTGCGCGCCTCATCCGTGTCGTACTGAGCGATCGAGACGCCCGGAATGCTGCAGACGACCCGCCCAGTCCCGCCGTTGGCAGGCGTGCTCGCCTCGACTTCCGCAGCATCGCAAACAGCCGCGAGCGACTGTTTCAACGAACCGCACATCATCAGGAGCAGGTTGCCGTCCTCCTTGCTTCGGCGCTCTTGAATCTCCGGACACAAGGCCTGCTCAGCGACGTGATGAAAGCTCGGGGCGCGCAGCGCGTTCAAGCCGACGCGCACGACGCGCCCGCACCGCTCGCAAGGCACGGGATAGGTGACGGTGGTCAACGCGCCTTCGTCCGCCTCAGGCGGCTGAGGTTGCGAGGATTTGAGGACGTCGAGGCCGGTCATCGTGGGTGAGCCACCCTGCGTCGGCCGCGCCGGCGCATCATTGTCCCCAGGCAGTAAACGCATCCGCGAATGCGCGCTCACCGTCCGCTCCTTTCTCGATCGCCAGCACGGCCCGGCTGCCGCCATTGTATACGATCGGAATATCGATCCATTCCTTGCCTTTCAGCAGCAGAACGTTGCGCGTCTTGTCGACCTCGTTGGCCGACAGCGCAATCATGAAGAACTCGGGCGTGACCTTGGCCGTCAAGGTGGACAAGGCGGAGCCGCGGCCTGCTTCCCTGGCCTTCATGCTGACGCCCTTCAACGTATCGACGCCGGCGTGGCCCGGATCGTCCGGCCAGTTGAACTTGACCTCGAGGATGTGGCTTGCCGGCATGTCGGCTTCCTTGTTCGGCCGCAGTGACAACGTCGCCTTCATCTGCTTGTCGATCTCGACATCGCCTTTGATCGAGGCCGGCACGCTGCCCGCGGCACGCTCGACACGCCAGGTCACTTTGCCGAGATAGCGCTTGCCGAGCGGATCCTGCGGATCCTCCTGATACAGCACGGCATGCGATATGATCGGCTCGACCGCGCTGCCGGTCGTGGCGCTGGCGCCGTCGCGGGCAGCCGTGCTCTTGGCGTCCGGCGTCATTCGCTCGGCTGTGACCTTGCGCGGCTCGGTGCCGGCCGGCAGCGCCGCTGCGGGCGAGGCGGCATTCCATGAGACCGCGACCTGGCTCGTCACGGTCTGCCAGGCAGTCGCGAGCCGGCCGGCGGCTGGTTGCCAGTAGATCGAGGCGCCAACCATCGCCACTGTCACGACCGCGGCTGCCGCCATGATACGCCGCCGCAGCGCGCGGCGCGGCAGGGCCGCGTGCTCGAGCGCCGGATCTCGGCGTGCCGACAGCGGCGGATGCTCGATCACCGCGGCATCGCGTCCGCGCTCGACCGTGGCGCTCGTCGTCGACTCCGGCGTTTCAGGCTCCTTCGCGGGCGTGCCGACGAAGGCTTTTGCAGCGTCGTCCGACGCCAATGTCGTTTGGGTGCCGGGCTGCCTCTCCGCATCCGCCATCGCGGCATCTTGATCTATCCACGGCGGCAGCGACGGCGCGGACGTCTCAAACGATGAGACCGTGGCGTCGTCGGCTGCACCGTCGTAGGCCGTCCGGCGCGCCGCATGTGCTTGGCTCGTCGCCATGTCGCTCTCAGCACGGCTACGCAACCAGTCGGGGGCCGGGCGCTGCATCAGCGTGGTCGATGGGGCGCGCTGCTCCTGTCGGGCGAGCGACAGGTTTTCCGCCACCGTGGCGATCTCGTCCTCCAGCGAATAGGCCGGCCGCGATGGCCGGGTCGGGAGGGCACTCGTCGAGCCGCTTGATGCTGCAGCATCGGCGCCGACGACCGGCGCCTGCGGTCGTACGATCGGCAGCGGTGAGCTGGCCATTGGCAGCGCGACCGGCTCGTCACGGCGGGCATGCTCTCGAAGCCGAATCATCCGGTCGGGAAACAGCAGCTCGAGAAGATCGCAAAGCACCGCCTTTGGTGGCATGAGCTGGCGGATGAAGGCCGGAACGCCGCCGAGACCGGTCGGCCCGCCGCTTCCCGTCGCGCCATGTAATTCAGAAATGCGTTGGCCTTGCCCGATCATCTCCTTGGCCGGGTGGTCCTCGCCCATGGCGAGAACCTTACGTCCTCGGAGCAAGACGGTGAGCTCGCGCAGGTCAGATTGCGAGGCGTGATCGATGACGACGAGATCGAATGCGCCCAGTCGCGCCGGCAGTTGCTCGGCGACGCGCCAAGTCGGCATCAGCTGACAGGGAATGCCTTCGTGGCAGCTTTCGAGAGCCTCCCGCGCGACCTGACGCAGCCGGAACGCGCTGGGGCCGGAGCAGGTCGCGGCCATCTTTCGCCATGTCGTCATGAACCTGGTGAACGCCTGTCGCACCGCGCTGCCGGCGCTCTGGGCCAATGCGAGATGCATCCGCGCCACCACGACCTGCTCGAACAGCCGCCGTAGCCTGGTTTCCAATGTCACGCGCTGGTCGGATAGATCCTGAAGCAGCCGCTGCTGCCCGAGACCTTCGGTCTGATGCATCAGCACCGCCCAATTCCAAGCCATCATCCAATCTGCCAGCAGCACCTGATCCTCACCGTCGGCAACTGCCGGTTCGGTCTTGAGACGTCGGGCGAATGCAGGCGCTCCGGCCTCGGTCATGGCCTCATGGAGCTCGTTGATCAGTTCGATGTCGTGGCGACGCTCGTGCAGGCCGTGCAGCCAGGTGCGAATGGCATTCCAACGGATCGCGAGGTCGTCTGCGTCGACCTCATCGCGGCCGATCTGCGACAGTACCTCCGCCCGAACCCGCGCCGCGATCGCACCGCAGCCCTCAAACAGCTCGTCCAGTCTGATGAGCTCGTTGCGCTGCTTGCCGATGCGGACGGCTGTGCTCCTGATGGCGGATGCAAGCGCTGTCAATCGCTGACCGTCGTACAGCAAGCCGGCAATCTCCGCTTCCAGTAGCGGCAGCTTCGAAGCGGTGGCCAGAATATTGCGCCTGGCCAGAGTCGCCGCCACGAGCGCGACTTCGACGCTCCTGACGAGGCGCTCGTGGCCGGTGAGCGAGTGGGAGGGGTTCGGCTCCGGCGTGGGCGCGCCGAGTTCTGCTGCCAGGGACCGCCACCGGACGTCGAGCGAATGCAGGTGACGGCGCCACGTGAGATGGTCGCGCACATGCGCCCAGTCGGCCGCGCTCTTCGGCGCGAAGCCCGCCACCCTGATCGTATCCAGAGTCTGCTTCAAAGCGCGCCCGGAGAGCGAGAACGCCGCAAACGGTCGTTCGCCCGCGGCCAGCCGCTCGACCGTTCTCAGCAGCTCCTCGCTGACGAACGCGTCCGCGGGCATTTCCACCGGTCTAACGAGAAAGCCGGCCCGTAGCGACAGCAAGGACGATGCATCGCGGGCATAATCGATCAGGATGTTGCCGTCGATGGAGGTCTCGCTTGACGTCGAGCCGACCGGCGACAACGCTGCGAGCCATGGCTCCTCGGCTATCACGCCATGCGCTGCGGCGAGCGCATCGAGATCGTTCGCAAACTTATCCGCGCCCTCCGGATCGAGCTGCTCGATGGCCTCGCGGGCCAACCGTCCGTCGCCGCTGTTCTCTATCCGTTGAAGGTCCAGATGCAGACGCGTCAGAGCTGCGGCGTCAGGAAGAGCCGCGATGTCCGGCTGCTGGTCGTCGAGATATCCGAGATCATCACCAAGTCGCAGCCGCGCTGCCCGGGCCTGGTCGACCGCCGCCACGATCAGGTCGGTCTCGCCCAGAAATCGCAGGGGCCGATCGGCGAACCATGCATAGGTCTCGCGATCGGCGATCAGGGTTGCCAAGGCATCGAGCGGCAGGCCCGAGCTGCCTGAGCGCAGCATCGTGCGGTTGGCAATGTCGGTGACCTCATCGTCGAGTCGGGCAATCTCGCGGCTGGCCGCGATGATCTCGCGCTCGAGTTCGTTGACGTGCTCGGCCTGATCGTGCAGGTCCGTCGTGTCGATGATCGACAGCAGTCTGCTGACGACGCTCTCGGCGTGCTTCAACACGTCCTTGTCGGAGCCGGTCAGATCGACGGTGAGGTCGCGGACGGGCAGGGGCAGCTTCTCGGAGAGCAGCGACAGCCCGGCTTCGCTGCGAGATACGACGAGCACCCGCAGCCCCAGCGCGAGATGATGACAGACCACGTTGGCGATCGCCGACGCCCGATCGCTCGCAATTGCGCCCTTCACGACAAGCCCGTCCGACCGTTGAAGCTGGCGCACCATCTCCATCTGGTCGGAGTTCGTCGGCAGCGGAAAGAACAGATCGCCGCGGTCGGCTGCAATCTGCGCCGCGGGCGCGATGTCGATCGGGTCGCCGATTACGCCAGGGAGACGCCGCCGCGTGCCGTCGTTGGAGTCGTCCGGAGTCCCGCGCAGCAGGTGAGCCAATGCAGCCAGACAACCTTCGTTGCCCGGCATGTAGTCCAATGCGCGCTTGAGGCGCCTGATGTCGCGCAGCAAGAGCGCGTCGGAGCGCGGTCGCGCAAAGATCACCCATCGATCGGAGACGACCAGTTGTTCGTTTTCCTCGGGCAGCAGCAGCGCCGAGTCCGGCATGGTCGGACAGTAGATGCCCTGCGGGTCGAGCTGCGACCCGATGGCGCTCAGGATCGGCTCGAAGCTTGCGGGCTGGAATGGCGACAGCTCGGCGCCGCGCTCGAGCAACTGCTCGGCCGTGTTGCCCGCCAGCTTGGCTGCCGGCGTGAGCGGCTCGAACGCCTTCAGATTGGCCGTTGCTCCGACCATGCGCGGCCGGATCCGGATCTCGGCCTCGGAGCTGTCGAGGACCTCGATCTCGACGAGACGTTCAAGCAGCGGCAGGTCGAGCTCGCGGCCATGACGCCGCCATCGGGACACGCCGATGCCCCAGACGATCTCGTAGTTCGCGTCGTTGCGCGCGGCACCGGTCACCCGGGCCATCTCGCATAGCCTGCGGTGAAGCGCGATGGTCCGGCGGCGGGGCCGTTCGGCTGCCGCCCACGCCGCCCATGAGCCGGCGAGATAGCGATCCAGACGCTCGACGATGTCCGGGCGTTGCTCCAGGTGCAGGCGCACGGTCCAGAGCGCCGCGGACGCCGAGTGGCCGACTGCCGCCGCGCAGTGCTCGGGGCGCGCGTGGCCAGCGGCGATCAGCTGCTCCTTGTCCGCCGTCGGCACGGTGACCGTGACACGCTGCCGAACCAGTGGACGCCGGTCTGGATCAGACGGAACGTCGATCCACATCCTGATGTCGGAATCGACCTCCGGCGGGCCGATAGCGGCCAAGTGCTCTACCGCCAGCCAGACAGGACCGTCTGCGTCGAACGTGTTGTGAGTGACGCCGGGCAGGTTCTCGAGTTCGTGCTGATGAAAGGCAAAACGCTGTCCGCCCGCGAGCTGGTGGTCGGACAAGCGTCCGACGACCCGGGCGTCTTGAAGGATCACCTCGGCGAGACGGCCGAGAACGTCCTGCAACGGTCCGACCGTTGGCTCCAATCGATGGACCGCGTTCATGGTGCCTCCCTGATCATAGCGGCGACTAAGCGGAGCAGTCGGCTCACTCTCAAGTCTCATTCCCGACGTTCATCCCGCCCGACCGTCAACAGCGGCAAGGGCAGCTACGAGCATCGAAGCAAAATGCATGTGCTCATTATTCGATGATTGCGTGACCAAGGTGATGCCGTGCTTCCGCGAGGAAATACTAGCGATTGTCAGCTAGGCCACACTAATCGACTGCCAATAGGGTCACGCAATGCGGCGTAATGATGGGAGGGCCCGTTGGGGTCCCATTCTCGAAAAAATATCGCCAACTGATTTGTTGGTGTTTCGAAAATTTCTTCCGTGGGTTGCTGTGAGGCTGTTTAGAATCTCTTTAAACGCGCGATTTCTTCTCGGGCCAGACTGCCACGATCGGATTCGGTAGGTATTCGCCTGCGCCACGAGCCTCATGGCGTCGGCGGGGCATGCGTCGTCTCGCCGCAATCCCCAGCGCGATCACTCGCGCTTTGTCGCCGAATTCCAGCATGTCGACCGAGCTGTGCCACCAGCTGACCGCAATTTCTTTCGGAGTGCGGCCGTCGTTGGCAAAGTGTGGCATCGCCTGCCCCGTCACGCTGCACGCCTGCGAAACGTAGCTTCAGGCTCGAGCGATCGGCGCGCCCCATAGCCGACCTCCACCGGAAGATAATTAGTAGCGACTGAAGGAGCTTAGCCGCCCGCCTCGCGGTGCGGGCGCGTCCCGATCGCGGCTGGCGTTCGTAGTCCGGCGGCGGGCGCCGTCAAAGTGCTGACACGAGAGCATCGTCGGCGAGCCCAAGTATCGACATCGCCGGCTTCTAGCGCGAATGGCTCGCAGTCGCGCGCGAACTCACTTTTCACGACTGCGCGGGTTGAGGGATGCACGTCCGCGCATCATTATGGGGAGGATTGACTGATGGTCTTGATTAGCTGCGCCGGGAGAGGCGCAGGAGGCGCCGTCTCATCAAACGGCAGTGCGCTGAGTATCGACAGGAGCAGCGAGCCACTTCGCGGCCGCAGCATGTCGCTCTCATCCCTGCTCGCCGCGGCATCTATACTTGCGTTGAGCGCGGCGGCGGCCCAGGCTGCCGACGCCGGGGCATCGCGGTCAGCGGATGCGGCTGCCGTCAAGGCGCTGATGGCGAAGATCGAGTCCATGGAGCAGCGCATCAACACGCTTCAGGTCGAGCTCAAGGATGCCAAGGCGAAGAAGCCTGCCGGTATTGGGCAGTCCGCGTCGCTTGCGTCGCGGACTCCGTCCAGCACGGTCGCTCTGACTGGCGCGAAGGATGCGCGTGGCGGAGCCGTGAAGGCGTCCGACAATGCGTCCACTGCGTTCAAGCCGGTCAGCAACGCCATGGCGCTCGCCGACCCGAAGGACGTCAATGCCGCCAACTCGAAGACGGCCGATGCTCCGCAATCGTCATCCCCGGCGTCCCGGCTGGCCGCGGCGTTCGCGGATTCGGATCCGAAGCCGAGATTCCTGCCAGCGGCCGATTTGAAGGCCCCTCCGCCAGCGTCCGCGAAGGATCTGTTCGGCGCGGCACCGACGCCGGTGCCCGGCATGCGGATCGGCATGTATGGCGAGATCAAGATGGGCTCGGTGCAAAACCCGGCGGCCAACGGCCAGTGGCAGAACGGGTTCGACATGGCGCGCCTGGTGCTGCTGCCGACCTACCAGGTCAACGACTACATCACGTTCAATGCCGAGCTTGAGTGGGAGCACGGCGGCATCGCGATCGACGCCGACGATAAGCTTCACGGCGCCATCGAGGTCGAGCAGGCCTTCTTCGACGTGAAGTTCAACGACCACTTCACCTTGCGATCGCCGGGCATCGACCTGATCCCGATCTCGTTCACCAACCTGTATCACGAGCCGACGCTGTTCTACAGCGTGCAGCGGCCCCAGCTCGCCAACGGCCTTGTTCCGACGACATGGTACGCTCCCGCCGTCGGCTTCTACGGCAAGATCGTCGACGGCCTGAACTATCAGTTCCAGGCCAGCCAGAGCGCCGAGGATTTCGGCGACGACTTCGACCATCGCGGCGACAATGGCCGCATCAACCCCGGAGGTTATGGAGCGGGAATCAACGGCGCGGAGGCGCTCAAGCTTGCGCGCGCTCCGATCGGCGACTTCCGGCAGCTTAGCAACGAGCTCGCTTATACATTGCGGCTCAGCTATACGCCGTCGTTCCTTCCCGGCTTTGCCGGCAGCTCGGCGATCTATTACTCGCCGAACGTGACGCCGCGCGGCGCTTATGCCACGCAGCCGGATGGCACAGAGACGCCGCTCGGCAAGAACGCAATGACGATCTTCAATACGGAAGCGCGATATCGCGTTCCCAACACGGGCCTCGAGCTGAGGGGTGAGTATGCCTATGTGCATTTCTCCAACCCCGAGAATCTGCGCGCCAACAACGATCTCGACGAGACCAACAACGTCGGCAAGAGCATGTGGGGCTATTCGGCCGAGGTCGCCTACCACTTCAGGGCGCCGAACGACTACGACATCGTGCCGTTCTATCGCTACACGCGGCAGAACTTCCAGACGTCGGGCATGCTCGGATCCGATCTCACCGCCGGGCTCAACAACGTCACGGGCAGCGGCGACATGACGTTCCACGACGTCGGCCTCGCCATCTTCCCCAATCCAAGCCTGGTCTACAAGCTCAACTACACCAAGGTCATCGACCACAGCGCGACCGGCGCCATGTCTGACCGGATTCTCGCGGGTGTCGGCTGGCTCTGGTAGCGGCATGACGAGAGCGTGGGCCGCTGTCGGTACGCAGCGGCCATCGTCCTCATCCACAGCCAATGACCCGGGACGAAGGGCATCGCGCTTCGCCCCGGGGCCGCAGATGAGAAATGACTTGGAAGATCGGGTGGGCGGGCGAGTGGTACATAAAGCTGATTTTGGCTCCGGTCGGCCGCGATGTCGCACGCTCGTCGCGCTGTCTTTGGTGGCGATGGCGTTGGCGGGCTGCAATCCGGCGACGCTCGGGAGCGACAATCGGGGCGACGACGTGCTCGACAAGGTCGGGCGGCTGGATCTTTCGCCGCGCTATCCGAGGCAGGTCATGCCGGAGCAGTCGCCGGCGGCGCGACGGGCCCGCGCGGAGATCTATGGCGGCAACGACGACCCCAGAGACGCGCGCGCGGAGGTGCCGGCGGCAACGTCGCTTCCGGTGCAGCAGGCTGCGGCCCATTCGCAGGCGGTGGGGAACGGCTTCGAGTTGAACTTCGAGAACACGCCGATCGCAACGGTCGCCAAGGTCGTGCTCGGCGACGTGCTCGGCGTCGGCTACACCATCGATCCGCGCATCCAGGGTACGGTGAGCCTGTCGTCGGTACGTCCGGTGCCCAAGTCGGACGTCGCCTACGTGCTCGAGAATGCATTGCGACTGGCCGGGACGGCGCTGGTCCGCGATAGCTCCGGCTATCGTCTGATCCCGCTGGGCGAGGCGGTTGGTGCGGGGAATGTCGATGCTCCCGGCGCCACGGCGGAGCCCGGCTACGGCATCACGGTGCTTCCGCTGCAATACGTCTCGGCGCCGACGCTGTTGAAGCTGCTGGACAGCTTCGCCCTCAAGCCCGGCACCGTGCGCGCAGATCCGGGCCGCAACGTCCTTCTGATTCAGGGCACCGGCTCCGAGCGACGCACCGCCGTCGACGCCGCGCTGAGCTTCGACGCGGATTGGATGCGCGGCCAGTCGGTCGGGATCTTCCCGATCGCGAACGGCAATCCGGAGCCTATCGTCGCCGAACTCGAGAAGATCATGGACACCGGTGACAGCGGTCTCGGCCAGAACATGGTCAAGTTCCAGGCGGTCAGTCGCATGAACGCGGTGATGGTCATCAGCCGCAAGCCGGCGCTGCTGCGCACCGCCGAGACCTGGATCAAGCGCCTCGATACCGGCAACACGCTCCGCAACAGCGTCCACGTCTACCGCGTCAAATACGGCGAGGCTCGCCAGATGGCGCGGGTGTTGAATGAGATGTTCACCGGCAATTCGGGCGCGGCGGCCGACGCGTCGTCGACCGAGCTCGCCCCTGGATCGGGAGTCTCATCGAGCTCGAGCAGCGAGCGGCTGTCGGCCGCGGGCGCGACAGCGTCTGCCGGCTTCTCGGGGGCGCAGCAGGGCAACAACGGACTGGTCGCCAATCGCGGTTTCAACGGCACGCCGCCGCCGACTCCGGTCGGCCTTGATGCCGGTTCGGATGCGCGCGCCTCCTCAACCGGAGGCAAGCCGCTGATGGACGGCGTCCGCATCACGCCCGATGTGGTCAACAACACCCTGCTGATCTACGCCGACCGTGAGAACTACCGCATCATCGAAGCTACGCTGCGACAATGCGACCGGCCGCAGTTGCAGGTCGCGATCGATGCCACGATCGCCGAGGTCACGCTCAACGACAATCTGAACTACGGCGTCCAGGCTTTTCTGACCAGCAAGAACCTGGGCTTGCGGCCCGATCAGGGCTCGCTGCTGAACACCAGCTCGACGTCGGCGCCGGCAACGGTCGCCTCGGCCGCCGGGACGATCACCAACGCGTTCCTGAACCGCGCCTTCCCGGGATTCAATTTCCTGATCGGATCGGAATCGCAGCCAAGCGCGATCCTGAGCGCATTGCACACCGTCACCGACGTGAAGGTGTTGTCCAATCCGTCGCTCGTGGTGATCGACAATCAGGCGGCGACGCTGCAGGTCGGCGACCAGGTCCCGGTCTCGACCGGCAGCGCTACCGTGCTGACGACGAACAACACGATTGTGAACACGATCGACTATCGCAACACCGGAATCATCCTGCGGGTTGCGCCGCGGGTGAACGAAAACGGCAATGTGCGGCTGGAGATCGAGCAGGAGATCAGCAACGTCTCGCCGCAGACCGCCAATAGCCTCACCCCGACGGTCGCGCAGCGGAAGGTCAAGAGCTCCGTCGCGGTGGCCAGTGGCCAGACCGTGCTGCTGGCCGGCCTCATCAGCGAGACCCATCAGGGCACGCGCAACGGCGTCCCCGGCCTCGACCAGATCCCGGGGCTGGGCGAGCTGTTCAGCAACAATGACCGTAGCCGCGGACGAACCGAGCTGATCATCTTCATCCGTCCGCAGATCATCCGTGACGGCACGGATGCGCATTATGTCGCCGAAGAGCTGCGCTCGAAGCTGCGCGGCACGATCAGGCCGGTGTCGACCAGCGCGCTGCAGACGCCGCGGAGCAATCGATGAGGCGGGGCTCGAGGATTGCCGTCGCCATCCTGACCTTCGTCTTCGGCGCGGCGACGGCCGATGCCCGGCCGCGCGGAGACGGATGGGCGGCCTTCGCGCGCGGTGATTATGTCCGCGCCGCCGCGTTGCTGGCCCCGCTGGCGCAGCGCGGAGACCCGCGCGCGATGACGGCGCTCGGCTACATGTACGACAACGGCTTCGGCGTTCCGCAGTCCTACGAAGCTGCCGTCGAGCTCTACATTGGCGCGGCGGAGAGCGGCGAGCCGACGGCGCAGCACCTGTTAGGGCTGAGCTACGACAAGGGACATGGCGTGACCCAGGATCACGTGCTGGCCTACAAATGGTTGAGCCTCGCAGCGGCCGCGGCGCCTGGTCGTCGACGCGAACCCTACCTGCGCATCCGCAACGCGGTTGCCTTCAAGATGTCACTCGATCAGGTCGTCGAGGGCCAACGCCTGGCGCTCGAATGGCAACGCGGTCAGCCGCATGGAATTGGCCCGACCGCGCCCGCATCCGGTTTGTAGTTGTTCTAAGTCGCGGATCTCATAAGCGTCATCTTTGCCGCCGAGAACAAGACGTTTGTCAATGCTGCCCTCCGCAATGAGGGGATCGACAACGATCTGCCACGGGACGCGCCATGAGCTCGACTGCTCCTTTTCGATTTGCCGATGATATGCGAGGCGACGATGGGCCGGCCCGGTTCTCTGCGAGGGCGCCCGGCACCGCAGCGCTTGATGGAGGCGGGACGAGATCGTCGGAGGTCGCAGACACCGCGTCCCCCGCGTTCGCCGATGCGATCGCGCGGCAACTCGGACTGCGGCGGGTCGTGCTGGCCGATCTGCTTGCGGCCAAGCCGCTGGCCGAGCATTTCTCGCGACGCTTTCTCCGGGAGACGGTGGTTTTCCCGTTTCAATCCGCCGATCGAACGCCGTGTCTCGCGGTCGCCGACCCTCGCGACACCGCTGCCGCTCGCGCCGCGGAACTCGTGTTCGGCGGACCCATCGCGATGGTGGTGGCCTCGGCGGAGGACATCGCCACCGCGCTGAACCGGCTCTCCGGCGACGACGAGCTCCCGGCCCGCAGCGAAGCGGCCCAGCCGCAACTGGGCGAGGACGACATCGAGAGCCTGCGCGACCTTGCCACCGGCGCGCCGGTGGTTCGCGCCGTGAATGATCTGTTCGAGCAGGCGGTGGAGTTGCGCGCCAGCGACATCCATGTCGAGGCGATGCGGAGCGGCTTGTCGGTCCGGATGCGTGTCGATGGTCTGCTGAAGCCGGTTGCTGAGCCCTTGGGCGTGCTCCCGCAGGCCGTCATCTCGCGCATCAAGATCGTCGCCGGCCTGAACATCGCCGAGCGGCGCCTGCCGCAGGATGGCGCCGCACGGCTCCGCGTCGGCCGCTTCGAGCTGGATGTCCGTGTCGCCGTGATGCCGACGCAGCATGGCGAGTCGGCGGTGATCCGGCTGTTGCCGAAGGACAGGGCGCTGCTGTCGGTCGAGAAGCTCGGCTTTGCCCCTCACGATGATCGAGCGCTGCGCCGGCTGCTGGCGCTGCCGCACGGCATGATCGTGATCTGCGGGCCGACCGGCAGCGGCAAGACCACCACGCTGGCGACCGCGCTGTCGATCCTCAACGAGCCGACCCGCAAGATCCTCACCATCGAGGATCCCGTCGAATACGAGATTCCGGGCATCAACCAGTCGCAGGTGAAGCCGGCCATCGGACTGACATTCGCCTCCGCGCTGCGCTCCTTCGTGCGTCAGGACCCCGACGTCATCATGGTCGGCGAGGTGCGTGACGGCGAGACCGCGCACGTTGCAGTCCACGCTGCACTGACAGGTCATCTCGTGCTCACGACGTTGCACACCGAGAACGCCGCGGCCGCCGTGCCACGGCTGCTCGATCTCGGCGTCGAGGATTTCCTGCTGCGTTCGACGCTCCGGGCGGTGATCGCGCAGCGGCTGGTGCGCAAGCTGTGTGAGCGCTGCAGGTCGCGGCACCGACTGAGTGCCGATGATCTTTGCGCGGACCCTCGGTACGTCGCGGTCGGCTTCGAGGTCGGCGAGACAGTCTACGAACCCACGGGCTGCGAAAGCTGCGGCGGCACCGGTTATCGCGGCCGTCTCGGCATCTTCGAAATCTTGGAGCTCAACCAGGGGATCCGCTCGCTGATTCAGGGCACGAGCGATGCCGCTGTCATCGACCGCAGCGCCATTCACGGCGGCATGACCACGATGCTCGACGATGGCCTTGCCAAGTGCCGGGCCGGCGCCACGTCGGTCGCCGAAGTCTTGCGCGTCACGACGCTGCGGTGAGCCGATGAGCAAGTTTCGCTATCGTGCACTGACCGAAAGCGGCGAGGTCGTGCATGGAACGATCTCGGCGGCGACGGCCAAGGACGTGATCGACCGCATCGAATATCTGCGGCTGCTGCCGATCGAGACGGTCGAGGAGACGGGCGGAGGCTCGGTCGGCCGTGAGATGGTGGCCTGGATCGGCCGTCCGTCCCAGAGCGACGTCACGACATTCACGCGCGATCTGGCGTTGCTGCTGAAGGCGGGCGCGCGGCTGGAGGATGCGCTTGAGCTGCTGGCGGGAGACGCCGATATGGGACGGCTGCGCTCCATCGTCAGCCGGCTGCGATCCAGCATTCTCGCCGGCGAAAGCTTTGCCGACGCGCTGGCGCATCATCCGGCACAGTTCTCCGCAATGTATCTGGCGCTGGTGCGGGTTGGCGAGGTCTCGGGCGGCCTCGATCACGTGCTCGACGTGCTCGGCGCCGAGCGGGCACGCGCGGAAGCCATGCGTCGCAAGCTCAGCGACGCGATGCAATATCCGCTCTTCGTCCTGGTCGCTGCCTGCCTGGTGATGCTGTTCTTCTTCATTGTCGTGCTGCCGCAGTTCTCGACGGTGCTGCGCGATTTCGGGGCGAGGACGGACGCGACCATCAACACGTTCCTCGACATCTCCGATTTTCTCCGCAGCAACGGCGCCGCGCTGGCGCTGGCGGCGAGCGCGGCCGTCGCCGTGGGCGGTCTGTTGCTCGGTCGTGCCAGCATTCGCAGCGCCTTGATCGCGCGCCTCTGCCGACTACCAGGGCTCGCGACCGTGTTCTGGTCGTATCGCACCAGCGTGTTCTGCCGCAATCTGGCGATCCTGCTCGGCAGCGGGCTCACCTTGACCGCAGCCTTGCGCATCCTGATCGACATCATGGCGGCGACCGGCGACGGCGCAGTATGGGGGGCCGTGGCTGATCGCGTGCGGCAAGGCGGCAAGCTGTCAGAGGCGCTGACGGCGACGAATATCCTGCCGGCCATGGCCACGCGGATGATCCGGATCGGCGAGGAGACCGGGCAGCTGCCGGTCCTTGCCGGGAGAATCGCCGAATTCTACGAGGCGAAGCTGCAGCGCAGCCTCGATCGCATCGTTGGCATCGTCGGTCCGGCGGCCATCATACTCATCAGTACCGTCGTCGGCGGTCTCATCGTCTCGGTGATGACCGCGCTGTTGTCGGTCACTCAACTCGTCGGGTAGCGGAAGATGAAGCGTCAATCGACCCAGGCAGGACTCAGCGGCATCGCGCGGCGGGTGCGCGCTGGCAGCGACGACGGTCAGAGCGGCTTCACGCTCGTCGAGATGCTGGTCGTCATTGCCATCATCGGAATGATCATGGGGCTGATCGGGCCACGTGTGCTGAGTTCGCTGAATGAGTCCCGGGTCAAGACCGCGCGGATTCAGATCCAGAGTTTTTCGAGCGCGCTCGATCTGTTCTATCTCGACACCGGTCGCTATCCGACCTCGTCGGAAGGCTTGGCTGCGCTGGTCCGGCCGGCCTCGACCATCCCGGGCTGGGCCGGACCCTACCTGAAGGGAGGGAATGTCCCGAGCGATCCCTGGAGCCATCCCTACGTCTATCGCGCGCCTGGGCAGCGCGTGCCCTACGAGATCGTGTCTTACGGATCGGACGGGCAGGAGGGGGGCGTCGATCTGGCGGCGGACATCTCCTCTTCGATGACGATCGGTGCCCGATAGCGATGGAGCAACGTGACGGCCGTCAGGCCGGCTTTACCCTGATCGAAGTGGTCTGCGTGCTCGCGATCGTCGCGGGGCTCGCGGCCGTGCTGCTGCCCGCCGTCCCGAGACAGACCTCGCGGCCGCGTCTGGAGGCCTATGCGATCGAAGTCGCCGCACTGCTGAAGGACGATCGAAATGCCGCAATCAGGCGCGGGCTCGAAGTCACGACGCGCATCGACACGCGGGGGCGATCGATTCGCTCCAGCAGCAGCGGACAGGAGATCCGGCTTCCCGACGATGTGCGGTTCGAAACGGTGCTGCCGCGCAAATGCGACCATCGGCCGGCCTTCGACAGCATCAGCTTCTTCGGCTCCGGCATGTCCTGCGGAGGTGTCATCAACCTGACGCATCTCGGCTCCGGCTACCAAATTCGCGTCAACTGGCTGACTGGAAGGATCGAAGTTGCCTCGAACGCCGCCACCGCACGACAGTAACGCGAGCGCGGGATTCACCCTGCTCGAGACGCTGGTTGCGCTCGCAATCGTGGCGGTGTCGCTGGTGGCCATAGCTGCGCTGATGGGATCGTCGGCGCGTGGCAGCCGGAAGCTGGAGCAGCATGTCGCGCTGGTGCAATCGGCCTACAACGCGTTGTGGCTGGCGTTTCCGTCCCGTCTGCCGCCGCCGGCGCCGATGCAATCGGGAGAGACGATGTCGCATGTTTGGCGCGCGCAGGCGCAGCCGTTCGCCATGGATGGCGCTGCCGGCACGTCCGCCTGGGCGCCGGAAAAGATCATGCTCCAGGTTCGCTCGCCGTCGGGCGCGACCGTGGAGCTGGAGACGATCCGTCTGTTTCGCAGGCAGGCCGAGCGATGATGACGCGCGCCAACCATTCTCAGTCCGGCTTCACCTTGATCGAAGCGCTGGCCGCCATGGCGCTGATGGGGCTGCTCGTCTCCGGTCTGGCCGTGATCACCGCGCAGTGGCTGCCGAACTGGAATCGCGGCCTGCATCGCATCCAGCGCAGCGAGTCGGTGAGCGTCGCGCTCGACCGCATCAGCGCCGACATCGCGGCGTCCGAGTTCATCCGGTCCGATGCGCAGAGCCGGTCCGTGGTGTTCGATGGCTCGGAGGCGTCGGTCACCTTCGTCCGCATCTCGCTTGCACCGAAGACAGGCCGCGGGCTCGAGCTGGTTCGTATTGCCGAGGCCGGCGACGGCGATGGCGCTGTGGTGAGCCGAAAGCGAGCGGCGTTCGCGCCGGGCAACGCCTCGGGCCGCGAATTCGGCGATCCGGTCGTGTTGCTGCAGGCGCCTTACCATGTGTCGTTTGCCTTTGCTGGAGCCGACCGCAACTGGACGGCGTCGTGGCACGATGCCGGGAGGCTGCCGGCAGCCGTGCGGGTGACGGTGCGCAACGCGGTCGACGCGAGCGCGCCGCCGATCTCACGGATCGCGGTTATCCATGTCTCGGCGCCGGCCGACAGCGCCTGCAATCCCGCGGACAGGACGTGCGACCGGCAGGCGCTGTCGGCCGGCGGCACCGTCGGACGCGCAGCCGTGCGATCGGAGCAATGAGCATGCGCGGCGTGACGCAGCCCTGGGGTCTTGACCGCACTGATCGCGAGGGCGGCTTCGTGCTCGTTGCAGTGCTGTGGATCCTGATCTCCTTGGCCGGGCTGGCCGGAGCACTCTCCGTCTATCTCCACAGCACGGCCCAGCGACTCTCGCTGGACGACACCCGTCTGCGATCCGCCGCGCTGGCGTCGGCAGGCCTGGAGCTTGCCGCCTATCGGTTTGTTGCTGTGCCGAAGACGCAGCGCGCTGCGGCTGGCGCCTTCTCCTTCCGTCTCGACCATGCGCAGGTCTCCGTTGTCTTCCGCTCGGAAGCTGCTCGTGTCGATCTCAATCACGCTTCAAAACAGATGCTTGCCAATCTGTTCGGCGTGCTCGGCACGCGCGCGGACAAGGCCGGCGAATATGCCGACCGGATCATCGGCTGGCGAACGCCCTTGTCCGAGACCACTGCGGATGCCGAGCGCGATCTCTATCGAACCGCCGGGGTGGACTACATGCCGCGCAATGCGCCGTTCGCCCATGCCGAGGAGCTTCGTCTGGTGCTCGGCCTGCCGCCGGACCTGGTCGACAAGGCGATGCCGTATGTGACCGTGTTCAGCGGCCGGCGCGAGATTGACGCGCTCGAGGCCGCGCCCGAGGTCGTGGCCGCGCTGCCTGGGATGACGCAGGATGGACTGAAGAGCTTCCTTGATCAGCGCGCCGGCCTTCGCCGCGAGGCGAGATCGGTTGCAGCGGCGCTGGGCCCGGCCCGTGCCGACGCGACATTGGACGTCGGCGACGCCGTCCGGGTGTGGATCACGGTCGGCTTCGACGCCGGTCGCCGGGCCGCCGCCGAGGTGGTCATCCTGCTCGGTGACGATGACGAGCCGTATCGGATTCTGGCGTGGCGGGACGATGCCGGCAGCCCCGCGATGCCCAGGCAATCGGGAAGGGCGCTGTGATGACGTTTGGAGAGCGGATGCGCGGTGAGCTGGCGACCTGGATCGGCGCCGTCGCTGCGGTCATCGTCGATCGCGTCGGCCGGTTCAACCTCAAGCCGCCGATCCAGCTGATCGAGACCGAACGGAACCTCTTCGTGCTGCGGACGATCGCCCGCGCCGGGCGATCGGCTCCGCCGGATTGTCAGGTACGCCTGCCCGAGGCCGAAGCGGCCGCGCCTGCGCTTCCCGAGAGCTGGCGGACCCTGCTGCGCGGCAGCCGGGTCGAGGTCATGCTGATGCCGGAGCGCTTCCTGTCGCGGCCGCTGGATCTTCCACGCCGGGCGGCCGAGTTTCTCGAGGCCATGGTGCGCTCGCAGCTCGATCGGTTGACGCCGTGGACGGCGCAGGAGGCGGTGTTCGGAAGCACGGCGCCGGTCGAGATTGCGGCGGACCGTATCCAGACGACCGTGATCGCCGCGCCGAGGACGCGGCTCGATCCCCTCATCAGGCTGGCTGAATCCTGGCATGTCGGATCGGTGGTGCTGTTCGCCGCTCCCGGCGCGGCTTCGGGCCAACGCGTTGCGCAAGGCGCAACGCGACTGACTGAGCAGCATCTTCGCGGGTCGCTCGATGTCGGCCGCGTCAGTCGCATGCTGACCGCCGCATTGGTCATCGCCGCGGTCTCGGCGACGCTGTCGCTCGTGACCGGCAGCATCCTCGGAGGGCAGCTCGATGCGCAGCAGAGTCTGCTGGCGCGCAGGATCTCAGAGCGGCGCGCAGCGCTACGGCTCGACTTGGAGGGGACCGACAACGCCGCTCTGCGCAGTCTCCTGCGCCGAAAGCAGGAGACGGCCGCCGACGTCCTGGTGCTGGATGCGCTGTCTCGGGTGCTTCCCGACAACACCTATGTCACGGAGCTGCGGATCGAGAAGGACAAGCTGCAAGTCGCGGGGGTGAGCCAGGATGCACCCGCGCTGGTCAGGCTGATCGAGCAATCCGCGCATTTCACGCGTGCGACCTTCTCCGCGCCGACGACGCGCTCGGTGGATGATCCGGGCGAACGTTTCCGGATCGAAGCCGGCATCAAGCCGCATTTTGGACCTGGCACATGAGCACCGCAGACCGCTTGGGAACTCCGTCGCCGCGCTGGACCGCCGCCTTGATCTATGCCGGCTTGCTGCTGGTGCTGATCACTGCGACGGCGCTGCCCGTCAGGAGCCTGCTCGATCAGCGCGCCGAGGTCGACGCGCTGAAGGATTCGCTGCGCCTGCTGGATGCGCACAGCATGGCGAGCGGCCGTCAGGATGGCAGCGACGCCAACGCGGCGGGATCGGCGTTCCTCGAAGGTCCGACCGTGACCGTTGCCGGCGCTGCCCTGCTGCAGCGGCTGGGTGACGTGGTGACCCGTCACGGCGGCAGCACCTCGTCCTCGCAGGTCGACGTGCAGGGCCCCGGCGCCAAGGACGGTCAGATCCGGGTCACTGCGAATTTCGAGGCTGCCCAGCCGGCCCTGCAGCCGATCCTCTATGATCTGGAGTCCGGAATGCCATGCCTGTTCATCGACGAGCTGGTGGTCGAGGGCAGCGCGCCCTTGGCCGCCTCCGCTGGAAAGCTTCGCGTCACCCTCACGGTGTCCGGACAATGGCAGGGCCAGCAATGAGCCGTCTCATCAAACGATATGCCGCCAGCTGCTGCGCAGTTGCGGCGGCTTCGGTGTTGGGCTTTGTCGCGGCGGCGAGCCTCGACATGCCCAGTTCGCTGGCGGCAGAGCAGCCCGCGCCGGCGCGCGGAGCACCAAGTACGCCGCGCGCGCAGCCACGGAGCGGCAATCCGTTGTGGGCCATTCCGCTCGATCAGCTGTCAGCGACGCGCGAACGGCCGATCTTCTCGCCGTCGCGGCGTCCTCCGCCCACCGAAGCCCCGCCGCCGGCCGTCGCGGAAGCACCAGCGGTGCCGGAGCCGAGCCCGCCGGAGCGGCCGGCGCTCAGCTTGGTCGGAACGGTCGTGAACGGCGATCGTGGCCTGGCCATCTTCCTCGATCCGAGCACCAGGACGCCGCTGCGCATCAGAGTCGGCGCGGACTATCAGGGCTGGACCTTGCGTCGCGTGGAGGCGAGGTCGGTCACGCTGCAGAGGGGCGACGACCGCGCTGTGCTGCAGTTTGCGTCGCCGGCGGGGCCCGCGCTAAATCCGGTCGCCACGACGGTCGCCGAGGTGCCGGTGACACAAACCGCTCCGCCGTTGGCCCAGGCGGGAACACCGTTCCTGTCCCCGGAGTCACGGCTGCTGCGGATGCACCAGCGCCAGCGATCGGGACGCCGTCAATAATGAGGAGGACGCGGCATGTGTAGGCTGCGCCGTCATCACCGCTTGCACAATCCGCTGGTCAGAACCCATCCCTTGTCGGTGAGGGCCGCGGAGACGATGTCGAAGTAAAGACGCTTATCAGGATCGTCGTCGGAGACGAACGAGACCTGGCACAGGAAACGTCCGCTCTCGTCGCCCTTGTCGCAGGTCGCCTCGACGATCTTCAGTCCCTTGTCGTGGCGGACGCCGGACGACGGCGCCTCCTGCTCGTAAGCCTTCTGAATGATCTCTGTTGTCGGCGCGCCACAGGCGATGCCGGTCACGTTGCAGGCCCAGGCGAGAACAACAGCAGCCAGCATCTTTCGGTCTCCTTGGGAGCGGTCGCGGACTGATCGTCGATCGAGAGCTCAGTAACTCGCGTCGATCGCGCGACTAATCAGGTCAAGGGCGAACTACGCAGGGTGATTGTCGTTTTTGTGTCGACCTTGTCCGGCCTGCGCACACCGCAGCTGCAACACAGGTTGTTAGATCGATTCTTAAGGCGCTCAATCCTGATTCTCACAAAACGAAAGAAACGGTCACAAAGGAGACACCCGTCGTCCCTAGCGAAAAAAGCGCGAATGTGCACGCAAAGCCACTGGCTGACGGCTTGGAGCGATACGCTCGAATGCCGCGCCGGTCTGGGCTGCACCTTATCGCGTCGATCTTTGTCTCGAGCCAAATGGGGATCTGGCATGCTAATCGGGCGTCCGCACAAGCCAACAATAAGAACACTGACGTCCGCTGCCGCGCTGTGGGCCGGCCTGACGTTGGCGGCGTCCACGGCAGGTGCCCACGATCTCGCCGAGCCGACGGTGTTCAGGAGCAGGCACGGCGTGCTCGATCTGCTGATGATCGCGCGCGCCAAGCCGATCTCAACCATCACTTTTGCCCCGCCCGGCGGCTCACCCATGAATCCGACCGGTTGGGTCTATGAGATCTGCCCGCGGCCCGCGTCCGGCACCAGCTGCCCGGCCGGCGCCGCCGTGGCCGACTACGGCGGTGTGCGCCTGGCCCTGCAGAAGGGCGACACGCTCAAGATCCGGCTGGTCAACCAGCTGCCGCAGCTCGACCCGGCCAAGGTGAACCACAATGCCGATCCCGGCCAGGCCAACCTGTTCCGCAATCCGACCAACCTGCACACGCACGGCCTGATCGTCGAACCGCGCGCGCCGACCCTGAGAGACCAGACCTTCGGCGACTATGTCTTCGTGCAGATCTACAACTCCGCCAATGGCATGCCGGTGCCGCAGACGACTCACCAGCACGGCTCAAACAAGATGGACTACGCGGATTTCCGGATCGAGATCCCGCGCAACCATCCATCCGGGCAGTTCTGGTTTCACCCGCACATCCACGGTATTTCCCTGAACCAGGTGTCGCAGGGCTTGGCGGGCATCATCTCCGTCGGCGAAGTCTCGGACTACGCGCATGGCGACGCCAGGGATACGCCGTTTCCCGATGCGAGCGTCCGTCATCTGATCCTGAAGGATATTCAGGTCGCCGGCGGCGGAACGGTGCAATTCGACAGCGGCCCGGTCGAGGTTCAGCCGGGCGAAGTGATCAATCAGCAGGATCCTGGCTTCTGCGCCCAGTTTCCAGCTGATAGCTCCGAGCTGCGCGAGGGGTCTTGCCCGGGTGTCGATACGTCGGCCGATGGCGGCTCCAACTTCGCCGGCGGCAAATGGTTCTTTACGGTGAACGGCAGGACGTTCCCGAAGATCAAGGTGACCGATTCCGACGGCGAGGTCTGGCGGCTCACCAATGCGTCGGGCAGCCTGTCGTACAATCTTCAGCTGACCGACGACGAGTCGCAGAAGCCGATGATCATGCAGCTCATCTCGGTCGACGGCGTCAGCGTGAACCTGCCGCAGGATACGACGATGGACACCATGGTTCGTCTCGGCGGCGCGCGCTTCCGCGTCGTGCCCTGTCCGCCGCTGCCGACCTCGCGTTTCCATTCGAAGCCGGTCTGCGTGACGCAGATGGTCATGATGCCGAGCTCGCGCACGGAGGTGTTCGTGACCTATCGCGATCCCGCCACCGGCGCGATCGCCAGCCCCGGACATTCCGCGTCAGCGACCTTCAAGATGACCGGGCTGACGATGGGCAGTGGCGATCAGTGGCCGGCGGTGGATCTTGCCAAGGTGCATTTCCACCAGCATGGATCACGACACCACATCGCCTATGGCATGGACATCCGGGGCGATGCGCTGGCGACGATGCAGCCGTCAGGCATTCTCGACGCCAAGGTCCCCTATGCGAATGCCACGCCGCTGCGCGACGGGTGCAAGCCGCTGCCGGCCGGACACCGCCGCCGGATCTTCTTCGGCCTGGCTGATCTGACCGACGACGGCACGTTCGGTCTGGGCTATGAGGAGGTCGACGAGAACGGCAACCCCGTGCCTGGCACGCAGCTTCCGGTGAGCCAGTTCGATCCGTCCCTGAACATCGTCTGCCTGCCGCTCGCGCCGGGACAGCGCCCGGTTCATGAGACCTGGGAGCTGGTGCAACTGTCGACGGAGAACCACAACTTCCACATCCATCAGACCCGGTTCAGGACGATCAACAGCAAGGCCGGCGAGAACACGCCGCTCTCGGTGTCGCTGAACAGGAGCATTGGCGGCGGCATGCTGCAGGACAACGTCCCGCTTGGCGTCGCAACGCCGAACGTGCCGGAGGTCATGGACGCTCAAAGCGGAGTCTGCAGCATCGAGCAGTGGCGCAACGGTCAGTGCACCTCGAAGCCCGTGGTCGTGGACATCCCGTTCTCGCAGGTCGGCGAGTTCGTCTATCACTGCCACATCCTCGAGCATGAGGACGGGGGCATGATGGCCAAGATCAAGGTCGTGCCTTCGCCGCACGGATTGCACCCTTGGGAGGCGATGAACCAGATGCCGTGGTAGTCGCGACCGCCATGTCTCTTCGCGACGCCGGTGCCGCATGCGGGGCATCGGCGGGGCTGAATGCCAAGGCGATGCTGTGGCGGTGCGAATTCACCGCCGCGCCAACAACGGCCGCTTCGCGGCAGCGGCGCGGAGCCGATGCCACGTTCGAACGACAGCCGGTGCATTTGGAATCGATCTAAACTGTCGCAGGTGCCTCTGCATACCCTTTGAAATAGCAGGTTTGCGTGTTGTGGCTCATGACTCGAACGCCTCGCGAAGCGGCAATCTCCGGCAACATTGTTATTCCCCAGCCACTCCGGCAAATCGCCAACATCGACGCGGCAATTCGCCGCAATCGGACAACTTACTACGTTGGCTCTGACAATCAGAACGGTTTGCAGCAAGCACGTTGAAGATGTCGGAGGGGCTCGGTCAGATCGGCGTCTGATGCGGTCCACGGAAGTGAGCGTCCCGCGGGCTGGCGTTGCAACTCGGCGTGGAACGTTCGGCGCGCCGGATGCTTCGGCGGCTTCCTGGACAGCTAACAGTGTTCGGCGGCTGCAGAACACGTGAGATCGATTCAAGGGGAGGGCGTGTCATGAACAGGGATTTGAGGTGGACGCGATGAACGATTGGCTTAAATGGACTGCTCCCGCTGCGGCCGTCATGTCGGTCGCTGCGCCGGCCTACGCCATGCAGTACATGAGTGTCGAGGAAGCGCAGAAGGCCGCGTTTCCAGGCGCAAGCTTCGCCGAGGTCCAGCCGGGTCGCGTCTGGAAGGCGAGCAATGGCGGCTATTTCTACTACGATCACGTCGTCGGCAAGCACCTGCTGATCGACTACACGGTCGCGATCGGCCCTGACGGGCGGGTGCGTCGCGTCGAGATTCTGAACTACCGCGAGTCCTATGGCGGCGAGGTGCATGATCCGAACTGGCTCGGTCAGTTCGTCGGCAAGGGCAGTCAGAACGAGTTGCGCATCAACTCCGATATTCGAAACATCTCGGGAGCCACGCTGTCGTCGACGCATCTGACCGAAGGCGTGAAGAAGGTGCTGACCTATCATGCCAGCCACTTCCGCTAGCTTTCGACGCGCTCGGGCTCTGCTCGGGACGTTCGTCGAGATCGATGTCGCCGATGCGCAGGGCGCGGACCTGGAGAGCGCCGTGGAAGCAGCGTTCTCCGCCGTGGCGGAGGTGCACCGGCTGATGAGCTTCCATGATCCGGACAGCGACGTGTCTCGGCTGAACAGCGCGGCATCGAGCTGCGCGGTGACGGTGCACCCCTGGACCTACACCGTGCTCCAGGCGGCGTTGGAGATGGCCCAGTCTTCGGACGGCGATTTCGACGTCGGCGTCGCCGGCATTCCGCAGCCTGCGGCTGACTCGTCGTCGCGGACCGCTGCTGCGATCGAACTGCTTGCCGGCCATCAAGTTCGTTTCCGCCATGCCGGTCTCAGAATCGATCTCGGCGGCATCGCCAAGGGCTTCGCGGTGGATTGTGCAATCGATGCGCTGCGGAGATGCGGCGTACGTTCCGCCATGGTCAATGCGGGCGGCGACCTCGCGACCTTCGGAGGCGGTGCTCGCATCGTTCACATCCGCGACCCGCGTTCGCCGGGCCGGCTGCTGTGCCAGGTCGAGGTGAGCAATGGAGCGCTGGCGTCGTCAGCCCGTCGTTTCGATCCGTTCCGATCGGCGGAGACGACCGAGACTTCGGTCCTCGATCCGTCGACCCGCCGGCCGGCCGAGCGTGTGCTCGGGGCGACCGTCCGCGCTTCGACCTGCATGGTGGCCGATGCGCTGACCAAGATCGTCATGGTGGGCGGCGAGCGTGCCGCAGCCCAACTCGCCCGGTTCCAGGCGAGCGCGATGCTCGTTGCCGCCGACGGCAACATCCTCACGACATCGGATTGGCAAGGAGATCTGCAACATGCGGCTTAAAGGCGCGTTTCGGTTTGCCCTCTACGGAGTTTTCGGGGTCCTGTTCGCCAGCGGAGCGCTGTGGATCTACGCGGATCAGATGAAGACCCGTTCGGAGCTGGATAGCGAGACCTGGCAACAAGCCGCCGCATACCTGCTGAGCATGCATGGTGGTGCCGCGATGGTGACGCTGATGCTGCTCGGTGCGCTTGGTCCCATGCACGTCCAGCGCGCCTGGCGCGCCCGAAAGAATCGGGCGACCGGAATTGCGAGTCTCACGATGTATGGCCTGCTGATCGCGACCGCGTTCGGCCTCTATTACGTCGGATCCGAAGCGCTTCGACCCTGGATCAGCACCGTTCACATCGTGTTCGGGCTTGGCGTGCCCGCAGTGATCATGGCCCATATCGTCGTCGGCCGCGCGAGCGTTGCCGCCGTGCCTCAGCCCGTGCGTACGCAGCGTGCAACGGCTGCCACGCTGGTGCCTTCGGACGCACCGACCGACGGCGATCTGGTCAGTGTCATGAGCAAAGTGAGCTGATCCCAACAGTTCCGAGCAGAGACGGTGGGCCTCGGGAGGAGCGGGTGGCTTGAAAGCCTGTTCCTGTTTCCAAGGCCCCCGAGATCCGGCGTCAGCTTGCGGTCGTTCAGGATCCGTTCGCGCTGATATCAGCGACTGAGCCAAAGCCCCGGTGTGCGGCGTCTCGCTCGCGCCGCGGATGATGATTTCCGTAGTTCAACGGATACATCGCTTTTTCTGCCATCGCATGCGCGTCCTGCGCGGATCATTGCGACCCGCAACAGGGCCTGCTTGCGAATCCGGCCTCGTTCAATCACAATTTGTGGCAACGACGGGGAGGGCAACGATGAGGGGGATGGATCTCAATCCATGGGGCGCCGCTGTACTGATCGCAGCAGCAGCGCTTCTCATGCCAGCCGTGGGGCACGCCTACACCGCAGAGCAGGAGCAGGCCTGCACGAGCGACGCGTTCCGGCTTTGTAGTTCTGAAATCCCCAATGTGGATCGCATCACCGCCTGCATGGACCGCCGAAAGGCGGAATTGTCGCCGCCCTGTCGTGCCCAGTTCGGGCCGCAGCCGCGTGGATCCTCGCGTTCGGAACGCGCCGGCAGGCCAGTGAGCATCAAGCCCGCTTCCGCTGGGAAGCCGGCCAATGCGCGCGCCGTAAAGACCAGGAAGGCGGCGCGGCCGGACGCGACGTAAGCGAAGACCCGCCTTTCGCGGCCGCCGACATCACAACGACCCGCGGGCGCCGTTCGGTCACGCCTTGCACAGCCTCAACATGCAAACGGGGTCCAGAGGGATCGGATGTTGTTGAGGACGTGCACCGCTGGAGCGCCTTTTTGTGCACTCGGTGTGACTCAAAAACCAATGCGTTTCAGCAATCAGGAGTTACGCCTGATCAATCGCTAAATTTATCTTCCGCGAATCAGTCTGCTGATTCATTTTCGCCGCCGGGGTCAATCTGGAGGCCAAGGTATGAACGTTATTGTTTTCGCATCGCGTAAGGGCGGTTCAGGCAAGAGCACCCTGGCCGCCCATCTCGCTGCGCAGATCAAGGCGAGCAAGTCTTGCCTGCTGATCGATGCCGATCCGCAGGGGTCGCTGACGCTCTGGCACAAGCTGCGCGGCACCAACGAGCCGCCGATCAAGACCGCGGTGAACTCCGTGAGCGCGATCGTCTCCGCCGCCCGCCGCGACGGCGTCGAGTGGGTGCTGATCGACACGCCGCCGACCATTTCGGCCGTGGTCGAGGATGCGATCAAGAACGCAACGATGGTGATCATCCCGGCGCGTCCGGGCGTGTTCGACGTCAACGCGGTGCAGGAGACGATCCAGACCTGCCGCGCCGCGCGCAAGCCCTACGCCGTCGTCCTCAACGGAGCGCCGGCCCGTCGCGATGATGCCGAAAGCCCGATCGTGACCATTGCCCGCGAGGCGCTGGCCAAGTTCAAGGCGCCGGTGTGGGGTGGCCAGATCACCAACCGCGCCGATCTCCTGATGGCGCTGGGGCAGGGTGAAGGCGTCCGCGAATACTACGCCGAAGGCCGCGCGGCGGCCGAGATCGCCCGCCTGTGGGCAGCGATCGAGCGCTCGGTGAAGGCGATCCGCGGAACGGTGTCGGCCAACGGCGCCATGCACAAGCAGGCGGCCTGATCCGCCAAGCCCTCTGAGGCATCGACGCGCGGTCGCCCGCGCGTTTTTCGCGTGAGATCTACTGACTCGGCTCGTTTGCACCGATGACGTCCCGGCGCCGCGCAGAACGCGCGGCGGAGGTCAGGCGACCATCAGCAGATAGAACGCGATCGCCGGTGTCAGGGTGAGAATCACCGACCAGATTCCGACCGCCCAGAGAATGTCCTCGATGCTGAATCCCTGACGCTCAGGGAATGGATGATCCTGAAAAGCCACGACGCCCCCGCGTTCTCAAACGTTTTCAACATCCATAGCGGAACATCTTTAAACATCAGGTTTCGGACTATCCGGCTTTTGATCGCGCCTGTTAGTCCGGATTAACCACGGAGTTTCGGGTGGCGTCGAAGCCGGCTGCGGCTCTGCCATCGCCCTCCAGGGCGAGGTTTGCGGCAGAGCCGGCCGTAACATTCGGCGGCATTCAGGCGACACGGCTCCGCTGTGTGGCTCCGCGGCGCTCGATCTCCTGATCCAGCCGTGCGGCGAGCTCGGCGCCAACCTCGACCATCGGCAGCCGCACCTCCGCGCTTGCGATCACGCCGGTCCGCGCCAGCCAGTACTTCGCCGGAGCCGGGCTCGGCTCGGCGAACAGCAATCGCGTGAGAGGCTCGACCTGCGCCCAGCACGCTGTCGCGGCGTCGTGACGGCCGGCCTTCACATGCTGCAGCATCGCGGCGAACGTCTCGGTCTCCAGATGCGCCGAGAGCAGGATGGCGCCGTCGGCGCCGGCCTGCAGCGCGTCGAAGCTCTGGGCGTCCTCGCCGGTCAGGATCTCAAAGCCGGTGGGACGACGCGCGATCAGCTCCCGCGTCTGGGTGCGGTTGGCGCAGCAATCCTTCAGTCCAGCGATCGCCGGATGCGCGGCGAGCTGCAGCAGCGTGTCGTTGTCGAGGCCGACGGCGGAGCGATAGGGAATGTTGTAGAGCACGATCGGATGCGCCGCGCGCTCCGCCAAGGCGGTGAAGTGCGCCAGCAATCCGCGCTGGGAGGGGCGCACGTAAGGCGGGCTCGAGATCAGATAGAAATCGATCGGCCATGACGCCGTTCGATCGAGCGCCTCGATCAGATCGGATGTCGCGACGCCGCCGATGCCGAGGCAGATCGGCAGCGGCCTTCCGAGGGACGCGAGCTCATCGCGGACCACGCCGACGAGCCGCGCGCGCTCCTCCCACGAGAGCGCCAGTCCTTCACCGGAGGTGGCGCCGAGAACGAGGCCGTCGATCGCCTTGGCGGCATAATGTCGAATGAGGTTGCGCAAGGACGGCTCGTCCAGCGCGCCGTCGCGAAACGGCGTGATCAGTGGCAGCCAGAGTCCTTGCAGTCGCGTTCGAACGGTCGTCATGGTCCATCTCCTTGGGTGGTGAGCCGGAGACGGGACACATCAAAAAAGCCCCGTCCTTGCGGCGGGGCTGGTGATGCGGCGTGAACTCGGAAGAGTGTCTAGCGCGCGCGTCCACATGTCCCCGGGCGGGGACCTTTTTTCGACGACAGCTTGGCGTGCGACGACGTGGACATGTGGTCTACATGCGCGGTGAACGCTGCTGTGTCAACGACACAGGTGCGCGGCGACAGAACAACTTGACCAAAAAAATAGCCGGGCCCGATGAGCCCGGCTGAAGGTATTGGCCAATGAGGCCGACACAATCACCTTCCAAGAGGGATTCCTGAGCGCTTGCGCCACTGGAGGAGGGGGACAATGCGCAGCGCCAACGCTCAGCACGCCTGCAGTATGGTCCCCGATGCGGCCCTGCAGCAACCAGGTGCACCGCATGTCAGACATGCACAATATCAGGCCGGCCAGCGCTGTGCTTTGCTCACGACAAAGTCACGGAACACTTGCACGCGCGCGACCGTCTTCAACTCCTCCGGATAGACGAAGTAGGTGTCGAGCTGGATCGAGTCGGACTCGCCGAACAACTGCACCAGTCGGCTGTTCTCCTCGACGAGATAGTCGGGCAGTGCGGCGATGCCGAGCCCCTGCTGGCAGGCGCGGACGAGGCCGAGGATGTTGTTGACGCGGAAATAGGCCTCGCGCGGACCGGAGCCGTTCCGTCCGGCGTCGACCAGCCAGCTGCGGTTCTGCAGATGCGGAGCGACCTGACCGTCGGCCAGCATGATGATGCGATGATCATCGAGCTCGTCGAGCGTCCGCGGCGTGCCGAAGCGCTTCACATATTCGGGAGAACAATAGGCGTGGAAGCTGATCGCGAACAGCTTGCGCTGGATGAGATCGGGCTGCGTCGGCTTGCGGGTGCGGATCGCGACGTCCGCCTCACGCATCGACAGGTCCAGCTCCTCGTCGGTCACGATCAGCGAGATCCGGATCTCCGGATACATCGCGGTGAATTCGCCGAGCCGCGGGATCAGCCAGTTGATGCCGACACCCGGTGTGGTCGTGATCTTGAGATCGCCGCTCGGCCGCTCGCGGCTGTCGGTCAGCTTGGCGCGTGCGGCCTGCAGCTGCATGAAGACGTCGTGCGCCGTCCGGAACAGCAGGTCGCCCTGCTCGGTCAGGATGAGGCCGCGCGCGTGACGATGAAACAGCGAGACCGCGAGCTCCTGCTCCAGCGCGCTGACCTGGCGCGACACTGCCGATTGCGACAGCCCGAGCTGCTCCCCGGCATGCGTGAAGCTGCCTGCTTCCGCCGCTGCGTGAAACACCTTCAGCTTGTCCCAATCCATATCCGTAAATCCATCCCGTGAACGTGGCATCGTCAGTTCATTCCGCAGCGGCGCGTTCGCTCGCCGCGTGGGCGAGGAAGCGTTCGGCCTCGAGGGCGGCCATGCAGCCCATGCCGGCGGCGGTGATCGCCTGCCGATAGGTTTCGTCGGCGACGTCGCCGGCCGCAAAAACGCCGGGGACAGACGTCGCCGTCGAGCCCGGCACCACCTCGACATAGCCGGAGGGTTTCAGCTTCAGCTGACCTGCCACCAGCTCGGTGGCCGGCGCATGGCCGATCGCGACGAACACGCCGTCGGCCGGCAGCTCGGTGAGCGCGCCGGTCTTGACGTTCTTGAGCCGGACATGTGTCACCTTCGACGGTGAGCTGGCGCCGCAGATCTCGTCGAGCGCGCTGTCCCAGACGACCTTGATCTTGGGATGCTTGAACAGCCGCTCCTGCAGGATGCGCTCGGCGCGGAAATGATCGCGCCGGTGCACGACCGTGACGGTCGAGGCGAAATTGGTCAGGAACAGCGCTTCCTCGACGGCCGTGTTGCCGCCACCGACCACGATGACCTCCTTGCCGCGATAGAAGAAGCCGTCGCAGGTGGCGCAGGCCGAAACGCCGAAGCCCTTGAACGTTTCTTCCGACGGCAGTCCGAGCCAGCGCGCCTGGGCGCCAGTCGCCAGGATCACCGTCTCGGCAAGATAGACGTCGCCGGAGTCGCAGGTCAGGCGGAACGGACGCTGGCCGAGCTCCAGCTTGGTTACCAGATCGGTCCTGATCTGGGCGCCGACGTGAGTCGCCTGCTTCTCCATCTGCTCCATCAGCCAGGGACCCTGGATGACGTCGGCGAAGCCGGGGTAGTTCTCCACATCGGTGGTGATCGTGAGCTGGCCGCCCGGTTGAATGCCCTGGATCAGCACAGGCTCAAGCATGGCCCGTGCCGCGTAGATCGCCGCCGTGTAGCCGGCGGGGCCGGAACCGATGATGACGACTTTGGCATGGATCGGGGCTTGCATGGTGACCGTGACTCGCTGGAAAGGGGGAGATTGACGACGCAGCGAGCGGAATGCGTGGAAGAAACGCCCCGAAGCCCCATCGAAAATGTCAAATCCAAGTCTAAGGCATCTGGCAAGCTATGCAAGAATTGCAACGCATCTCGGCGAATTTTCCCTTCACGACCCGGTCAACAGGGGAAATCTAGAGTAATAAAATTGCGCAAATTCACCGGCTTGCGCTAAGAGATTGCCGTCCGCCCGGGGGCCTGCCTCCCGCCTGTTCCCGCCAGCCCCTAAATCCCCGTGACCAAGAATCTTGACGAGATCGATCTCAAAATCCTGAGCGAAATTCAGGCCGACGGCAGGATCACCAATGTGGAACTGGCCAAGCGGGTTGGCATCTCGCCGCCGCCGTGCCTGCGGCGGGTCCGGACCCTGGAAGAGGAAGGCTACATCACCGGCTATCGGGGCTTGCTCGACCCGCGCAAGCTCGGCTTCGACGTCACCGTGTTCGCCTCGGTCCACCTGTCGAGCCAGGCCGACGCGGACCTGAAGGCATTCGAGGAGTTCGTCCGGTCCGAGCCGCTGGTGCGGGAGTGCTGGATGCTGTCCGGCGAGGTCGACTTCATCCTGAAATGCGTGGCGCCGGACATGGCGACGTTCCAGGAATTCGTGACACATCTGACGGCGGCGCCGCATGTGCGCAATGTGCGAACGTCGCTGGTGCTGCACAACTCGAAATACGAGGCGGCGGTGCCGCTTGAGGTCAAGGGACGCAGCTAAGTCTCGGCGGTCATTCCGGGGCAGCCCCGCAGGGGCTGAACCCGGAATCTCGAGATTGCACGCTCAGCTCTGGATTCCGGGTTCGATGCTGGCGCATCGCTCCGGAATGACGCCCCAAATAGACGGGCTCAGCTCTTCTTGCGCAGCAGCGCGTCGAGGCTGAACGGGCCGCCGCCGGCCGTCGCCAAATACAGGCAGGAGAAGCAGAACGCGATCGCCGCGGTGCCGTTGTTCAGCAGCGGCAGCCAGACCGGCTCGCCGGTCTTGAACATGTGGCCGAGGAAATAGGCGAAGGCCATCTGGCCCGAGAGGATGAATGCGACCGGCCGCGTGAGCAGGCCGACCATCAGCAGCGCGCCGAGCACGAGCTCGATCATGCCGGCCGTGTAGATCAGCGGCGGGACGTTGGCGAAGTACGGGATCACCGGAAACTTGAAGATCTTCGCCACGCCGTACTGAAACAGCAGAAGGCCTATGATGAAGCGAAACAGGCTGAGCACAGCCGGTTGCCATTTCGAGAGCATCTGCTCCATGTCTGATCATCCCCCAAATCAAAGTCATCATGATGCGGCGCGAGCGCCGGGCCGGTTCGAGCGGCGCGGCTCGCCGATCCCTGCACTAGCCCATTCACTAAACCCCGTCACCGCCGCGTATCTTCCGGTCCCGATGAATTGACCAGGTGCTGGCGAATGTCTTCAGGCCGGTCGCGGACCCGTAAAACGAGAAAGAGCTGCGCTTTCGCGCAGCCCTTGTTGAAACCGGCGTTTTCAATATGGCTCAGCGCCACTCGACCTTGGCGATCTCATAGGACTTCGCGCCGCCCGGAGCCATCACCTCCACGGTGGTCCCCATCTTCTTGCCGATCAGCGCGCGCGCCAGCGGCGAGGTAATCGAGATCTTGCCTTTCTTGGCGTCCGCCTCGACCTCGCCGACGATCTGCCAAACCGCCTTCTTCTCGGTGTCCTCGTCGATCAGAGTCACGGTCGCGCCGAACTTGATCGTGTCGCCGGACAGCTTGGTGACGTCGATGATGTCGGCGCGCGCGAGCTTGTCTTCGAGCTCGGCGATGCGGCCTTCATTGTGCGACTGCTCTTCCTTGGCGGCGTGATATTCCGCATTCTCCGACAGGTCGCCATGCGAGCGCGCTTCGGCGATATGCTCGATGATGCGCGGGCGGTCCACCGACTGTCGCTGCTTCAGCTCGGTCTCCAGCGCGGCGTAGCCGCCCGCAGTCATGGGAACCTTTTCAACCATCTCTTCTCGTCCTTCAGTCGTGCGGGCTGGGCCGCGCACGATCAGCATCTCCAGAATGGGCCTTTAGGACCCAAAAGCATAGCCGCTCGGCCCGATGATAGCGACCCGTCAAAGGCCGGACCAACATCAAACGGAGCGGCGAGTTCCTGCCGAGAGGCTTTATTTCCGATTATTGCCAACCGCTTAGCGGGCTCTCGCCCGCGCCACGCGATTAGTTTTCGGAAAAGTAACTCTGCAAGGTGCGGACCTCAAGGTCTCCCCCGAGATAGGCGCGGATGCCTTGCGCAGCCGCCACGGCACCCGAAAGAGTGGTGTAATACGGCACTTTATGCAAGAGGGCAGCGCGCCGCAGCGATCGGCTGTCGGCCAGCGCCTGCGGCCCTTCGGTGGTGTTGAAGACCAGCTGGATGTCGCCATTGGTGATGGCGTCCACGATGTGCGGCCGTCCCTCCAGCACCTTGTTGATCTTCTCGGTCGGGACGCCCTGATCGACAAGGAAGCGCTGGGTGCCGGACGTCGCAACGACCTTGAAGCCGTGCTCGTGCAGCATCCGCACCACCTCGGTGATTCGGGCCTTGTCGCTTTCGCGCACCGAGACGAACACGGTGCCCTTGCGCGGCACCCGCGTGCCGCCGCCGAGCTGGCTCTTGGCGAACGCCACCGCGAAGGAGCGGTCGATGCCCATCACCTCGCCGGTGGAGCGCATCTCCGGGCCAAGCACTGTGTCGACGCCGGGGAAGCGGGCGAACGGGAAGACCGATTCCTTGACGCCGACATGTTTCAGCGCGCGCTTCTTGAGGCCGAAATCGGCGAGCTTCTCGCCCGCCATGATTCGTGCCGCGATCTTGGCGACCGGCGTGCCGACCACCTTGGCAACGAAGGGCACCGTGCGCGAGGCGCGCGGGTTCACCTCGAGCACATAGATCGTGCCGTCCTTGATCGCATATTGCACGTTCATCAGGCCGACGACGTCGAGCCCGAGCGCGAGCTCGCGGGTCTGCCGCTCCAACTCGGCGATCATGGCCTCGTCCAGGGAATGCGGCGGCAGCGAGCAGGCGGAATCGCCGGAATGGATGCCGGCCTCCTCGATGTGCTCCATGATTCCGACCACGAAGGTGTCCTTGCCGTCGCACAGGCAGTCGACATCGACCTCGGTGGCATCGGACAGATAGCGGTCGAACAGCAGCGGGTTCTTGCCGAGCACCGTGTTGATCTGGCCGGTCTTGTCGTTGGGATAGCGCGCCTTGACGTCCGCGGGCACCAGCTCGGGCAGGGTGCCGAGAAGGTAGTCGCTGAGCTGGTTGTCCTCGCGGATGATCTGCATCGCGCGGCCGCCGAGCACGTAGGACGGACGCACCACCAGCGGCAGGCCGAGATCGGCCGCAACGAGCCGCGCCTGCTCGACCGAGTAGGCGATGCCGTTCTTCGGCTGCTTCAGGTGCAGCTTGTCGAGGACGCGCTTGAAACGGTCGCGGTCCTCGGCGAGGTCGATCGCCTCCGGCGAGGTGCCGAGGATCGGCACGTCGGCTGCTTCCAGCGCACGGGCCAGCTTCAGCGGCGTCTGGCCGCCGAACTGCACGATCACGCCATGCAGCGTGCCGTTCTTGCGCTCGGTCGCGATGATCTCGAGCACGTCCTCGGCCGTGAGCGGCTCGAAATACAGCCGGTCGGCGGTGTCGTAGTCGGTCGACACGGTCTCCGGATTGCAGTTGACCATGATGGTCTCGTAGCCGGCATCGGCCAGCGCGAAACACGCGTGGCAGCAGCAATAGTCGAACTCGATGCCCTGGCCGATCCGGTTCGGACCGCCGCCGAGGATGATCACCTTCTTCTTGTCCGACGGCGCGCTCTCGTCGCCGAGTTGGCCGGCAAACGGTGTCTCGTAGCTCGAATACATGTAGGCGGTGGGCGAGGCGAACTCGGCCGCGCAGGTGTCGATGCGCTTGAACGCCGGACGGATACCAAGCGCATGCCGCTTGCTGGCGACCTCGGCCTCGGTGGTGTTGGCGAGCACCGCGAGACGCGCGTCGGAGAAGCCCATCGCCTTCAACGTGCGCATGCCCGTGGCGTTCGGCGGCAGGCCGTGACGGCGGACCTTGTCCTCCATCTCGACGATGCCGCGCATCTGCGCCAGGAACCAGGGATCGATCTTGCAGGAGTTGAAGATGTCCTCGTCCGACCAGCCGAGGCGCATCGCCTGCGCCACCTGGAGGATGCGGTTCGGCGTCGGCGTGCCCAGGGCGGCGCGGATCGCGTTCTTGTCGTCGCCACGGCCGAGCCCCTCGATGTCGATCTCGTCGAGGCCGGTCAGTCCGGTCTCGAGGCCGCGCAGCGCCTTCTGCAGGCTCTCCTGGAAGGTGCGGCCGATCGCCATCACTTCGCCGACCGACTTCATCGAGGTCGTCAGCGTGGTCGAGGCCCCCGGGAATTTCTCGAAGGCAAAACGGGGAATTTTGGTGACGACGTAGTCGATCGTCGGCTCGAACGAGGCCGGGGTCGCGCCGCCCGTGATGTCGTTGGCGATCTCGTCGAGCGTGTAGCCGACCGCGAGCTTGGCCGCGACCTTGGCGATCGGGAAGCCCGTGGCTTTTGAGGCCAGCGCCGAGGAGCGCGACACGCGCGGATTCATCTCGATCACGACCATGCGGCCGTCGGCCGGATTGACGCCGAACTGCACATTGGAGCCGCCGGTCTCGACGCCGATCTCGCGCAGCACCGCCAGCGAGGCGTCGCGCATGATCTGGTATTCCTTGTCGGTGAGCGTCAGCGCCGGCGCGACGGTGATGGAATCGCCGGTGTGCACGCCCATCGGATCGAGGTTCTCGATCGAGCAGACGATGATGCAGTTGTCCTTTTTGTCGCGGACGACCTCCATCTCGTACTCTTTCCACCCGAGCACCGACTCTTCGATCAGCACTTCGTTGGTAGGGGAGGCGTCGAGACCGCGCTCGATGATGTCGAGGAATTCTTCCTTGTTGTAGGCGATGCCGCCGCCGGTGCCGCCCATCGTGAAGGACGGACGAATGATCGCAGGCAGGCCGATCTCGGACAGCGCCATGAGCGCCTCGCCGAGGGCGTGCTCCTGGTAGCGCTTGCGGCGGTCGTTTTCGCCCAGAGTCCATTGCCGGTCGAGCTCGTCGCGCGCGGCGCCGGTGAGCTTCTCGCGCTCGGCAAGATATTTGTCGCGATACTGCTTCTTCAGCGCGGAGGCGTTGGCGAGACGCGACTTCGGCGTCTGCAGCCCGATCTTCTCCATCGCGTTGCGGAACAGCTGGCGGTCCTCGGCCTTGTCGATCGCGTCAGCCGTGGCGCCGATCATCTCGACGTCGAACTTCTCCAGCGTGCCCTGCCGGCGCAGCGACAGCGCGCAGTTCAGCGCGGTCTGGCCGCCCATCGTCGGCAGCAGCGCGAAGCCGCCGGGGATGACGTTGCGCTCCTTCTCGATGATCTTGGCGACGATCTCGGGCGTGATCGGCTCGATATAGGTCGCATCGGCCAATTCCGGATCGGTCATGATCGTGGCCGGGTTGGAATTGACGAGGACGACGCGATAGCCCTCCTCCTTCAGCGCCTTCACCGCCTGCGTACCCGAATAATCGAATTCGCAGGCCTGGCCGATCACGATCGGACCGGCGCCAATGATCAGGATGGTGGAGATGTCGGTTCGTTTCGGCATTCAAGCTCACGGGCAAGAAACGGCAGAGATTTAGGCACAAAAAAAGGGCGCGCGTGCCGCGCGTCCCCGAAGGCCAAGGGAAGGCCAAGGCGCGACCAGTGCTCGCGCGCGAGCGGTCTTTAGACCAGTTTCCTCTGAGCGAAAAGGGTTTTGGGCCGAAATCAACGGCCAATTTGGCCCGGGTGGGGCGGATGGCCGCTGGAGAACCTTAGCCCGCCGAGCAGAAGCTGCGCAGCAGCGCAGGCTGGAGGCCCGGCCTGGACTTGAACCAGGTTCAAGAGCGTTGCACCGCTCTTCGCGTCGTAGCTTCCGCCACCGGGCCGGGAGCGATCTTACCTCTCACGGGCCCGTGAGCCAGTCCATGTTTCCATTAACCCTAATCCGGTTGCAGGAGATGACGCGGCTGCAGCACAAGGCAGGTCAGGTTCCGCTCACCGGCCGCGCCACGAAGGTCATCCGCCAGGGATTGTGGCCGATGTTCTTGGGCGCCCGGACCGCGCTGAAACCGGCCTTCTTCAGCCGCGCGAGAATGTCGGCCTCGCTGTAGCGCTGCAGGCCGACCTTGGTGCGCAGCTGCCGGTAATCGGACAAGGCGGTGGCGACCAGGCCCACCAGGGCATCCTTGAGAAAGCCGTCGCGCGCGGCGAACCGCAGCAGCGCCAGGACGTCTCTCCCCATGCCGACCTCCGGCTGCAGGATGTCGCCGAGAACGAACTTTCCTGAAGGCTTGAGCAGCCGGCGGATGACCGCCAGCGCCGCATCGAACTCGCTAGCGCTCATATATTGCGCAACCGAGTTCATGACGACGAGGTCGACCGAAGCTTCCTGCATGTTGCGCAGCTCGTCGAGGGAGCGGACGCGGATCTTGGTATTGGGCGCAAAGCGCGCGATCAGCCGGCCGCGCACACCAGGCGCAGGTTCGGCCAGGATCAATGTCATGCAGGCGTCCGCCACCTTGCCTGCCGACAGCGCCTCGCCGCAGGAATAGTCGAGCACGACGGCATCGGGTGAGGGGATGTAGCCCACGATGTCGCGCGCGATCCCCTGAAAGTGCAGGTCGCGATGCAGCTTGCTCGCATAGATCGTGTGCGTGGAATCGTAATAGTCGATCCAGTCGTCCATGGCGGGTTCCGGCAAACACAGTTCCTTGATCGGAACTGCAGGGGTCAGCGAGCGTTAACGGGTCCGATCACCCGTGTCCATCGCTGCTTCTAACAGGAAGGCTGACCCGTGAGTAAGGCAAAGACCGACAAGACTGCCCCCGAGCTCGATACCCCGACCGATCTGTCGCCGGATGCCGTGAACAAGATTTCGACGGCTCTGAACACTCTGCTGGCCGACGCCTTCGCGCTGTATCTCAAGACCAAGAACTTCCATTGGCACGTCAGTGGCCGGCATTTTCATGACTATCACGAGATGCTGGACGAGCAGTCGGATGCGATCTTCGCCACCACGGACCAGCTGGCCGAGCGGGTCCGCAAGCTCGGCGGCACCACGCTGAAATCGATCAGCCAGGTCAGCAAGCTGCAGACCATCAAGGACAACAACGAGGAGTATGTGCCGCCGCGCGAGATGCTGCGGGAGTTGATGGAGGACAACAAGCACATCGCCGCCGCGATGCGGAAGGCGCACGAATTGTGCGACGACAATGACGATCCGGCGACCGCAGGCCTGCTCGAGACCTTCATCGACGAGACCGAGCGGCGCACCTGGTTCCTGTTCGAGGCGAGCCGCCAGGAAGGCAGCAATGCGGCGTAAGCCGATCATCCGATACGATCTGAAAGGGGACGCGCTGCGACGACGTGGCGCGTCTCTTGTCGTTTGCCTTGGGAGTGCGCCGCTCAGAGCGTGTTGAGCGGCACCTTCAGGAACCGTCGCCCGCTCTGGTCCGGCGTTGGCAGTCGTCCTGCGTTCATGTTGACCTGCAGCGAGGGGATGATCAGCTTCGGCATCTCCAGCGTGCGGTCGCGGGCCTCGCGGGCGGCCACGAACTCATCTTCGGTGATGCCGTCGCGGACATGGATGTTGTGGGCGCGCTGCTCGGCGACGGTGGTCTCCCAGCGGATGTCGCGGCCATTCGGGCCGTAGTCATGGCACATGAACAGCCGCATCGCATCTGGCAGCTCCAGCACCCGGCGGATCGAGCGATACAGCGTGCGCGCATCGCCACCCGGAAAATCGGCGCGGGCCGAGCCGCCATCGGGCATGAACAGCGTGTCGCCGACGAACGCGGCGTCGCCGATCACATGGGTCATGCAGGCCGGCGTATGACCCGGCGTATGCATTGCGAACCCGGTCATGCCGCCGATCTCATAGCTGTCGCCATCCTGGAACAGGCGGTCGAACTGGCTGCCATCGCGCTGGAACTCGGTGCCCTCGTTGAAGATCTTGCCGAAGGTCTCCTGCACGATCCGGATGTTGACGCCGATCCCGATCTTGCCGCCCAGCTTGGACTGGATGTAGGGCGCGGCCGACAGGTGATCGGCATGGACATGGGTTTCGATGAGCCACTCCAGGCGCCAGCCGTTGCTCTGGATCAGACGAATGATCTTGTCGGCCGAAACCGGCGCAACTCGGCCGGAGGCGTAATCGATGTCCATCACGGAATCGATCACGGCGCAGGCGGGCGAGTTCGGGTCCTTGACCACATAGCTCACCGTATTGGTCGCCGGATCAAAGAAGGGGGTGATGTCGGGCTTCACTGACAGATCAACCGGATGCGGGATGCTGGGCATGTGAACCTCCGCCGAAGCGTATCTTCTTGTCATTCCGAAAGTGCAACGCCGAGCGCCGGCTGGCGGTTCGCGAGCATGCGCGCGGCGGCCATCCCGATCATCATCGCGATCACGAACAGGACGATCGCGGGCGAGCCGTAGCCGAGCGCGACAAAGGCCGGGCCTGGGCAGATGCCGGCAAGACCCCAGCCGATGCCGAAGATGGCCGGCCCTGTTGCGATGCGCCAATCCAGCGTCTGCGATGGCGGCAGATGGAAACGGTCGTCGAGGACAGGACGCCGGCGCCGGAAGATGAGCCGGAAACCAACGAAGGCGACACTGACGGCGCCCGCCATCACAAGCATGAGGCTGGGGTCCCAGCCGCCGGTGCGGATCGCCGCGATGTCGAGGAAGCCGAGCACCTTCTCCGGATTGGACATGCCGGAGAGAAGCAGGCCGAGCCCGAACACGAGGCCGATGATGAACTGGATCAGGATGATCATGTCAGCCTCACATCACATGCCGGACGAGGAACGTGGTCGCGACCGCGGTGGCCATGAACACCAGGGTGGCGAGAATGGATCGCGGCGACAGGCTGGCGATGCCGCAGACGCCATGGCCTGAGGTGCAGCCATTGCCCCAGACCGCGCCAAAGCCGACCAGCAATCCCGCCACCATGAGCGCCGTCGGGCCGACCTGGAGGAGGAGGGGCGGCATGCCCCCCGTCGTGACCCGCACCAGCAGGGCCGCGGCGACGAGGCCGGCGATAAAGGCGAGCCGG
>NZ_CAFI01000419.1 GCF_000239775.1 Bradyrhizobium sp. ORS 375
AGACCGAACGTGATGCTGGTTGCCGTGCCACCTCCTGTGGCGCCGACCGTCAGCGTCTGTCCCGACAGGCCGTCACCCACCGCGCTCAATCCGAGCTTGGCCAAGGTGCCGCTGCTGCCCGAGAGCGTCAATCCGGCCGCCGGCGGCGTCAGGGTGATCGCACCCGCGGTGATCGAGGCGGTCACGCCGGTCTGGGTCTGGATCGCCGACAGCAGGTTGGTGACGCTGTCGCCGATGCCGATGCTGGTGCCCGTCGACGACGTGCCGGTGACGAAGGTGAAGGTGGTGCCGTTGACGACCAGCGTTTCACCCGAGGTGATGCCGGTGGCCAGGTTGTTCGAGGCCGTGCCGGCAGTGCCGGACAGCTTGGTCGAGCCGGTGATCGCCGCCGCGGCCGAGGTGTTGTCGTTGTTCACGACCGAGCCGGTCACCGCCGTCGAGCTGGAGCCCAGCAGGTCGGAGGCGGTGGCGCCGGTCAGCGCCGTCGAGGTCACGCTCGACTTGGTGGA
>NZ_CAFI01000418.1 GCF_000239775.1 Bradyrhizobium sp. ORS 375
CGGCGGTGTCCGACCCGCGGCCGCCGCCTTGCGGAAGGCCGCGCGGATGGAGCGTCGCGGCGAAGGCGGCGGCGCGAAGCGCGCGGCGAGGTGCTGCGCGCGCTCCAGCAAGGGCGCACCGCTTTTCGGATCGACCATGACGGCGAAATGGCCGAAGCCGAGCAGCGATCTGATCACGTCCTTGCCGGGCCCAAAATGTTTGCCCACCGGCCCGTTGCGCTCGACCTGCTGCAGCACCGCGCGGTAGCGGCGCATGAGGTCGCGCGGCACGGCCACGGCCTCGTTGACGGTCAGGCCGGTGACCTCCTGGCGCGTCGACCGGCGCATCACGCGCGTCTTGTCCGGATGGACCTTGAAGCCTTCGGCCTCGACAATGCCACTGACGGCCTTGAGCAAGGTGCCGATCTTCTTCACCGCCTCGCCCGAGCCGGAGAAGGTCAGGTCGTCGGCATAGCGGCTGTAGACGAAGCCGAGCATGCGCGCGAGGCCGACGAGCCGCCGGTCGAGCTTGCGGCAGACCAGATTGGTGATCGCCGGACTCGTCGGCGCGCCCTGCGGCAGCAGCCGCGGGCCATCGGCGATGAAGTGACGCTCGCCATCGAGCGTGACCTCATCGACAACAGGCTCGGTGCACAACAGCGCGAGCGGGATCGCGACTGCCTCGGCATAACCCAGCGCCTCGAACAGGCCTTTGACGCGGACATAGGTCAGCGTCGGAAAGAAATCCTTGAGGTCGAGATTGATTACCACGTCGCGGCCGACATGGTTGCGCGCGTTGGTTAGGATGGAGCGCTCTGGCACAAAGCCGTGGGCGGCGTCATTGAGCGGCACCCGCGCGAGGACGTTGTCCAGCACCCAATATTGCGCGCGCTTGAGGCGCGGCATCGGCGCCGAGATCAGCCGCTCGCCGCCGCTCTTTTTGGGGATCGTGAAGCGCTGATAGTGATTGACCGACGCCACCTTCCTGTTGAAGGCGAGGAAGCGCAGCTCGGCGAGTGGAATGCCCATCGCATCGGCCAGCGCCCTGGCGTCGGCGAGCGGGGGCAGGCCGTCGCGTAACGGGGTCGACGTGGTGCGGACGTGCAGCCCAGGCGAGACGTCCTCGCCGAGATAGAGCACATCCCGCTTGCGCCGCTCGTACCATGCAAACGCCCGTGTCTGCCGTGCCTCGGCATGGCGACGCTTGGTCTCCTGCCGCCGCGCCATCGCCTCGGCCTTGCGGCGCTTGTGCATTTCCTTCAAGGCGCGCACGGGATCGCCCAGCGCTGCGTTCTGACGCTGCAATTCGGCGAGTTCGCGGATGGCCTCGGCACGGCTGCGGATCGCCTCCGCAGCCGGTGCGGGCGCGCGCTCGCCGTCGGGCCAGAATCCAAGCCGGATCATCTCCTCGAGGATGACCTCGTCCCTCGAGGATTGCCGGATGCGGTCGTAGAGCTCCTGGCGCGTGAGCTTGCCCGGGGAAACGGTGTCGGTCACGCGGCCAGCCCTCCGGTGAGGAGCGCCGCTGCACACTCATTGAGGGAGATCGGAAGGAGCGCAGGCCGGTTTGCCTTCGTCTTCTCCAAGAACTGGATCGATCCACTCGAAGCCGGGGCGCCCACCCATCCGCAATTGGGTTCAAAGAACCCATTCTGCGATTGCGGATGGGTGGGCAGCCCCGGCCCAGTGAAGATCGGGCCAGTGATGCATGCGCGGTCATGAAGCAAGGACGGCGATACGCCGCCCGGATTGCAAGGTCCTGACCGGCCTGCGTCCTTCCGAAGCCAGTGATACGCGAATTGTCGGTTCCGGTTCAAGCCGGGTGTGCTGATAGCGGCTGTCATGTCGGTCATGCGATGGCCTGTCCGCCGGCTTGTCCGTCCTGGGCCACGCCATCGACCTGCGCATGGACGATGCGGCGCAAAGCCAGCATGTGCTCGCATGGACCTCGCGCCATCTTGTTGTGGACGTAGAAGTGACAGCTGCAGCGCGCCTCGACGAGACGGTCGTCGCCGTCGATCACGAGGCTGACCTGCTCGTTGCGGGCGTTGTCGAGTACACTGCCGGTGACGGCACGAGCGCCCTGGTTGCGATCGATGCGGCCGATCGTCACGAGGTTCGCATCGATCAGGCGGTCGGCCTTCTCCTCCTGCGGGCTGGCAAAGCGAAGCTGCTCGGGTGATAACGGCTCGCGCGTCAACTCGCGCAGGCGGTAGAGCGATTTGTCGAGATCGAACATCACGCGCCCGGCCTGGGTGTAGGCGGTGAGCGCGGCATGCACGAGCGGCTCGCCGGTGCCGGTCTGCCGCGCCAACTCGGCAGGGGTCGCCGCATGCGCGCTGCCGAGCGCCGCAAAGATCCGCTGCGCCGTGTCGTGATCGACCTTGTGGCGCGGCGCGAGCAGGTCGAACTGTCCGGCCGAGGACCAGTCGTTCGCGGTCCAGCCGGAGAGGCCGAGCGTGAAGCGCAGGCCGCCGAAATCGACGACGAAGAACGAGGGCAGGCCGCTGCCGGTCAGGTGCACGCGCACCGACCGCGCCAGCGCCAGCGTGCGCCCGAGGATGGCGAGCCGGCGCCGGCCCCAGATGCGGATCTCGGCGGCGCTCGGGCCGCGATAGATCGAGCGGCGGAAGCGGAGCCGCTCGTTCCACGGCTCGATCACCACCTCCACCGGCGCATCCGGCGTCAACACAAAACGCAGCGAGCGCGGACCGGCCTTCTCCTTCTTCTGCGCGAGCCGGGTGAGAATGTTGGCCATGTCGACGGGATGCAGGTCGAACACATGCGCCGGCAGGGTCATGGCGCTCGACACCTGCAGGAAGCCGCGCACCCAGCTGTCGGGCAGGTCGATCTTCTCCTCGCGAAAATCGGCATCGCCGCCGGTCTGCACCTCGAAGCCGGAAGGATCGATCGTCAGCGTCGTGTCGCGATAGGAGCGGATCTTCTGGAATTCGTCGTAGAGCGCGTGGCTGTAGTCGATGTTGGTGGTGCCGAGCGCCATCTCGCCGAGGCTCTCGAACACGTCATGATCGCACGACAGCCGGCCGTAGCTGGACTCGTCGAGGCTGAAGCACTCGAAGAAAATCTCGTCCGGATGCACCGTGATGACCGGATCGAGCACGATCCAGGCGTCGCGGTCCTGCTTGTAGAGGTAGTCGAAATAGGCCCGCTGCGCCTTCCAGTATGGCTGCATCAGCAGATTGCGCTGCTGGTCCAATCCGCGAATGCGGGCCTGCAGCTCGGCGATGCGCGGCTTCAGCGCTTCGGACTGCGCGGTCGCCTCGGCGAGGAAATTGGCCTCGTTCTGCTTCAACCATTCGAAATAGGCGGTGCGGTCGCGCGGCTTGAAGCGCAGGTCGGAGACGACGACGTGATGCAGCGCCGAGATCGCCTCGCGAAATGCGAGATGGCGGGCGACCTTGCCGGTGAAGAACGTCGGCGCGCGCAGCGTGTCGGGCGCGAAGGTGAACGACGATGCGGCCGCGTCGGACGAGGCGCTGGTGCTGCCGAGAAAGCGATAGGCGAAATTCATGCGGCGCTTCCGCTGAGGTGCGAGCCGTCCTGCGTGCTGCGGCCGGCGCGGGCCACGGTCACGGGCAGTGTGAGATCCGGCCACGCGTGGGCGATGTCGCGCAGGATCATCAGCGCCGGCGCCTTGTCGCGACGCGTGACGCTGAGTGTGAAGTCGTGCAGCAGCTGCGCGATGTCGGCGGCGCGCTCCTGGTGCGCCAGCGCCTCGTTTCGCAGGGCGGTGAAGATCCGCTCCTTCGCCACGCGCCCGCGGTTGATCTGCATCAGGATGATGCGCGCCTGCGTCATGAACTTGGCGAACATGGCCGCATCGGCCAGCGCCTCGCCGGTAAGCAGCTCGGTGACGAAGAGATGGAAGCTGCCCGATGGGTGCTCCAGCAGGCGCCCGAGCACGTCGGCGATGTCGCCGTCCGAAAGACTGCGCCGCAGCAGCGCGCGGGCGCCGTCCTGTACGGCGGGCACGTTCGAGTCCGCCATGACCGCGAGGGCCGAGGCCGGCAGCGCCTCGCTCGGCCAGGCCGTCAGCCTGTTCACCGCGGCGGTTCGGACATCCTCCCACTCGCTCTCGACCAGCAGCACGGCATTTTCGGGGTCGGCGCGGAAGCGGGCCTCGTCGGCAGCGAAGGCCTGCAGCACGAAGCGGCGCACAGTCGCCAGCGCATGATTGCCAAGGCGGGCGAGCTGCCGCACGGAGAACTGCGCGGGATCGCGGCTCTGCAGCAGCCTCGCGCCGAGCATGCGCGCGCCCATCGCGCGGGCCTGCAACAGGCGCCACAGTGTGCCGTCGTCGATGTCAGCAGCTGCCGGAGGCAAGGACGCCGTGAACAGCGCGACCATGTCGGCGGCATGGCCTTCGACCGGCTCGGTGCGAAACAGGATGGCCATCAGCAGGTCGCGCACACGGACGGCGAACGCAGCGTCGGCTGCCGCGAGGCGCGCGAGCAGCGGCCGAGCTGCTGCGCGCAGGCCGGCATGGCTGCCGGTCGCCGCCAGCACAACGCCATCGCGATGCTCGGCGAGTGCGGCGTCGTCGAGCCGTCCCAGCAGGCTCATCGAGGCGACGCGGATCTCAGGCGCGTCGGCCAGCAAAATGGCCTGCAGGAACGTCGCCGGCAGATCGGCCGGCTTCGTCGGCGTGACGGCGATGAGCTGGATGCTCGCCGCCTGGACCTCGGGGCTGGCGTGGCCGGTGAGGCTTTCGATCAGCTCCGGCTGCAACGGGCAGTCGCGATCGGGCCAGAGCTGAGGCAGCAGCGCGACGGCGGCTGAAAGGCCGGCGCGCTGGAGGTCATCGAGTTCGGCCGGCAGTTGTGCGAGCCAGGCCGCGAACGCCTCTGTCGCCTGCGAACGCTGCTCCCGTGTCGGCGGTCGGTCGCGCAGCCAGGCGCGGGCGCGGCTTTGCACGGGCTCGTAGGGGCTGGTCAGCACGGCGCGAGCAAGCTGGGCGTCGGCCCACGGCCAGTCGGCGCGATCGTCGATGGCGCGGACGGCGAGGTCGCGCATGTCCTGGGCTGGCGCCCCGAGCAGCGCGGTGATCAGCGCGGCATCGGCCTTGCCGGCCGCGATCAGACGCTGCGCGATTGCGGCTGCGAGCGTGGTGACCTCCGGATAGGGCGAGGCCAGCAGGCCGCCGATGGCGGCGATGTCCATCGCCTCCGCCCGTGGCGGGCCCTGCAGCAACGCCAGGGCGGCAAAGCGCGCCGCCGCGTGATTGCGCGCCAGCGCGGCGATGCGGAGCAGCCGCTCGGGCTGGGCATCCCAAAGCGCCGGGAATGCCTCCTCGCGCTGGCCGGCTATGCGCGTTCCGACATGGCGATGCGTCAGCGCATTGGCATTGAAGCGGCTGGTCGCGGCCTCGGCATGCAGCAGGTGGCTCACGCTCCAGACGCGGCTCAGCGCCTCGGTGGCGTTGACGACAGGTTGATAGCGGCCATCGATGCGGACGTAGGTGCTCCATTCCGCCGGCTTGCTGCCGTCGGCATCGGTGAAGGCGAGCAGCAGCTCGCTCGCCATCGCGGTGAAGGCGTCCTGTCCGAGCTCGGCGCGCTTGCGCAGCATGCGCCAGGCGCGCCGCTTGAAGTAGAGCAGGGTCTGGTCGGACAATGCGAGGCGCGGCACGGCCCTGTTCTGCTCCTCACTGAGCTTCAAGGGCTGGCGCGAGCCGGGCAGCCAGACCTGATCTCTGTAGACATGTCCGCGGCGATACATCGGCGTCGCAAGCTCGAACTGTCGCGCCGTCGCTGCGAACAGCGGCCCGTCGTCGGTGAGATCGGCATATTTGAACAGCCGCCTGAGCACCTGCACGAAAGGAGGACGCGGCGTCATCGCACGCACCGCGGCGAGCAGTGTCATGCGCGCGCCGTCGTCGGCGAGCGCATGATGGGCAAGGGCGATCAGGTACTGATTGGCGAAATTCGGCTGTGCTGAACTCGCCGTCAGCAGGGCCTGCACCAGCTCCGCGGCACGGCCGCTCTCCAGAGCCGCCTCGATGTCGCGGTTTGCCGCAGCATCGCTCGGTCGCGGCAGCGACAGGCGCGGCGGCGATCGCTGCGCGCCCATCAGCCCGCTCGCCAGCGCGTAGGCCGCGTAATCGCGCGTCACGGGGCTGACATTGGTGTCCGCGCAGCTGCGCAGCAGGTCAGCGGCGAGTCCGCCTCCGCAACGCGCCAGCGCATACACCAGGCTGTAGCTTGCATTCGCCGCGCCGGTCTTTTGCGCGAAGGCGGCGATTTGCGGATAGGCGGCCGCCAGCCGGACCACGCCAAGGCGCCAGAACAGGCGGTCACGCTCCTTGTCGCTCCACCCGCCGCGCACGCAGAGCGAGAGCTTCTTGAGCAGCTCCGCGGCGCGTCCGTCGGTCGCCGCCCCGGCATTGAGCTCCGTCAACGGGGACGTCTCACCGTCGACGCGGCGATAGCCGCCGTTGATCTTGGATACCACGACGCTATCGAACAGTCTGTCGGCGGTGGCGCGGATGACCGGAGAAGGAGTCTTCGTGCCCTCCCGAAGCGAGCCGCCGCGGCGGCCGTAACGGAAATTGACCAGATAGCGTGCGTCGCCGTCGGCTCGCTCCAGATCGACGAGATCGACTTCGTAGACCTTGTCGGACGTGCCCTCCTTCATCCAGAGGCGCACCGAACGAATGACTTGCATAGACTGCCCCTGGGAGGTCCGGCGCGCTACATGACAAGCCGGGCACACCGCGTCAACGTCGGATTGGTAGGCGGACAAATATGGCGATTCGACGCAAGTCACCGGTCGGCGGCATCCCGCATTCGAGTCTGCGAGTTTGGCGCGCGAGGCGGCCAGGCCGAAGACGATCTTCTTGAACAAGATGTTGATGTCGCTGACATTCATCCGCCGCGCGGAGCGCACCATCGCTCGTCCCCTGCAAGACGCGGATCGTTTTTGCGTCGCGCCGCGATCCCGCGGCGCCATGGCGTCCGAGTTGTGCCTGTCGATCCGCCCTCCGAGCTGAGAGGGCGCGGGGAATGCCGGGCGCTGGCCGCACCCATGGCCCGCCTGCAAGA
>NZ_CAFI01000417.1 GCF_000239775.1 Bradyrhizobium sp. ORS 375
TGTTGCGTGAGTTCCTGACGGAGACCAGCGAGAGCCTGGATACCGTCGATAATCAGTTGGTGCGGTTCGAGCAGGAGCCGAACAACGCCAAGATCCTGGATAACATCTTCCGCCTGGTGCACACGATCAAGGGGACCTGCGGCTTCCTCGGCCTGCCGCGGCTCGAAGCTCTGGCGCACGCCGCCGAAACCCTGATGGGCAAATTCCGCGACGGCATGCCGGTGACCGGCGAGGCCGTGACGCTGATCCTGACCACCATCGACCGCATCAAGGACCTGCTGGCGCAGCTCGAAGCCAATGAGTCCGAGCCCGAGGGCGAGGACCGCGACCTGATCAGCGAGCTCGAGGCGATGGTCGAGCGCGGCATGGCGGCCATGGCTGCCGGCGAAGCCGCGCCGCCGCTGGTGCCCGCGGCTCCGGCCGCGCCGCCGGCCGCGCCGCCCGTCACGCAGGGGACCCTGATCGATCAGACGCTGGAGCGTCCGCTGCGTCCGGGCGAGGTGTCGCTCGACGAGCTCGAGCGCGCCTTCCGCGAGACCGCGATCGAGACGCCGCCGGCGCATGAGAAGACGCCCGAGCCGAAGCCGGCCGCACCGGCAGCCGTCGCCAAGGCGGAGCCCGCGAAAGCGGAGGCCAAGGCCGAAGCGCCGAAGAAGGCGGCGCGCGCCAAGGCCAATGCCGACGGCGAAGTGCAGGAGAGCGACAAGGTCGCCAACCAGTCGATCCGCGTCAACGTCGACACGCTCGAACATCTGATGACGATGGTCTCCGAGCTCGTGCTGACGCGCAATCAGCTGCTCGAGATCGCCCGCCGCAACGAGGATACCGAGTTCAAGGTGCCGCTGCAGCGGCTCTCCAACGTCACCGCCGAGCTGCAGGAGGGCGTCATGAAGACGCGCATGCAGCCGATCGGCAATGCCTGGCAGAAGCTGCCGCGCATCGTCCGCGACCTCGCGACCGAACTCGGCAAGCAGATCGAGCTCGAGATGCACGGCGCCGACACCGAGCTCGACCGCCAGGTGCTCGACCTGATCAAGGACCCGCTCACCCACATGGTGCGCAACTCCGCCGACCATGGTCTCGAAACACCGGCCGAGCGCGCCGCGGCGAACAAGCCGGACCAGGGCACGATCCGCCTCTCCGCCTATCATGAAGGCGGCCACATCATCATCTGCATTGCCGACAACGGCCGCGGCCTCAACACCGAGCGCATCAAGGCCAAGGCCTTGTCGAACGGTCTCGTCACCGAGGCCGAGCTCGAGAAGATGACGGAAGCGCAGATCCACAAGTTCATCTTCGAGCCGGGCTTCTCGACGGCGGCCGCCGTCACCTCGGTGTCCGGCCGCGGCGTCGGCATGGACGTGGTGCGCACCAACATCGACCAGATCGGCGGCACCATCGACATCAAGTCGGTCGCCGGCGAAGGCTCGTCTGTCACCATCAAGATCCCGTTGACGCTCGCGATCGTCTCGGCGCTGATCGTCGAGGCCGGCGGCGACCGCTTCGCGATCCCGCAATTGGCCGTCGTCGAGCTGGTGCGTGCGCGCGCCAACTCCGAGCACCGCATCGAGCGCATCAAGGACACCGCGGTGCTCCGCCTGCGCAACAAGCTGCTGCCGCTGATGCATCTGAAGAAGCTGCTGAAGATCGACGACGGCTCGTCGACCGATCCGGAGAACGGCTTCATCGTGGTGACGCAGGTCGGCAACCAGACCTTCGGCATCGTGGTGGACTGCGTGTTCCACACCGAGGAAATCGTGGTCAAGCCGATGTCGACCAAGCTGCGTCACATCGACATGTTCTCGGGCAACACCATCCTCGGCGACGGCGCCGTCATCATGATCATCGATCCCAACGGCATCGCCAAGGCGCTCGGCGCCGCCGGCTCGGCCTCGCAGGCGGTCGCCGACGAGCATGCCTCGCATCACATCATCGGCGGCGAGCAGCTCACCTCGCTGCTGGTGTTCCGCGCCGGCACGGCGCAGCCCAAGGCGGTGCCGCTGGCGCTGGTCACGCGCTGGAGGAGATCGCGGCCGACAAGATCGAGATCAGTAACGGCCGCTACATGGTGCAGTATCGCGATCAGCTGATGCCGCTGGTGCAGATGGAAGGCGTCTCGGTGCAGACCTCCGGATCGCAGCCGATCCTGGTGTTCGCCGACGAGACCCGTGCGATGGGCCTCGTGGTCGACGAGATCATCGACATCGTCGAGGAGCGCCTCAACATCCAGGTCTCCGGCGCCAAGGACGGCATCCTCGGCTCGGCCGTGATCAAGGGCCAGGC
>NZ_CAFI01000416.1 GCF_000239775.1 Bradyrhizobium sp. ORS 375
AGCGGCAACACCGTAGTCCGGATGGCGGGTAGCGCCATCCGGACTACACCAGTCAGCACATACCTTAGTCCAGATCTTCTCCGATTCTGATTAGTTTTTCTGCGCGCCCATGGCCGCGTCCTTTTGATCACCGAACAGCGTGATGCAGAAAACCCACAACCGCGTCATTTGCAACTGAACTCGGTCGTTCGCCGGACGTCGACCAGCACGGCCCAGCTCTACCCTTGCAGATGCGGTTCATCGCTCCACCACAAAGGAATTTGTAATGTTACTGCGTACCCGAAAAGCCTCTATCGAGGCCCGCCATCGTGAGGCCAACTCCTGCAAGCGCGTTTCACGTCTGCGTCTCGCACTGCTCGCAACATCGGCGCTGGCCACTGCTGCTTCGATGACGGCCGCGCGCGCGGCCGACGCGACCTGGCTGGCCAATCCAGCTAGCGGCGATTTCAACAATGGCTTGAATTGGAGCGGCGGCGCGACGCCGGATGGCCAAGCGACGTTCGGCGTCAGTAGCCAGAAGAATATCGGCTTTTCGCGAGCGACCTTCGTCGGCGGCATCGCAGTGACGGGAGGCGACTATGCGTTCGCGAACGACAAGCTGGCTGTCACCCTCAGCGGTGCCGGACTCTCCGTCGTCAGCGGTGCGACCCTGCAATTCAACAACAGCTTCCTCCTGTCGTTCACCGGCGCGAGTACCGCCGGCACCGCTTCGATCTCCAATGCCAAGGACAGCATTCTCGCGTTCAGCAACACCAGCAACGCGGGCAACGCAGCAATCCTCGGCCTCGCAGGCTCCAGGCTGCTGTTCAAGGACAGCAGTTCGGCCAGCCAGTCGGTGCTCGCTAACCTTGGAAGCCTCGTCTTTTCGGGCGGCAGCACTGCCGATCGTGCGGCAATCGGCAATCTTGGAGTGGTGCAGTTTCAAGGAACGAGCAATGCAGGGCAGGCACAAATCGGCAACGGCCTCAACACATTCTTCGAAGACGATAGTTCGGCCAGCCGGGCCGTGATCAGAAATGAAGTCGGCGCGGGCCTTGCCTTCAACAAGCGCAGTACCGCGGCAAACGCAACGATCACCAACCATGGGGAGGTCGGCTTCTCCGATGCGAGTACGGCGGCGGCTGCAACCATTACGTCCGACGGGTTTGTGTTCATTCAAGGCAGTGCGAGCGGTGGCACCGCGCGCCTCGTCATGACGGAGGGTCCCAGGAGCGCTCTCGATATCAGCGGCCTGACAACCGGGGGCACGACGATCGGCTCAATCGAAGGCAGCGGCGCCGTTTCCCTCGGCAGCAAAAATCTCGCGATCGGCGGCAACAATCTATCGACGAGCTTTGCGGGCGCTTTTCAGGACGGAGGAAAGTTCGTCGGCGCCGGCATCGGCGGCTCCCTGACCAAAGAGGGCACGGGCGCGCTCACGCTGACCGGCATCAACACCTATACCGGCCAGACTAGGCTTAAGGGCGGCATGCTCGTCGTCGACGGTTCGATCGCGAGTTCCAGCGACGTGTTGGTGGATGCGGGCAGCACGCTGGCCGGCACCGGCACAGTGTCCTCGACGAACGTCTTCGACGGCGGCACGCTGATTGCGGGTCACAGCGCGACGCCGTTCGGCACGCTCAAAGTCCGGGGGGACCTCGGCTTAGGACAAGGCGCCACGTATTCGGTGCAGGTTTCGCCGGATGCTGCCGGCTCAACCAGCGTCACGGGTACGGCGAGCCTTGGCGGCGCCAAAGTGGCAGCGAACTTCGCGCCTGGGACTTATATCACCCAACAGTACGGCATTCTCGATGCGAACAGCATCGTGGGAAGATTCGGCCAGTTGGTCTCCACCAATCTTCTCCCGATCTTCTCGGCGTCGCTGACCTACGACCCCAACCATGTCTTCCTGAAACTGAGCGCGAACGCGACGACTAACGGTGCCCGTAACGCGGGAAGCGGCGGCGGCTCCGGCCGTGACGGCGATCCGCTGCGCGGCTACAATGTCAACCAGCGCAATGTCATGGGCGGTCTTGCAAACGCC
>NZ_CAFI01000415.1 GCF_000239775.1 Bradyrhizobium sp. ORS 375
CCGATATCGCGCCGCGCACGCGCCGCGAGCAGCTCGGCCGCGGCCGCGCCGCACATGCGGCCCTGGCAGCGGCCCATGCCGACGCGCGTCACCGCCTTCAGACGGTTGATCTCTGTGATTGCAAAGTCGCCGATCGCGCGCCGGGCCTCGCCCGCGCTGATCTCCTCGCAACGGCACAGGAGCGTCTCATCGGCGATGTCGTCGGCCCAGTGGGATGGAAAGGGAAAGGCGGCTTCGAGCGCTTCCCGCAGGCGATCGATTGTCGCGAGCGTGCGCTCGAGCGCGGTGGCCCGCGCGGCATCATGCGGCAAGCTGCGATCCTCCAGCAGCGCCAGCGCGGCGCGTTCGCCAGCGGCTTCCGCCGCATCGGCGCCAGCGATGCGCGCGCCGTCACCGGCGATATAGACGCCGGCAATGCTGCTGCGGCCACTGCCATCGCGCAGCGGCAGATGCGCGCGGTCGCGCGGATCGAAGCGGAAGGCGCAGCCGGCGAGATCGGCGGCTTGCGTCTCAGAGCGCAGATTGAGGCCATAACCAACGCCATCACAGACGATCGCGTGCTCACGCCCCGAGGACTGATAGACGATGCGCGTGACCCTGCCCTCGCCCTCGATGCGCAGCCTGGAGACGCCGGATTGGACGCGTGTGCCGCACAGGATCAGTTCCGCCGCCATGCGCAGGCCACGCAGCACGATCTCCGGCGCCAGCGGCAGGGCGCGCAGCAGATTGAGTTTCGCCGACCGCGGCGCGGCGTCGAGCACGGCCGCGACTTCGACGCCGGCCTTCATGTATTGCCAGGCGACGAGATAAAGCAGCGGGCCGGAGCCCGCGAACACCACGCGCTTGCCGATGGCGCAGCCCTGCGCCTTCAATGCGATCTGCGCGCCGCCCAGCGTGAACACGCCGGGCAAGGTCCAGCCGGGAATCGGCAGCACGCGATCGGTCGCGCCTGTCGCGAGGATCAGCCCGTCATAACTCACGCGCTGACTGACGCCATCGCGCAGAACGTCGGCGGCGCCATCGCGCAGATTCCACAGCAGCGCGTCAGGCCTGTAGTCGACCTCAGTGCCGAGCGCAGCAAAGTCGCGGTGCAGCCGCGAGGCCTTCGCCGCCTCCGAGCCGTAGCGCGCGTCGGCATCGCGGCCATCCGAGCTTAGCGGCTGGCGATAGATCTGGCCGCCGCAGGCGTGGCCCTCATCGATTACGACGGGTCGCAGACCGGCGCCGACCAGCGTGATGGCTGCGCGCATGCCCGCCGGGCCGGCGCCGACGATCAAAGGCGATGCGCGCTCAGCCATCGCTGCGCCTCCGCTGCGTGACGATGTGCATGCCTTCGGTGAGCGGAGTCGTGCAGGCGCGCAGCCGCTCGCCGCCGGCGAGTTGCACCCAGCAATCCTGGCAGGCGCCCATCTGGCAAAAGCCGGCGCGGGGCGCCCCCGAGAACTCGCTGTGGCGCAGCCGCTCGCCGAGACAAAGCACGGCCGTCAGCACCGTATCGCCGGCCCGACCCTCGCAGGGCACGCCGTCGAGGGTGAAGAAGATGACTGGATTGCCGGTGCGGGCGAGGCGATGCAGCAGCGGCATGGTCGTCAGCCTTGACCGACGAGGATCTTGTCGAGGCCGAAGATGCGATCCAGCAGCAGCATCGCCGCCGCCGTCACCGCGATCATCAGCGCCGAGACCGCCGCCATCATAGGGTCGATCGATTCGGTCGCGTACATGTACATGCGCACCGGCAACGTGACGGTCGCGGGCGAAGTGATGAAGATGGACATCGTGAGCTCGTCGAAGGAGTTGATGAAGGCGAGCAGCCAGCCGCCGGTGATGCCCGGGAGGATCATCGGCACGGTGATGCGTCGGAACACGATCCAGCCGGAGGCGCCGAGCGTCACGGCCGCCTGCTCCGCGCTGCGGTCGAGACCGGAGAGCGCGGCCAGGACGAGGCGGAGCACGTAGGGCGTGACCACGACGATATGGCCGGCCGTCAACCAGACGAGGCTGCCGGTGGCACCGATGAGCGCGAACAATCGCAGCAGCGCCACGCCTAGCACGAGATGCGGGATCATCAGCGGCGACAGGAACAGCGCGTTCAGCGCGGCGCGGCCGCGGAAGTCGTAGCGGTCGAGCGCGAGGCCGGCGGCGACCGCGAGCACCACGGCGATCGTCGCCGCTGTCGCGGCCACCCACAGGCTGTTGAAGAAGGAGGCGACGAAATCTGGATGATCGAACACGGCCGCGAACCAGCGCAGCGAGACGTGCGTCGTCGGCAGGGTCAGGGTGTTCGCGGGCGTGAAGGCAACGAGGCAGATCACGACGAGCGGCGCGAGCACGAAGCCCACGACGAGCGTGTGGAACAGCAAGGCGATCGGACCATTGCGGTGCATGCTGCTCACCCCAAGGTCCGTCGCGCGCGGGCTTCGACCACGCGCTGATAGGCCAGCATGATGACGAGATTGATGATCAGCACCAGGATCGCGATGGCTGCGCCGAGTGGCCAGTTCAGCTCGTGCATGTATTCGTCATAGACCAGGGTCGCCGCCATCTTCAGGCGGCGGCCGCCGAGCAGCGCGGGGATCGCGAAGGCCGAGGCCGAGAGGCCGAACACGACGAGGCTGCCGGACAAGATCCCCATCGTCACCTGCGGCAGCACCACGCGGCGCAGCGCCGTGAAGCGGGAGGCGCCGAGCGTCCAGGCTGCGGCCTCCACCATCGGATCGAGCTTCTGCAGCGAGGTCCAGACCGGGATGACCATGAACGGCAGCATCACATGCACCAGCGCGATCACGATCGCGGTCTCGGTGTAGAGGATCTTCACCGTGCCCGGGCCGAACGCGCGGAACGCCTCGTTGACGAGGCCGGTGGGCCCGAGCAGCATGCTCCAGCCGAAGGCACGCACCACCACCGACACCAAGAGCGGGCCGATGATCGCGAGCAGGAAGATCGAGCGCCAGGGCTCCCGCATGCGCGACAGGATGTAGGCCTCGGGCGCGCCGATGAGGGCGCAGATCAAGGTGGTCAGCGCCGCGAGCCGCAGGGTGCGCCAGAAGATGTTGAGGAAGTAGCCGTCGGAGAGGGTCGCGATGTAATGCGCCAGCGTGGTCTCGTCCTTCACGCCGCTGGCGGCGTCGTAGACGTGGAAAGACAGGATCAGCGTGAGTCCGAGCGGCACGAGCACGAGCGCCGTGAACAGCAGCGCACCGGGCGCGGCAAGCAGCCATGGCGTCGTGCTGGCGCGTGCGCTGTTCATGCCGGCTGCGCTCCCTCGGGCTTGGCGGCCTTGGCGCTCGATTTACTCCAGTCGAGCCCGACCGGATCGCCCTCGCGCGGCGGCTCCTCGCCGGCATTGGGCAGGGAGACGCCGATCAGTCCGGCATCTGTCTCGAGGGTGAAGAACCAGGCGCTGCCGAGGAAGAACCGCGCCTTGACCCGGCCGTCGAGCACGCCGGCGCCGGAGGATGTCAGCGTGATCTTCTCCGGCCGGATCGCCAGCACGGCGGAAGCCCCCTCGGTGAGACCTGCGCCATTGCAGGGCAGCACGCGGCCGTTGCTTTCGAAGCCGCTGCGACCCCAGACGCCGGGCAGCCGGTTCATCTTGCCGACGAAGGAGGAGATGAACGGCGTCGCCGGGCTTTCATAAAGGCGATAGGGCGCATCGACCTGCATGATGCGACCCTGCTCCATGACGACGACGCGGTCGCTCATCGACAGCGCCTCGCCCTGGTCGTGCGTCACCATGATCGTTGTGGTGCCGATGCGCTGCTGGATGCCGCGCAGCTCGAACTGCATCTCCTCGCGCAGCTTGGCGTCGAGATTGGACAAGGGCTCGTCGAGCAGCAGCACCGGCGGATCAATGACGAGCGCACGCGCCACTGCGACGCGCTGGCGCTGCCCGCCGGAGAGCTGACGCGGATAGCGATCGGCAAGCGCGGCGAGTTGCACCAGCACCAGCGCCTGCTTGACGCGGGCGTCACGTTCGGCACGCGGCACCTTGCGCATCTCGAGTCCGAAAGACACGTTCTGCGCCACCGTCATGTGCGGAAACAACGCGTAGCTCTGGAACACGATGCCGAGGCCACGGCGGTCGGGCTTCTCATGGGTGATGTCGCGGCCGTCGAGCATGATGCGGCCCGACGTCGGCTCGACGAGGCCTGCGATCATCTGCAGCGTCGTGGTCTTGCCGCAGCCGGAGGGGCCGAGCAGCGAGATGAACTCGCCCTTGGCGACGCTGAGATGGACGTCGCTGACCGCAGCGACATCGCCGTAGAGCTTCGTCAGGCCATCCAGCGACAGGAAACCCATCTGTCCTCGCGCGGGAGGCCTTTGCCAGGGATTAGCCGCCTCCGGGACGGATTTCACGCCGGGCCGCGATGCACCGTCAATCAAGAATTCCGATATCCTGAATTTATCTCAACCGAATTCTGATATATGAAATCTTTCACGATATCTTTCGCGTGACTTTCCTTCAGGCAGATGACGACCGCTGACACTGACTCCGCTTCCAGCCTGCGACGGGCTCTGAAACTGCTGCGCGTGCTCGCGGACGGCGATCCCGAGGGGCTGCGATTGAAGGACATCGCCGAGGCCACCGGCTGCAGCCAGCCGACGGCGCACCGCATGCTGCAGGATCTCGCCGCCGAGGGCTTTGCCGAGCAGGCGGCCGGCAAGCGCTATCGGCTGGCGCTCGATTTCTACGTGCTCGCCGCGCGGGCCGGTCAGGCCAGTGGCCTGCGCGAGGCCGCACGTCCGGCGCTGCTGCGGCTGTCCGCGACCTTGAGCGACACGATCTTCCTGCTGGTGCGCAACGGCTTCGATGCGGTGTGCCTGGACCGTGTCGAAGGACCGTTTCCGATCCGCTCCTTCACCGGCGACATCGGCGGCAAGGTGCCGCTCGGCCTCGGCCAGGGCAGCCTCGCCATGCTCGCCAACCTGCCAGAGGACGAGCAGGAGGCGGTGATCCGCTTCAACATCCCCCGCCTCCTCGACCGCGGCTTTCTCGACGAAGCCTCGCTGCGCAGCGCGCTGGCGCAGGCCCGCACCCGGGGCTGGGTCAACACCAGCACCGGCCTCATTCCCGGCATGGCCGGCGTCGGCGTGCCCGTGCTCGACGCGCAGGGCCGCGCGGTCGCCGCGCTCAGCGTGGGGACATTGGCGGAGCGCCTGAATGCGGATCGGCTGCCGCATGTCGTGAAGATCCTGCAAAGCGAGGCGCAGGCGCTGGCGGGGAAGCTCAATCCGTTCGACGTCGCCTTGCGCTATCCGTCGCGGAGCCTGAGCACGATCGGCGGGAGTTAGTATTCATGGATCCACGCCATGCATCTCCACGCC
>NZ_CAFI01000414.1 GCF_000239775.1 Bradyrhizobium sp. ORS 375
GTGCGCTCCCTCTCCCCGTTCTTCACGGGGAGAGGGTTGGGGTGAGGGGCAGCCGCGCGCACCAGACCCGCGGAGAGCCCCCCTCACCCGGATTGCATCTTCGATGCAATCCGGCCTCTCCCCGCACGCGGGGAGAGGCTGAGACTGAGTTCGCCGCTCACAGTGTCCCGTACACGTACAGCAGCTAGCCAGCGATCTGCTTCTCGGCGATCGCGATCCACTCGGCCTGGGCCTTCCGGACGTGGCGGGGTGAGCGCTTCATCTGGATCAGGAGCTCGGTGAAGACGACCTTGGCCTCGTCGACGCGCCCGACCAGCTTGAGCAGCGTGCCGTAGCGCGCCTTCGCCTCGCTGCTCGGCGCGTAGTCCAGCAGCGCCTGGTATTCCTCCAGCGCCTCGTCGGTGCGGCCGGCATCCTGCAAAGCGCGCGCGTACAGCAGATGCGCCTCGGCTGAATTATAGTCCGGCCACGTCTTTTGCAGCTCGTCGAGCGTCGCCAGTGCGTCCGCCGGGCGGCGGCGGGCGAACTGCGCCTTCGCCTTGCCGAGCGCGAAGATCGCCTCGTGGCCCATCGGCAGGCTGAGGATATGGTCGTAGTGCTGCTCGGCCTCGTCATAACGGCCAACCAAGACACATTCCTCAGCGAGCGCGGCCCGGTTGGCGATCGTGTCCGTGACAGCGACGCGATCCGACAACTCGCGGTAGTATTTCTCGGGATCGAGCTTGTTGGCGACGCGCTTGCGCGCCTTCTGGACATCATGGCTGCCGAGCCATTCCGGCACCAGCTCGACCACGATGTAGGCCAGCGCCCCGATCATCGGCACCATCAGGATGATGAAAGCCCAGGGCTGCAGCCGACCGGTTCGCGACGCATGGTAGATCAGCGAAATATCGAGCAGCAGTACGACAAGTGCGACAGGCACGGCAGATCCCCCACTCACGGACCAGGCTTTACACGCCAACGTTGATAGCGTGGCCGGGCGCGGTGGACAATCCCGCGCCCCGCAGGCCCGATCGACGATGCCGGTTTGACGCATCCGGACCACAGCCGGTTCAAACAGCGGGAGCTGTGTCGCGTTCGATGGACGTACGAAAGCCATCCTGTCTCGGAAAAAAGGGCGGAAGCGCGTCACGCTCCCGCCCTCGAACCAGACCCGCCGTAGGGGCTGCTTACTGCTGCTGGTCGATGACCTGCACTACCTTCTGGTCGCGCGGGTCGACCAGGATCACCTGCTCGCCGATTGCCAAATACTGATAGTTGGCGAGCTCCGGATTGGCCCGAGCGAGCTCATCCGGCACGCGGCGCAGGCTCAGGCAGCTCGATCCCGACGACGAGGAGGACGAAGACGTCGTCGATCCCACGGTGCCGGTTTCCGTCGCTGCGCGACGCAGGATCTTGCGCTGATCATCGGACAGCACGATGTGCGTCGAGCTCACGCCATAGCCGCCGCGATCATAGCCGCGGTCGGCGCGCCTGCCATCCTGCGGGATGACATCGACGATCTCGCGGCTGCGCGGGTCGACGATCGCGATCTCGTCATGCACCACCGTGTACTCGTAGCCGCGATATTCCGGCACCAAAGTGACGATGTCGGACGGCAGCGGCCGCGGCCGCACCCGCTCCGGCAGGCGCTCGCCGACATTCACGTTGATATTGATGTCGGTGCGAGCGCGGTCGAAGTCGTGATCGCGCTTGAGCTGATCGACCACACGGGTCTTCTGCTGCTCGTTGACGGATACCTGGGTGCTGGAGCGGCTGCCGTTGGGCTGCGTCTGATTGTTGGCCTGTCCGGTCGCGTTCTGCTGACGCGTGTCGGCCGTGGACGAGCCCGGCTGCTGGTTCTGCTGCGCGGTGGAGTTCTTGCTGTCGGTCCCACCAGGCTGATTGGCCTGCTTGGTGCGGTCGTTGTCCTGCTTGTCGCCAGCCTTGTCAGCGGCCTTGTCGGAGGTGCCGGTCTTGCGCTCGTCCTGGCTCTGCCGGGTCTTGTCCTTGTCGGAGCCGTTGTGATCGTTGCGATCAGCCTCGCGGTCGGACTTGCGGTCCGTCGCGCCCGACTTGGACTCGGCGGCACGATCCTGCTGTTGCTTGGACTCGGCCTTGCTCTTGGTGTCCGATTGCTTGTCGGCTTGCTTGCTGTCGGTGGCCGACTTCGTCTCAGCGCTCTCCTTGGCGCTTTCCTTGGCATCGCGGCCGCGCTCGGCGGCTGCACCGCCCTTGCTCTCGGCGCTCTGCTTCGCGTCATGGGCCGACCGCTCGGACTGATGCTCCTCGCGCGCCGTAGCCGAGGAAGGCTCGCCGCGGCGCTGCTCCTGCGCGCTCTGCTTGGCCTCGGACCCGGCACGTTCCGCCGCCGCGGCGCCGCCCTTTGCCTCGCCCTTGGCCTCAGCGGCAGGACGCGTTGCCTCGCGCGCCGTGGAAGCGGCGGGACCGCCCTCGCGCTTCATTTCGCCCTGAGCCGATGCAGCACCTGATGCCGTGCCGATCGCCAGGATGATTGCGGCCGTTCCCAGCCAGTGTTTCGTCGTCATGAGAGAACCTCCTTGGTTCCCTGCCCCATTCGCGGGCGGACAACGCGAACAGCCGCCCGGCGTTGCCGGGGGCCTGAGAAAAATCGCGCGGAACGATTTCGATGAACGGCGCCTTCATCGAACCCGCATGCGGCAACGGGGCGAAGCGTCGCCCTGATGAGCCGCAGCGCTGAATCATCGCCGCGGCGGCAGCCCCAGCAGGACCATGACGGGAATCGCAAACTGCGCAAAATTGGTGGTGCTGGCTTTGTCGCTGTCCGCCGAGCTGATCAGGCTCGCACTGCCCTTCACTCCGAACAGCACGCCGCTGACCTGATATTCTTTCGTCCCGTCCGGTGCCACCTTTAGGCGTCGCACCCGAAACACCCGCGGTACGTCGGTGCCCTTGTCGCCATCGACGCCGAGAATCGTGGTGGTCTGGCCGGGTACGCGCTGGTCCAGCAGCTTGATCGTCTGCTCCTGGGAGGCACGGAATTGCTCGACCGTCATGGTCGTGTTGGGCGGATAGAGCCGATAGCTGACCTTCGAGCCAGGACCGCACTTGGCGTCCTCGCACAGGTAGAAGGTCACGTCGGTGCCGTTCGGCCGCTGCGGCTTCCAGCCGCTCACCGCGAACGGCGCAGCAGCGGCAGACGGCGCAGCCGCTGGCGTCTCAGCCCGAACCGCACCAAGTCCGATGGCGGCCGAGAGCGACATGGAAACGAGAAGCCAGCGCGGGGCGCGCCGAGCGAAAGGCAGCGTCGACATCAAGGCACCGTCGGGATCGAGGTCAGGGCGGACGTCAAGGACGGTCCGGGAGATGGAGGAACGTCCCGCAACCTCGATCACCAATCGGTCGTTTGTGGGTCCGGCCGGGCGAGCAGCCCGGCTGAGCCGTGACGCAGCGAAGCGATCAGGCCGCGCGGTCGAGATGGGCGACGAGGCCGGCGAACAGACCGCGGCCGTCGGTGCAGCCCATGATGTCCTCGACGTGATTCTCGGGATGCGGCATCATGCCGAGCACATTCCCGCTCTCGTTGACGATACCGGCGATGGAATGCGCCGCGCCGTTGATGTTGCTGAGGTCGCCAACCTCGCCGTCGGCCGAGCAGTAGCGATACAGCACACGCCCGTCGCCGTTGAGCCGCTTCAGGGTCTCCTCGTCCGCCGCGTAGTTGCCCTCGCCATGGGCGACCGGCACGCGGATGACCTGGCCCGCGTTGTAGCCGCGGGTGAACGGCGTATCCGACCGCTCGACGCGCAGATGCACGTCCTTGCAGATGAACTTCAGCCGGTCGTTGCGCATCAGCACGCCCGGCAGCAGGCCGGATTCGCACAGGATCTGGAAGCCGTTGCAGACGCCGAGCACGAGACCGCCTTTCGCGGCATGATCGCGCACGGCATCCATGACCGGTGCTCGCGCGGCGATCGCCCCACAGCGCAGATAGTCGCCGTAGGAGAAGCCGCCGGGGACGACGACGAGGTCGGTGCCCTTCGGCAGCGACGTCTCGGCGTGCCAGACCATCGCGGGCTCATGGCCGGAGATCATGCGCAACGCCCGCGCCATGTCGCGTTCGCGGTTGATGCCGGGGAAGACGAGGATGGCGGATTTCATGATCTTCAGGTGCTTGCTCGTGGATCGCTCCCTCGCAATGCCGCGAGGGTCTTTAAGTTTGACGAAGACTCCTCGTTCAACGCTCGTACGTTGGCAAGAAGCTCATCGACTGAGTTTTCGACACGGACCAGATCACGCGATATCTCCAGCAACAACTCGTAGATCTCGCGGTTGGTTACGGCCATATCGCCCTACCCCAGCAGCTCCACCCGGTAATTCTCGATCACCGTGTTGGCGAGCAGCTTGTCGGCGGCGGCCTTCAGCGCCGCCTCCGCCTGGGCCTTGTCGGTGCCGGCGAGCTCGATGTCGAACACCTTGCCCTGGCGGACCGACGCGACGCCGTCGACGCCGAGCGATTTGAGGGCGCCCTCGATCGCCTTGCCCTGGGGATCGAGGATGCCGGTTTTGAGTGTCACCGTGACACGCGCTTTCACGTCTTGATTCCCTTTAGCTCTTGACCAGGACCGGGCCGGAGCCCGCCGGGCGCTCGTTCTCCATGAGGATGCCGAGACGCTTGGCGACCTCGGTATAGGCCTCCAGAAGGCCGCCAAGATCACGACGGAAGCGGTCCTTGTCGAGCTTCTCGTTCGACTTGATGTCCCACAGCCGGCAGGAATCGGGGGAAATCTCGTCGGCGACGATGATCCGCATCATCTCGTTCTCGAACAGCCGGCCGCACTCCATCTTGAAGTCGACCAGGCGGATGCCGATGCCGAGGAAGAGACCGGTCAGGAAGTCGTTGACGCGGATGGCGAGCGCCATGATGTCGTCGATCTCCTGGGGCGTCGCCCAGCCGAACGCCGTGATGTGCTCCTCCGATACCATGGGATCGTTGAGCTGGTCGTTCTTGTAATAGAATTCGATGATCGAACGCGGCAGCTGGGTGCCTTCCTCGATGCCGAGGCGCTGCGACAGCGAGCCCGCCGCCACGTTGCGCACCACGACCTCGAGCGGGACGATCTCGACCTCGCGAATCAACTGCTCGCGCATGTTGAGGCGGCGGATGAAGTGGGTCGGCACCCCGATGTCGTTGAGGTGCTGAAACAGGTACTCCGAGATCCGGTTGTTGAGGACGCCCTTGCCTTCGATCACCTGGTGCTTCTTGGCATTGAAGGCGGTGGCGTCGTCCTTGAAGTGCTGGATCAGGGTGCCCGGCTCCGGACCTTCGTAAAGGACCTTGGCCTTGCCTTCATAAATGCGACGCCGACGGCTCATTGGGATGTACCGTGTTTTGTTGAAATCCATGAAATGGTGGGCTCCGGATGACTTTGGACAGGACCACGACGGAGCTGCCGCGAGGGCCTGGATCTCTACGGAAACAGAACAAGAACCGGGCCGGTTCGAACCTATCCCATTGGGGTCCCGAGCACAATCGATCCGGACCTCCGGATCTCAGTTTTACCGGCCTTCCTGCGGCCTCGTGCCCGTTGTATTGGCGTTGTGTTCCAATTATTTAGGCATGCGGCCACCGCCCCGCAACCGCCTGCGCGGTTAACCCTTTTCGGCAACACTGGAAGTTCCGGCTATGACCACGTTCGACAAGCGCGAGGACGCGTTCGAGAAGCAGTTCGCCCACGACGAGGAATTGAAATTCAAGGCGGAAGCCCGCCGCAACAAGCTCCTCGGCCTGTGGGCGGCCGAAAAGCTCGGCAAGTCCGGCGCGGACGCCGACGCCTATGCCAAGGAGGTCATCGCGGCCGATTTCGAGGAGGCCGGCGACGCCGATGTCGTGCGCAAGGTGCTGGGCGATCTCTCGGCCAAGGGTGTCACCGAGGCCGATATCCGAGCCAAGATGAGCGAGCTGCTGGCGACGGCGGTGGCGCAGATCAAGGCTGGGCAGTAACGACAGGCGAATAGCGAATTGGGAGTAGCGAACGGGGAGACCTCTGTTCGCTACTCCCCTTTGCCTACTCTTCCTTGAAGCCATATTCCGGCACGTTGCCACTGGCGCCGTAATATTTGTACGGCAGGAACTTGCCCGACATCGTGATCTTGACGCGGTCGCCCTTGGCGTTCGGCAGGCGCTCCATCACCATGTCGAAATCGATCGCCGACATGATGCCGTCGCCGAACTCCTCCTGGATCAGCTCCTTCCAGGCCGGGCCGTTGATCATCACCAGCTCGTAGAAACGGTAGATCAGCGGATCGGTCGGCGGCATCTGCACGCCCTCGCCGCGCATCGGCGTCTCGTTCAGCATCGCGATCTCGGACTTCGACAGCCCGAACAGCTCGCCGGCATTGGCGGCCTGCGGCTTGGTCAGCTTCATCTGGCCGAGAACGGCGCCGACGATCAGCACCTCGGAATAACCGCCGATCTTCTCGCAGATGTACTTCCAGCTCCAGCCCTTCTCGCGCTTGATGTCGAGCAGCTTCTCAGTGAGGTCGGATCGCTTCATGCTTGGTCTCCCTTGATGGGCTTCGTTGACAGGTTTCTTCTAAGCGTCAGCGCGCGGCGGCCTGCGGCGCATCGCTGTCTGCCGGCTTGGACGCGACGATGGTCGGCTCGGTCCGGCCGATCTTCACCACCGGCACCTTGCGCGGATCATGATCCGGCGTCTCCGCGACGAAGGTCTTGCTGCGGCTGACCAGGAAGTCGATGATATGGTTGCGCAGCGCGTAGTAAAGCGGATGACGGTGCAGATCACCGCGCAGCCGGTCCTTCGGCAGCGGGTTCTCGACGATCTCCGCGAGCACGGCGCCGGGCCCGTTGGTCATCAGCACGATCTTGTCGGCAAGATAGATCGCCTCGTCGACGTCGTGGGTGATCATGAACACGGTCTGCCCGGTCTCGACGCAGATGCGCCGGACCTCGTCCTGCAGGGTGCCGCGCGTCAGCGCGTCGAGCGCCGAGAACGGCTCGTCCATCAGCATGATCTTCGGCGTGATCGACAGCGCCCGTGCAATGCCGACGCGCTGCTTCATGCCGCCGGACAGCTCCGACGGCCGCTTGTGCTCGGAGCCGGCGAGGCCGACCAGCTCGATATATTTCAGCGCATGCGCCTTGACCTTGGCCCGATCCCATTTGCGCCATTTCGAGGAGACCGCATAGGCGACATTGCCGAGCACCGTCCGCCACGGCAGCAGAGCATGGCTCTGGAAAATCACCGCACGGTCGAGGCTGGGGCCTTCGATGGCCTGGCCGTCGACGACGACCACGCCCTCGCTCGGCGCATCGAGGCCAGCGAGGATATTGAGCACCGTCGTCTTGCCGCAGCCGGAATGCCCGATCACACAGACGAACTCGCCGCGGGCCATGCCGAGCCAGAGATTCTCGAAGATCGTCGTGCTGCGCGTGCCCTCGTAGCGCTTGGCAATGCCTTCGATCGAGATGAACTTGTCCGATGTCATCGAGCGGCCTCCGCGACGGCTGTGCGCCCCCTCTCCCCGTTCTTCACGGGGAGAGGGTTGGGGTGAGGGGCAGCGGCACGGGCGGTGCGAGCCATCTGAGAAGATGAGTGGCTAATGCGCCAGGCGTGAGTGTCGGGAGACCTGTACCCCCTCACCCGGATTGCATCTTCGATGCAATCCGACCTCTCCCCACAAGCGGGGAGAGGTAAGAGCGCAGCGTCGCTTGGGATCACCAGTATCATCCTCTACTCCGGAAACGTCACGAGCCGCGAGACGCGGGCGAGGAGCTGGTCCAGCACCATGCCGACGACACCGATCAGCAGGATGGCGATGATCACGTTCGTGATCGACAGGTTATTCCACTCGTTCCAGACGAAGTAGCCGATGCCGGTGCCGCCGACGAGCATCTCGGCCGCGACGATCACGAGCCAGGCGATGCCGATCGAGATCCGCATGCCGGTCAGGATCGTCGGCGCGGCCGCCGGCAGGATGACGGTGAAGGCGCGGCGAAAGTTTCCGACCTCGAGCGTGCGCGCGACGTTGATCCATTCCTTCCGCACGCTCGCGACGCCGAAGGCGGTGTTGATCAGCATCGGCCACACCGAGCAGATGAAGATCACGAAGATCGCCGAGAGGCTGGAATCCTTGATGGTGTAGAGCGCCAGCGGCATCCAGGCGAGCGGCGAGATCGGCTTGAGGATCTGGATGAACGGATCGAGCGCCTTGCTTATCAACGGCGACATGCCGATCAGGAAGCCGAGCGGAATCGCGATGGCGACCGCGATCAAATAGCCGAGCATGACGCGGCCAATCGAGTAGGCGAGCTGGATGCCGAGACCCTTGTCATTCGGCCCATTATCGTAGAACGGCCGCTTCAAATGCTCCCAAAGCTTGGCGCCGACATCGAGCGGCCCGGGCATGGCGGACTTGCCTTGCGTGGCGGTCATGCCCATCAGCTTGGCGTATTCCGGGCTCATGTTGGCGGCCGCGCCCGTGCTACGCGTGGCGATGTGCCACGCGCCGAGGAAGACGGCGAGCAGGACGATGGAGACGACGGCAGCGCGGAGACGGAGTGAGGTGGTCATCAGCAGCCCCACCCACCGCCGTCATCCCGGCGAACGCCGGGATCCATAACCACCGAATTCAATGGCTGGATAAGATTGCCGCTACCGCCCCCGCCCCAAGCGAGGTCACGGCGTATGGGTCCCGGCGTTCGCCGGGACGACACCGGTGGTGTGACTGGCAGCGTCGCCTCCATCGCCATCACGACGCCTTCTTGATCTTGAAGCTTGCGACATAATCGTCCGGCTTGGTCGGATCGAAGCTCTTGCCCATCACCGAGAACGACTTGTAGGAGTCCTTCGGCGGCGCGAGCCCCATGTCGGTCATGACCTTGCGGGTGTCGGTGGCGAGATAGATCTGCTCGGCGACCGCCTTGTAGTCGACGTCGCCCTTGATCTGGCCCCAGCGCTTCATCTGGGTCAGCATCCACACCGCGAAGGACTGCCACGGGAACGGATCGAAGTCGACGCGCTTCGGGTCGGTCTTCACCCCACCGAGGCCGTCGGCATAGGTGCCGGTCAGCACCTGCTCCAGCACCGTGACCGGCGCATTGATGTAGTTGGCCGGCGCGATCGCCTCCGCGATCTGCTTGCGGTTCTCGGCCTTGGACGCATAGGCGGTGGCGTCGACGATGGCGCGGGTCAGCGCGGCAAAGCTGTTCGGTGCCGACGTGATGAACTCGCGGCTGGCGGCGAAGCTGCAGCAGGGGTGGCCGTCCCAGATCTCCTTCGAGAGGATGTGCAGATAGCCGACACCGTCATAGATCGCGCGCTGGCAGATGTTGTCGGGGGCGAGGAAGCCGTCGATGTTGTCGGCCCTGAGATTGGCGACCATCTCCGGCGGCGGCACCGAGCGCAACTGCACGTCGGTGTCGGGATCGATGCCGTGCTCCGCGAGATAATAGCGCAACAGGTAATTGTGCATCGAATAGTCGAACGGAATGGCGAATTTCATGCCCTTCCAGTCCTTCGGATCGCGCTTGTCCTTGTGCTTCATCGACAGCACGATGCCCTGCCCGTTGATGTTCTCGATCGCGGGCACGGTGAACGGGATCGGCTGCGCGCCCAGGCCGAGCGAAATCGCGATCGGCATCGGCGCCAGCATATGCGCGGCGTCGTATTCCTTGTTGATCGTCTTGTCGCGGATCACGGCCCAGCCCGCGGTCTTCACGACCTCGACGTTGAGACCCGCCTTGGCATAGAAGCCAAGCGGTGCCGCCATGATGATCGGCGTCGCGCAGGTAATCGGAATGAAGCCGACCTTGAGATCCTTCTTCTCCGGCGTGCCGGCCTCGGCAAAAGCTTCGGTCGCCGTCTTCAGCGGGAAGAACTGCGAGACAGCCGCAAGCGCCGTCGCGGCGCCGACCGATTTCAGGAACGCACGCCGCGTGGTGACTTCCGGAAACACCGCGCGCAGCACGGCCGAGGCAACGACGTTCTCGTAGCGTTTCTCTTGCGACGCCACGACAGGCTCACAACGCAGCGCCAGCGTGGCGTGCTCATGTTCTGCCGGGCTGCGATGCTGGCCGCAAATACAACCGGCATTCACGCGGGAATCGGCGTCGAACGGATCATCGAAAATCGACATGTGCTGCGCCCCTTTGTCACACCTGCGCTCTCAGCGCCTTCAAACTGCTCATCCGGCCGCAATTTTCAGCGGCCGGACATGCACCTCATGCAGCTTCTATGCCGCTTTGCTGGTCATCGCCGGCATTGGGAGACCTTCCTCGATCGGCAGCGACGGGTCGCGCGACCACTCGTTCCACGAGCCGAAGTACATGCGCACATCCTTCACGCCTGCGTTCTTCAGTGCGAGGAAGGTGTTCGACGCGCGGGCGCCCTTGAAGCAGTAGAGATAGACCGGCGTGTCCACGGTGATGCCGACTGTGGCGCATTCGGCAAGGATCTCGTCCTTCGACTTGAAGCGCGGGCCTTCCGCGGTCGGCTTCATCATGCGGTACCATTCCAGCCACACGGCGCCGGGGATGCGGCCCTTGCGCGGACAGAAATCCTTGCCGTAAGGCGAGGACGAATCGCCGATCCACTCGTCGACGTCGCGCACGTCGAGAATGGCGATCGCGGGATTGCCCACGGCAGCCAGCATCGCCTTGGCATCGATCAGGATGCTGCCCGCCTCCGGCACGATCGCGAACGAGGCCTTGGTCGGCGACGGCACGTCGGTCGTGACCGGCATGCCCGCGGCAACCCAGGCGTCGTAGCCGCCATGCAGCACCTTCACCTTGGGATAGCCGAGCATGGTGAGCAGGAAATAGCCGCGGCACGACTGGCCGAAGCCGGAGTTCATCGACTGCTCATAGACCACGGCGGTTTCCGCGCCCGACAGGCCGGCGGCGCCGAATGCGTCGGCGAACTTCGTCTTCAGCTCCGCGATGCCCTCGGGCGTCGACGTTGCGAGATAGGTGAAGATCTCATGGACGTTCACGGCGCCGGGAAGATGGCCCGCAGCGTAGGCATCGGGATTGCGGGTGTCGATGACGACACACGGCTCGGTCTTGATGAAGTCAGCGAGTTCGCCGGCAGTAATCAGTACGTCCGTCATGGCAGGCCTCTCCTGGTCTAAACTTCGTTGTTTGCCGTTCTCGCCGGCGTCAGCCGTCGGCGAGCATCTTGCGGAGCTGCTTGGTCGCGGGGGTGACGATCGCGACGAAATAGGCCTCGCGCAGGCGACGCTCGGCGCGATTGCCCTTGAGATAGCCGCGCGCTCCGCAATGGAGCATCGCGGCGTGAGCCGCAGCGACGCTGGCCTCGCCGGCGCGCAGGCGCAGCGCGACGACCTTGCGCCAGTAGGTCTCGTCCCTGTTGTAGGGGTCGCTGGCGAGTTCGGCCGTCTCGCGGGCGAGTTCGTCGGCGAGCGCGCTGAAATCGACCGGCTGTTGCGGCAGATAACGGTTGACGTGGCCGAGCGGCGCCTCGACCTCCTGCATGATCTTGATGCAGTCCTTGATCAGGCCGAGCGCCATGCCGGCCTGCAGCAGGATGAAGCCGGCACGGATCTTCTTGACGAATGGCCCCGCCGGGTCGGCGAGGATCAGCTCATCCGGCACGAACAGGTCACGGAACTGGATGCCGTAGGTGCCGGTGCCATCCATTGCGAGGAACGGCTGACACGGCTGCAAGGTCACCGCCGGATCGGCGCAATCGGCGACGAACATCACGATCTCGCCGGGCGCATCCTCTCGCTCGAAGATCGTGCCGAACATGTGGTCGGGCCCGAGATTGGAGACCCAGGGCAGCGCGCCACGCACGACGTAGCCGCCTTCGACCTTCCGGCCCCTCAATTTCAGCTTCTCGATGCCGAAGAAGCTCTTCATTGGATTCGAGAGACCGGTGCCGCCGAGCATCCGGCCGCTGGCGGTATCGTCGAGCAGGCGATCGACAAGCGCCTTGTTGTCGGAGTTGGCGACGTACCAGACCAACGTGTTCTGGCACCACGCCATGAAGGCCGAGGCGCCGCAGACCTCGCCGATCGCCGCGATCGAGGCGATCGCACTGTTCAGATCGGCCTTGCCGCCGTCCGGCAAATGGCTGCTCCACGCACCGACCTCGCCAAAGCGGCGGAGCACGTCGGCCGGATACACTGTTCCGGCGTCGATGCCAGAGGCGAGCGGCGCGAGCTCGTTGCGCGCGATCGCCGCCACCTGCTCCACGGTCGGCGGCACGGGCATGACGCCCGCACCATCGACCGCCAGATGCTGTCCGAGTGAACCCATGACGTCCTCCGCTGCGCTGGCGTCGAAGCCGCCTTAGACGCCCACTTCGAGATTGACGGGGCGCGTGAAGGTGTTGGCGACCGGCGACCACTTCTTGACGTGATCGATCAGCGCCTTGACCTCCTCTTGCGGAATGCCCTCGCACTCCATGTCGACCTTGACGCGCACGTCGGTGAAGCCGACCGGCTTCTCGCTGACGTCACCGGTGCCCCACACCGCGGTGATGTTGAGATCGCCTTCGAGCTCCAGCTCGAGCTTGTTCACGGTCCAGCCGCGATGCACGGCATTGGCGTGCAGGCCGACGGCGAGGCACGACCCGAGCGCGGCGAGCGACGCCTCGGACGGATTCGGCGCGGTGTCGTCGCCCAGCAGCCCCGGCGGCTCGTCGACGATGTAGGGCGCGAGGTTGCGGATGTAGTTGGCGTGGCGGAACTTGCCCTCCGCAACGGTTTTGCACTTCAGGGTCTTGATGACCTTGGGGTTGGCCTTGCCGTTGGCGATGAGCTGTTCGAGCCCGTTCTTGTCGATGGGTGCGAGGCAGCCCGTGAGGGCCGTCTTCTGAACCACAGCGGTCATCTCATTTCTCTCCCTGGGATCGAGGATACCGAACGGTCTGTTTCCTGCACGAAGCGTGCCAGAGCGCCCGGATTTCGAAAGGCAGAATGATCCTCGCGGCTTAGGCGGACATGGCGGAATTCCGCCGACCGCCGCCTGCCCAAGCGCGATGCACAGTGCTGCCGTCAGCGATGAAATAGAGCGCAGCACTGCCTCATCCGCATCAGCGGCCTTGCTGACTCACGCGCACAGCGATTAAGCTTGCGCACATGGGCAAGTCAGCTGCGGGCAAACAATCAGCCAAGAAGCAGGCGATCGCGCGGACGATCGTCGCAAGTGATGATGAGTCGGCGCGCGGCCGCCTGCTCGGCGCGGCGACGCGGCTGTTCTGCAAGAACGGCATCAACGCGACCGGCATCGACGCCATCATCAGCGAGGCCGGCACGGCCAAGACCACTCTCTACAAACTGTTCGGCTCGAAGACCGCGCTCGTCACCGCCGTGCTCGAAAGCGAAGGCAAGCAGTGGCGCGAATGGTTCATCGCGGAAATGGAGAGCGGCGGCGGCGACGCCGAGACCAAGCTCACGCGCATCTTCCCGGCGCTGAAGAGCTGGTTCAGCGAGGAGCGCTTCTACGGCTGCCCCTTCATCAATGCGGTCGGCGAGCACGACAAGGACCAGAAGCAGTTCCGCACCATCGCGATGCGCCACAAGAAAGTGGTGCTGGCGCATATCGAGAAGCTGGCGCGCGAGATGGGCGCGGCCGAGCCCGAGAGCTTCGCGCATCAGCTGGCGCTGCTGATCGACGGCGCCATCGTCGCCGCGATGGTGTCGCGCAATCCGGAGGTCGCGGATACGGCGGGACTGGCCGCGAGCGCGTTGTTCGAGCCGGCGAAGCACAAGACGACCAAGCGCGCTGGAAAAGCTGATCCGCAACTTGCGGCGGTCTGAGCCAATCTCAACGTAGCCGTTACGTCACGCTTTTATCTCGGCTACGAGCTGTTCGTTTGAGGAGAGCTATTTCGGCGCGTCATTGCGAGCGCAGCGAAGCAATCCAGAGTCCCGCTCACCACGCTGGATTGCTTCGCTGCGCTCGCAATGACGAGGCGAGATCGTGCCTTGCTTACGCGGATCGTGGGGCCGCGCGGGTCCGGCCGTTTAGGGAAGCCCCGAGGCGAGACCTAGCGGAAATAATCCGCCACGCGCTGCAAATCCGCGTCATCCGCGCCCGCGCCGTTGAGGCTCGCATCGATGATGCGGCGGCAGGCGGCGACGGTGACTTCGTCGCCGAGCTCATTGGCGGCTTCGAGAACGTGCCAGGCGGCATCGACCGCAGCGCGGTCCACGGCGGCGCGCGGCCGCGGTCCGCTGTGGAGATGAAGTCCCATGCCATTCATCCGCGGTCACCTCTCTCGCTTCAGACCTCAATGCGCCACGGCGCGTGGCGCATGCATGCCGCCGGCCTTCCCGGCATTCTTTCGCGACTGATAGAATTCGAGCACGCTGCGCGAGGTCTGCGTCTGCAGCCGGGTATAGCTCCGCTCCAGCTCGTCCAGCTCGCCGGCGGTGATGCGATGCTCGCGCGCGCCCAGGAAGGCCAGCGCCATCATCGTGTCCCAGCAGAAGCCGAGCGCCTTGGCGAGCATCAGCAGCACCTCGCGGTCGCGGTCGAACAGCGCCCGATCAACCACGTCGACCGGCAGTCCCGAGAGCAGCGACAGACCGATGGTGACCTCCTCGACCTTGTGCGCCGTCGCATAGCCGGCGATGGTGCTCTCGTGCAGATTGCCGAGGCGATGCTGGATCCTCACGGTGCGCTTGGCGACGAAGTAGTTGCGCGAGCCGGGCCCGAACTTCGACTGCATTTCGCCGGCGATATTGGCGACCGAGCTCTCGATCTCGCCGAGCAGTTCGGGACGTTCGCTCGCCAGCCGCTTGCCGACGTCGTCCGACGCCTTGGCGATCAGCTGCTGAAACAGATGCCGGGGGATGTCGAGCCGGCGGCCGAGATGCTCGGCCAGGATGGAATCATTCTCGGCCCGCTTGACCATGTGCAGGAAGCCCGAGCCCGAGAACTGTGCGCCCTGGTTGCGCGCCACCGCGGTGGCGACCTCGCGGTCGCCGCGCCGCGCCAGCACGTCCGTCACCGCGGGGCTCAGCGTCTTGCGCTCGGCGATCGCGAGCAGATGCGCCTGGCTCTTGGTGCTGGCGTTCTCGACCAGTGCCGCATCGTCGAGCCGCTCGGACTCGCGCAGCACCGGGCCGGCAACCCAGATCTCGTCGTCGAAAGCGAGCTTACGGATGACGCTGGCCGGCGAGTACTCGATCCTGGCGAGACGGTCGGCGAGCTTGGCGCGGGCCTCCACCTCGATCTCGTCGGCGAGCCGGCCGATGATTTCGCCGAAGGTCGCGATCTCGTCCTCGACATAGCGACCCGCGAGCAGAAGGTCGGTCGCATGCCACAGCGCCCGCTCACGGCTGTCAGCCGTGCCCCGGGCGATCGCGTCCTCGAGATCGCGCAATACCGATCTGGTCTCGTTCATGATGACAAGCCACAACACTGCAATGAGGAAAGCCAATGCCGGGAACATACCTCCCGAACGCGAGCGTTGCGTAAGCGACTGCGTGCGGATTTGACGGTACGTTTTTGCTCAAATGCGCCGGAGCCCGTTAAGCATGCCGGCCGGCTCGCGCGCTCAGCGCTCGCGCATGGCGTCGTGGACGTGCTCGCGCAGGGGTGCCAGCAGGAAATCAATGATGCGCCGCTTGCCGGTCAGGATCTCGGCCTTCACCGACATGCCCGGCACCAGCGCCGCGGCGCGGCCATCGACGTCGAGCGTCGCACGATCGAGCGCGATGTGGACCATGTAGCGCAGCCGCTCGCTGGCCTCGACGCGATCGGTCTGGTCGGCCTGGCGCTCGGCGCCCTGCACGCCATTGGGATTGACCGGCGCCGCTTCGGCATCGCGGTCGACGGAGGTCACCTTGCCGCCGAGCAGGCCGTAGCGCGTGAAGGGAAAGGCATCGACCTTGAGCTCGACGCGCTGGCCGGCCTCGACGAAGCCGACGTCGCGGTTCTCGACCACAGCCTCGACCTCGATCCGGTCGTCGTCGGGCACGACCGACAGCAGCTGCTGCGCCGGCGTGACCACGGCGCCCGCGGCCGCGACGTGCATCTGCTGCACGGTCCCGTCGATCGGCGCGCGCAGGGTCTGCAACTCAGCGCGGCGCGTCGCCTTGGTGAGCGCTTCGCCGGCGGCCCGGGCGCGCTCGCGCGCGGTGGCCAGGTCGCGCATCGCCTTGTCGCGCATGTCGGCCTCGGTCGCCGCGATCTTCTGATCGAGTCCGGCGATGGTGGCATCCAGCGCGATGATCTTGGCCTTGTTGATCTCGAGCTCCGAGCGGGTCTCCACCAACAGCTGCTGGCTCTCCAGCCGGGCGATGATCGAGGCATTGCCGATCTCGCTCGCCTTGGTGCGGATGTCGGCGCGCTGCGTCACCATCGGCAGGGTCTGCTCGTATTTGGCCACCGTCTGCTGCAGCGCCTCGCGCTCGGCGATGTGCTGCGCCCGCTCCTGAGCCAGCGCTGCCAGCTGACTGGCGCGCATCGCGATCTGCGCGGTCAATTGGGCCTGTGCGCGCGCGCGCTCAAGCGGCTCAGCGCCGGCCACCAATTCGAACGGTCCATTTTTGACACCATCGAGAAACGCCGCCAGCCGCACTTCATCCAGCAGGCTCGCGATCAGGTCGCTGCGGGCGCGGTCGGCCTCGGCGGTAACCGCGGTCTTGTCGAGCTCGATCACCGGATCGCCGGCGCGCACGCGCTGGCCGGGCTGCACCAGCACGGCCTTGACGCTGGCGCTCTCGAACGGCTGCACCACCTGGGTGCGAGTGTGCGAGATCACCTTGCCGCTGGCGACGGCGACGATGTCGACATTGCCGAGCACGGCCCAGCCGAGGGCGGCAAAGGTGACGGTGCACAGCGCCAGCGCGGTGATGCGCCCGAGTGGATTGGGCGGCGTCTCGGTGATCTCGAGGGCCGCGGGGAGAAACTCCTGTTCCGAGGTCTTGCCGCCGAAGGACAGGCCACGCAGAAGGCTTGCAGGTGTGCTCATCGCCCTCTCCTCAGCGGCCGGCGGACTGGATGCGGTGCAGGTTCGCGTAGCGGCCGCCGCCGGCCACGAGTTGTTCATGGGTGCCATCCTCGACGATGACGCCGTTCTCGATGGTCAGGATGCGGTCGGCGCTGCGCACCGTCGACAGCCGGTGCGCGATGATCAGCACGGTGCGGCCGCGCACGATGTCGCGCATATTGGCCTGGATGATGCTCTCCGATTCGTAGTCGAGCGCCGAGGTCGCCTCGTCGAAGATCAGGATCCGGGGATCGCCGACCAGCGCCCGCGCGATCGCGATGCGCTGGCGCTGGCCGCCGGACAGCGACACGCCGCGCTCGCCGATCACGGTGTCATAGCCCTGCGGCATGCGGCAGATGAACTCATGCGCGCCGGCGAGCTTGGCGGCCTCGACGATCCTCTCCATCGGCAGCGCCGGATCGGCCAGCGCGATGTTGTCGCGCACCGAGCGATTGAACAGCACGTTCTCCTGCAGCACCACGCCGATCTGCCGCCGCAGCCATGATGGATCGAGCACGGCGGTGTCGATACCGTCGACCAGCACGCGCCCTGCTTCCGGCTGGTACAGCCGCTGCGCCAGCTTGGCGATCGTGCTCTTGCCGGAGCCGGAGGGACCGACGATGCCGACCACCTGCCCTGCTCCGATCTTCAAGGAGACCTCGCGCAGCACCGGCTGGGTATTGAGCCCGTAACGAAATGTGACGCGCTCGAACTCGATCGCGCCCGCGAGCGGCGGCAGGTTCTGCTCGGCACCGCCGCTATGCGCCTCCACCGGCGTATTCAGGATGTCGCCGAGCCGCTCGACCGACAGCCGCACCTGGTGGAAATCCTGCCAGACCTGGACGAGCCGCAGCACCGGGCCCGACACTTGGTTCGCCAGCATGTTGAAGGCGACGAGCTCGCCGACTGTCATTCTGTTGGCGATCACGAGGCCGGCGCCGACAAACAGCGTCAGGGCGCCGACGCCCTTGTTGAGCAGGCTCGCGGCCTGGCTCGCCCAATTGCCGATCTGCGAGGCCGAGAACGAGGCGCCGACATAGCTCGCCAGCTGCTCCTCCCAGCGCCGCTGCATCAGCGGCTCGACCGCCATGGCCTTGATGGTCTCGACGCCGGTGACGCTCTCGACCAGGAACGCCTGGTTCTCGGCGCCACGGCGGAACTTTTCGTCGAGCCGGGTGCGGAACGCCGGCGTGGTCGCGAGCGACAGCAGCGCATAGACCGGCAGTGTGGCGCAGACGATCCAGGCCAAGGTGGAGCTGTAGAGGAACATCACGCCGATGAAGACTGCGGCAAAGGCGAGATCGAGCACCAGCGTGATCGAGGACGAGGTGATGAACTGCCGGATGGTCTCGAGCTCGCGCACCCGCGCCACGCTGTCGCCGACGCGGCGGCTCTCGAAATAGGCCAGCGGCAGCCGCATCAGATGCCGGAACAGCCGTGCGCCGAGCTCGACATCGATACGGTTGGAGGTGTGGGTGAACAGATAGGTCCGCAGGCCCGACAGCACCGCCTCGAACAGCGCGATCAGCGCGAGGCCTGCGACCATCACCTCCAAGGTCGACAGGCCACGATGCACCAGCACCTTGTCGATCACGACCTGGAAGATCATCGGCGTCGCCAGGCCGAACAGCTGGATCACGAACGACGCCAGCAGCACCTCGATCAGGATGCGGCGATATTTTCCGATCGCGGCGACGAACCAGCTGAAATTGAACCGTCGCGCGGTATCCGACAGCTCCGCGCGCTTGGCGATCAGGATCAACTGGCCGGACCAGATCGCTTCGAATTCAACAAAGACGAGCAGACGCGGCCCCCCATCGTTCAGGCCCTGGATGAGGACGCCGGTCTCGGTCACCTTGCCGATCACGGCAAAGCCGCCGTCCCGGAGCACGGCGACCGTCGGCAGCGGCGTGGACTTCAGCCGCGCGATCTTCGAGCTGATGAGCTTGGCCTTGACGGGAAAGCGCGCGGTGGCGCGCAGCAGATCATCGACCGAGAGCGCATCGCTGCGGCCGGCCTCGTGTTGGATGCGGCCGGGATCAGCGACGATGCCGAGGAGGTGCAATGACAGCGCCAGCGCCCATGCGCCCTGATCCGTACACGCCTGCATCGACTTGATCCCACCTCTCGGTCCGACGTCCCCGCCGCCACCCTCCGCGGCCCGCGTTCGCATGGCGTTAAGTCGGATACTTAACGGGGAATGCATGACCTTGCTGGCCACAACCAGGACACCCGACGTGCCGCCTCACAAGATGCCGATCAGTCGCGGCCTCCCTCGTCATTCCGGGTTCAAGGCCTACGGCCTTGCCCCGGAATGACAGTGGCGATGGACGCAGCAGGACGACGGGCTGGTACGACAAGACCGCCCCAGCTGCGCCGGGGCGGTCCATTGTCAGTCGCCTAAACGCCGGATCACGCCGCCATCGGCATCGCCAGCGTACGCTGCTGCAAGGTCTGGCCCTGCGTGAACGCGACGTTCGCCGAGCCGCCGTCACCAAGCGAGGCGATCGCCTGGACGAAGCCGGAGGCGGCGCCGAAGAGATCGTTGACGTCGGATGTCAGCTTCAGGCCCGACGACGTCGTGGTCGTCGCCGCCGCGAGCTTCTTGGCATCGCCGACATTGTCAATCGTGATGGTGTCGCCGGCCGCCAGCAGGGTCGCGAGGCTGACCTCGAACGTGGTTTGCCAATATTGACCCGCCGCCGAGCCCCAGGGGTTGCGGACCTGCAGCATGCCGGTGGCGCTGTTGTAGCCGTAGATCGACATCGCGTGATTGGCGACCAGCGTGGTCTTGCCGGTGGCGTCCTTGGCGTTGGTGTAGGACGACAGGATCACGTCGTCGCCCGCCGCTAGGCTGGCGGCGATGGTCGCCAGCACGCTGGAGGTCGCGTTGCCGGTGGTGTAGTTTGTCACGCCGAACGACGAGTTGTAGACGACCTTGCCCCACGATCCGCCCATGGCGCGGAAGTCGGTGATCTGGGTGGCGCCGGTGATCGCCTCCAGGGCGATCTCGGGCGCGCCGCCATTGCCGATCGTGGTGTAGGAATTGCCGTAGTTGATCGAGTTGCCGGTGTAGACGCCGCTGGCCTGCAGCTCGGCATAGGCCTTCTCGGCGAGGCTCGCCCAGATCGCGCTGCTGCCATTGTTGAAGATGTTGCCGCCATTGGCGAGCGCCGTGTTCACCGTGACGTAGCGCGCTGTACCGTTGACGTAGAAGCGCACACCATAGGTGTTGTTGCCATTGACGGTGAACATCGAGGAGATGACCGACTGCTCCTTGTAGGCGACCTCGGCAAGGCCGGCGAGCAAATAGCAGTCGCCCAGATAGCCCTGGTTGATGTCGTTCATGCTGGCGCCGGCGGCCGAGAACAACGGCTTGGTCGAGTTCGAATACGACACCGAGAACTGTGTGCTGCCGAGAATCACCTTCGACGACGGCAGGTCGGTGCCGAGGAA
>NZ_CAFI01000412.1 GCF_000239775.1 Bradyrhizobium sp. ORS 375
CCGCTGCCGCACGACGCGACTCGTAGGGTGGGCAAAGCGAAGCGTGCCCACCGTCTTTTCTTCCGCACCACCGCGGTAGGCACGGCGCGTCGCGCCTTTGCCCACCCTACGAATCTACGCACCTCGCAGGCCGACCGCTCATGTCCCTCTTCCTGCACTATCTCAGCATGCCGTACCTCTTGCAGGGCATCGAGCTGACCCTGCAGGTCACCGCGCTCGGCCTGATCGGCGGACTGATCCTCGGCCTCATCCTCGCCGCCATGCAGCTCAGCCGGTTCTGGCCGCTGGCTGTGATCGCACGCGGCTACACCGTGATCTTTCGCGGCACGCCGCTGATCCTGCAGATGGTGTTCGCCTACGACGCGCTGCCGCATATCGGCATCAAGCTGCCGGCGGTGCTGGCGGCCGGCCTCGCGCTCGCCTGCAACGAGGCGCCGTTCATCGCCGAGATGCTGCGCTCCGGCGTGCTCGGCGTCGATCGCGGCCAGCTGCTGGCCGGCCAGGCGCTTGGGATGACGCCGGGCGTCTTGATGCGCCGGATCATCGCGCCGCAGGCGATCCGCACCATGATCCCCGCTTTCGGCAACGAGGCGGTGAGCGCGCTGAAGAACTCCTCGCTCGCGTCTGTCATCGCCGTGCAGGAGCTCACTTTGCGCTCGACGCAGCTGGCGTCTTCCACCTTCGACTTCTTCTCGATCTTCTTCGCGTCCGGCCTGATCTATCTGGTGCTGACCGGCGCGATCAGCGTCATCCAGCTCGCGCTGGAGTGGCTGCTCGATCTCGACCGCACGGCGAAGCAGCGCAAGCTTGCGGATTACTTGCCGTGGCGCCGCGTCGATCTCGCGACCAAGCTGGAGCTGGCGGAGGAGACCTCCCCCGCGACCGAGGCCGCCCCGCCCGAGCCCGCGGAGTTGAAGGAGACACCGCCACTCGCGCTGTCGATCGAGGACCGCGCCCGGCGCGCCGCCACGATCGCCCGCAACAACGTCGCCGTCGAGGTCAAGGAGCTTCGCAAGGCCTATGACGGCAACAAGGTGCTCGACGGCCTCGATCTCACGGTGCGTATCGGCGAGGTGATCGCGCTGCTCGGTCCCTCCGGCTCCGGCAAGAGCACCCTGCTCCGCTGCATCAATCATCTGGAGAACTGGAACTCCGGCGAGATCCGCGTCGGCGGCCGCAAGCTCGGCTTCGACGACATGGGGCGCAAGCTGTCGCCACGCGCGATCGCCAATGAGCGCGCCAATGTCGGCGTCGGCATGGTGTTCCAGCAGTTCAACCTGTTCGGACATTTGACGGCGAAGGAGAACATCGCGGGCCCCTTGCGCTGGGTGCACGGCCTGGGTCGCTTCGAAGCCGAGCGTCGCGCCACAGAGCTGCTCGAGCGCGTCGGGCTGTCGCATCGCGCCAACGCGCTGCCGCGGCATCTGTCCGGCGGCCAGCAGCAGCGCGTCGCCATTGCCCGCGCGCTGGCGCCGAACCCGAGCGTGCTGCTGCTGGACGAGCCCACCTCGGCGCTTGATCCCGAGCTGGTCAACGAGGTGCTGGAGGTGATCCGCCGCCTCGCCATCGACGATGGCCTGACCATGATCATCTCGACGCATCAGATCCGCTTCGCGGACGAGGTCGCCGACCGCGTCGCCTTCCTCAATGGCGGCGTCATCCTCGAACAGGGGCCGGCCCATGAGGTGCTGACCAACCCGCGCCATCCGCTGACCGCGCGCTTCCTCTCGGTGATGGAGGCCGAGCGGCCGAAGGACGCGGTCGCATGAGCGCGTTGTTCGCACCGACCCCGCGGCCATCCTTCGAGACGCCCGCCTGCGGCGGGCTCCTCAGGATGAGGTCTGTGGGTGCGGCGCGCTCGATTCCACCCAGACACCAAACCCTCATGGTGAGGAGGCGCGTAGCGCCGTCTCGAACCATGAGGCCGGTCTGCGAATTCACGACGCAACACCATCGATCTCTGAGCGAAGAGGCCCTCACATGAAGCACCATCTGCTGCCGGTGTCCAACAAGACCGTCCATTGGGGCTATTTCTCCAAGGTGGTGACACCCGCGCTCACCTTGCGCTCCGGCGACCGCGCCACGATCGAGACGCTGACGCATCACGCCAATGACGACTACGAGCGCATGATCAAGGACGATCCCGGCGCCGAAAGCGTTTTCAAATGGACCAAGGAGCATAAGGCGGTCGCGCGGCGCGGCTCCGGCCCGACCGAGGGCCCGTTCATCCGCGGCGCGGGCGAAGGCATCGGCGTGCACCTGCTCACCGGTCCCGTCGCGATCGAGGGCGCGGAGCCCGGCGACGTGCTGGAGGTGCGCATCCTCGACATCCGGCCGCGGCCGAGCCAATGCGGCTGCCATGCCGGCAAATGCTTCGGCTCCAACGCCGCCGCCAATTGGGGTTTTCACTATCACGACCTGATCGAGGAGCCGAAGCCGCGCGAGGTCGTGACCATCTTCGAGCTCGACACCGCGGGCGAGCCGTTCGCCAAGGCCGTCTACAACTACGTCTGGACGCCGCAGACCGATCCCGACGGCATCGTGCATCCGACCATCGACTATCCCGGCGTGCCGGTCGATCATAGGACGATCAAGAAGCGCGAGAACATCCTGCCGAACGTGAAGGTGCCGGCGCGGCTGCATTTCGGCACCATGGGGCTGGCGCCGTCCGAGGCGGACTACGTTTCCTCGATCCCGCCGAGCTACACCGGCGGCAACATCGACGACTGGCGCATCGGCAAGGGCGCGCGGATGTATTATCCGGTCGCGGTGCCCGGCGCCTATTTCTCGGTCGGCGACCCCCATGCCGCGCAGGGCGACAGCGAGCTCGGCGGCACCGCGATCGAGACCTCGCTGACCGGCGACTTCGAGTTCATCCTGCACAAGAAGAACGATCTCGGCGGCACTTCGCTCGAAGGGCTGACGCATCCGCTGCTCGAGACCAGCGAGGCCTGGTCGGTCTACGGCTTCACCTATCCGAACTATCTCGCCGAGCTCGGCGCCAACGCGCAGACCGAGATCGCCAACCACTCCAGCCTCGACCGCGCCATGCGCGACGCCTTCCGCAAACTCCGCCGCTTCCTGATGACGGTGCATCATCTCAGCGAGGACGAGGCGATCTCGCTGATGTCGGTCGGCGCGGATTTCGGTGTCACGCAGGTGGTGGATGCGAATTGGGGCGTGCACGGCACGATCCGGAAGAACGTGTTCCGGTGTGATTGATGTCGGCGTGAGGCAAGTTCTCTCCTTGCGCACAGTGCGCTCCCTCTCCCGCTTGCGGAGGAGGGTTGGGTGGGGGCGCCCCGAGCGACACTGCCGTTGTGGACCCCCACCCCTAACCCCTCCCCGCAAGGGGGAGGGGAAAAGACCGCGGACGCGGCGCCACCGCAGATCACAATGAGCTTTGGAGCACCGGACTGATCAAAACCGAAACACGACAATCTATGAAGCTCATCTGGCACGGGGGTTGCTTTGAATTCCCGGACCCGGGGCGTGCCATGAGTTTCCGTCCGTTCACCAGCGAATCCTATGCCGAGGGCGAGCGCCCCGAGGCATGGCGCGACGTGCTGAACGCGGTCGGGCTGCAGCCCGCGACGAAATCGCCGTTCCATGAAGGCCATGCCACCGCCTCGCACCGCAATGCGCCGGGCATCGCGCTGTCGCGGCTGGCGGCGGGCGCGCAGGCGATTGCGGCGGTTCCGCAGGTTCAGGAGGACCTGCCGATCGCGCTGCTCGCGATCGAGGATGGCGCGGTGCTTCGCTGCGGCGACACGCATCGCATCATTCCCGCCGGCCATCTGATCCTGCTGCCGCGAACCGCCGACTGGAGTCTCGCGTTCCAGCGCGATCTGCGCGCGATCGTGTTCTCGGTGACATCGGACGCCTTGCATGGCCGGATCAGCGGCAAGCTGAGGCTGGCAAAGCCGCAGGTGATCGCCCCAAGCGGGCTCGCCGATGTGGTCTGCCGCACCATCGAGGCGACGGCGCGCACGCTGGCGACGCTGAGCGATGCCGAGTGGAGCACGGTGGCGCAGAGCCTGGTCGATCTCGTGCTGACGCTGGCGCACCAGCAGGCTGCGCCGACGTCCGAGGCCGGCAACAGTGCGACCCAGGCGGCGACGCTGCACCGGATTTGCCAGGCGATCGAGCGCGGGCTCGACGATGCCGAGCTGACGCCCGCGCGCGTCGCCCAGGCCGAAGGCATCTCGGAGCGCTATCTGCAGAAACTGTTCGAGAGCGCGGGGGACAATTTCAGCCATTACCTCAAGGAGCGCCGGCTGCAGCGCGCCTGGACCGATCTGTCCAACCCGGCCGAGGCGCATCACTCGATCTCTGAGATCGCCTATCGCTACGGTTTTGCCGACTCCGCGCATTTCAGCCGCAGCTTCCGTGCCCGTTTCGGCCTGTCGCCGCGCGAGTTCCGGCAGCAGAAGGCCGAGCAGGCGGTGACCTCGATGGCGCCGCGCGGCCAGCGCGGCTGGCCACAGGATGCGCTGGCGCAGCAACGCGCCTGTCAGGCTCCGGCCTCGCTCAAGAGCGATGTCACCCTGCCCGCCCCGGCCAACGATCAGGACGCGCGCCGCCATCATCATCATCTCGCCGCGTCTGCCGAGCACGTGCATTGGGGCTATTTCAGCCGCTCGCTGCCGCCGCAGCTCGAGATCGCCTCCGGCGACACGATCACGATCGAGACGCTGACCCAGCACGCCTCCGATGATCCGGAGCTGATGATCGCAGGCGATGCCGCCGCGCTCAGCGTGTTCGGCTGGAGCAAGGCGAAGAAGAACGTCGACCGCCGCGGCGCCGGGCCGATGGACGCCAGCGTGTTCGGCCGCGGCGCCGGCGAAGGCTTTGGCGTGCACATCTGCACCGGCCCGGTGGCGGTCAAGGACGCGCACCCGGGCGACGTGCTCGAGGTCCGCATCCTCGACATCGTGCCGCGGCCGAGCCGGAACCCCAAGCATCAGGGCCGCGTGTTCGGCTCCAGCGTCGCGGCGTGGTGGGGCTATCACTACAACGAACTGATCGCCCCGCCGGCTCCGCGGGAAGCGGTGACGATCTACGAGATCTTCGCCGACGCCCCCGAGCCGCATGCGCGTGCGCTCTATTCCTATCGCTGGGAGCCGCAGACCGATCCGTCCGGCGTCGTGCACGCGACCTACGACTATCCCGGCGTGCCCGTCGCGCCCGGCAGCATCAAACGCCGCCACGGCGTGCTCGACAACATCCGCATTCCCCTGCGGCCGCATTTCGGCGTCATCGCCGTGGCGCCGCGCGAGGCCGATTTCGTCGATTCGATTCCGCCCTCCTACTTCGGCGGCAATCTCGACAATTGGCGGCTCGGCAAGGGATCGACCGTGTATCTGCCGGTCGCAGTGCCCGGCGCGCTGCTGTCAGTCGGCGATCCCCATGCCACGCAAGGCGACGGCGAACTCGGCGGCACCGCGATCGAGTGCTCGATGACCGGCACGTTCCAGATCATCCTCCACAAGAAGACGCAGCTCGCGGGCCAACCGTTCGCCGATCTCAGCTATCCCTTGATCGAGACCGAAACCGACTGGGTGCTGACCGGCTTCAGCCATCCGAACTACCTCGCCGAGTTCGGCGCGCAGGGCCAGAGCGAGGTCTACGCGAAGTCGTCGCTCGACCTCGCGATGAAGGACGCCTTCCGCAAGATGCGCCGCTTCCTGATGCACATCAAAGGGCTCAGCGAGGACGAGGCCGTGGCGCTGATGTCGGCCGCGGTCGATTTCGGCGTCACGCAAGTGGTCGATGGCAATTGGGGCGTCCACGCCATCCTGAGCAAGCGGCTGTTCGAGGATGCGGGTTGAGTTGACTCCGCCAGGTCCCAGATCTCCGTCATTGCGAGCGAAGCGAAGCAATCCAGGGCGTCACGCGCGACTCTGGATTGCTTCGTCGCTGCGCTCCTCGCAATGACGACCTGTATTGTGTTTCCCAGCGAGCCTTAAACGAGAGGACCCTCCCCATGCAGTTCCACATGATCGCCGGCGCGACCAAGCCCGTCGCGCCGTTCAGCCATGCCGTGGAGACCGATGGCTTTGTGTTCGTCACCGGCCAGATGCCGGACTCACCGGAGGCGCCGGGCGTGCTGCCGGAGGGGATCGTAGATCAGACGAAGGCGGTGATGCAGAACTTGAAGTACATCCTCCAAGGTCTCAACCTCGGCCTCGAACATATTGTGATGTCTCGGATTTACCTGACCGAATTCCAGCGGGATTACGCAGCAATGAATGAAACCTATCGTTCATTCTTTCCGCCGGACCGGCTTCCGGCCCGCACCTGCGTCGGCGTCACCGGCCTTGCCTATGACGCGCTGATCGAGATCGATCTGGTCTGCCGACGACCCTAGTTCCGAATGGTAAATTAATCCTCAACACCCCTTCGGCCATTCGATCTGAGCTGAGGAGGCAGGCGCTGGCGCCGATTGCGTGGCGGCGCCGGCCGGTGTCAATTCGCCCGACAATTGCGGCGGATCGAGGGGAGTTGCCATGCCGAACCAGTTTTCCAATCGCCAGCAGATCCGCAAGCCGGCGGTGACCAGCAAGGGCGGCATCGTGGCGGCGCAGTCGCGTCGCGCGGCCGAGATCGGCGCCGAGGTGCTGGCCGCGGGCGGCGACTGCATCGATGCCGTCGTCGCGACCGGCTTTGCGCTCGGCGTCGTCGAGCCGTGGATGAGCGGGCTCGGCGGCGGCGGCGCCATGGTGCTGTATCGCGCCAAGGAGAATCGCGTCGAGGTGATCGACTACGGCATGCGGGCGCCGAACAGCTTGCGCGTCGAGGACTATCCGCTGGCGAACGACGGCAGCGTGTCCCCTGACATCTTCCCATGGCCGCGCGTCAAGGACGACCGCAATCTGCACGGTCCCGGCGCCATCGCGGTGCCTGGCGTCGTTGCCGGCATGGCGGCGGCGCACAGCCGCTACGCCCGGCTGCCATGGCAGGACCTCGTCACGCCGAGCGTCAAGCTCGCCGCCGAGGGCCTGCTGGTGGACTGGTGGACCACGGTGATGATTTCGAGCTGCGCCGCCGATCTGCGCCGCTATCCCGGCAGCGCCGCGGCCTACCTCAAGGACGGCCTGCCGCCCAACCCGCAATGGGGCGCCAAGGCGGTGACGCGGCTGCCGATGGAGCAACTCAAGGCGACGCTCGCGCATCTCGCCAGCGCCGGCGCCCGCGACTTCTACCAGGGCGACATCGCACGCTCGCTGACCCGCGACATTCAGGCGGCCGGCGGCGCGCTCTCCGTCGAGGATCTCGCGGCGTTTGAAGCCCATCATCGCGAGCCGCTGCGCATCCCCTATCGCGGCGGCACGGTGTTCGCGACGCCGGAGCTGACGGCGGGGCCAACGCTGGCGCACGCGCTGCGGCTGATGCAGACGAGCATTGTCGCCGGCAGGGCGCCCGACGCCGGCACCTTCATCGCCTATGCCGAGGCGATGCAATCGGCCTATCGCGAGCGCCTCAATGACATGGGCGATGCCGCGGGCAAGCGCGCGCTGGGCGCCGAATACCTCGCACCGGCCTGCACCACGCATTATTCGGTGATCGACCGTGACGGTAACATGGCCGCGGTGACGCAGACCTTGCTGTCGGGCTTCGGCTCGAAGTTCCAGGCGCCGCAGAGCGGCATCATGATGAACAACGGCATCATGTGGTTCGACCCGACGCCCGGCACCACGAACTCGCTCGCGCCCGGCAAGCGCTGCCTCACCAACTACACGCCGGTGGTCGCAGAGGCCGCCGATGGCCGCCGCCTCGCGCTCGGCGCCTCCGGCGGCCGCCGCATCCTGCCCGCGGTGGCGCAGATGCTGTCCTTCGTGATGGATTACGGCATGGACCTCGACGCCGCGATCCACCAGCCCCGCATCGACGCCAGCGAAGGCGATTTGGTCGGCGCGGATACGCGGCTTCCGGCAGAGGTGATGAGTGCGCTCACGGCGAAATTCGAGACCGTGCCGGCGCCGGTGCAGACCATGCCGATGAAGTTCGCCTGCCCCAGCATCGTGCTGCGCCAGGGCGAGGTGAACAGCGGCGCGACCGAGATCGCGCACGCCTGGGGCGATGCGGTGGCGGAGAGCTGACACTGAGCCCACCTGCGCACCCCGGCAAC